>JBNLGI010000246.1:0-2517 GCA_050305975.1 Sedimenticolaceae bacterium | reverse complement strand
TCGGCGCGGCCGAGGATGATGCAGTTGACCACGATCAGCTGGATGAAGGCGCCGAGGGCATTGTAGAGGTCGAGTGAGATGGCCTGGATGGTGTAGTCGACCATGGTCACGAAAGTGGCGATGATGACGATATAGGTGGCGATGCGCACCTGCTTCGGAATACTGCGTCTGAGCAGGGAGATCAGGGTGCCGGAGGCGAGCAGCACGAAGGTGGTGGCCAGGCCCATGGCGAGGGCGTTGATGGCCGAGTTGGTCACCGCCAGTACCGGGCACATGCCCAGCAGCATGACGAAGACCGGGTTCTCCCGCCACAGGCCTTCGCTGAAGGTCTCCCAGGTGATGCTGTCGTGCGTATTCTTGGCCATGATTCTAGGGTCGAACTCAAAATATCAATTATTAACAATTGCCCTGCCGATTCGCCTTGCGCCCGGTCAATCCACCCAGCATAGACGACACAGGATTCAGGCGTCGTCTCATTGGGCTGAACCTTTGCCTGCGTCTCGCAGCAGTTCGAGATGCGGCGCCAGCCTTGGCAGCACCTGCTTGGCCGACTGGTTCAGCGCTTTGCCCACCGCTTTGGAGGAGATGGTGGCGCCGGAGATGGCGTCGATCTGCCAGGGCTGCTGTTTGGTGCCGTGTTTGACGGTGACGATGTCGTTGGCCAGATCGCTGCCGTCTGCGTTCAGGCTGGCATCGAGCTGTTGGAAGTTGGCGACAAAACCGGCGTCACTGATGATCTTGTCGCCCAGGCCCGGGGTCTCCGCCAGCTTCAGCACCTTGATGCCGCGTATGCACTGACAGTCGGGATCGTAGCCATAGAGCAGATGAACCATGTCGGCATAGCCCTGGGCGGCGGCATTGGCGGCGACGCCCAGCAGCCTGCCGTTGGCGTCGTAGCCGGCATAAACCGGGATGCCGTCGGCGGGGGCCTCGGGTGTCACTGCAACCAGCCCCTGGTCGCCGATGACGTAGTCCTTGCGCGTGACCGCGCTCGGAATGACCTGGAACACAGCCGCCTCGATGGCGCGGCGCTGGTTCTCGGCAATGATCGGCTTGGTCAGCTGATAGGCCAGCACCACCAGGAATCCCGACACCACGGCGATGCCCATCAGGGTGCGGATCATCGGTCCGGCCGGGGTGGCGGGCCGCTGCATCGCTTCGGCTTCGGTACTGCTCATGCGAGGCACCCCAGAGAAAATTTCGGGTTGGCAAATGACCGCAATTGACCGCACATGCTCGATGAAAGCGTAGAGTGCGGCTTGCCGCACCGTATCACGACATCTCCCGGGCAATTCGGTGCGGCAAGCCGCACCCTACGCAGAGATTGATTTGCAGAAAACCGCTTGCGTTCATTCGCGTTCATTTGCGGACTTAGTATATTTCCGTCACTCATTTGCCCGTCCTCTGCGCGCCGAAGACGCGAGGTTGGGTGAGCTGGTCGATCAGCGGGGTGGCCGCATTGCCCAGCAGAATGGCGTACATCACCCCCTCGGTGAGGCCTCCGAAGAGGCGGATGACCACCGTCAGCACGCCGATCAGCAGGCTATAGATGACCACTCCCAGCGGGGTTACGGGCGAGCCGACCATGTCACTGGCCATGAACCAGGCGCCGAGCATGAGGCCGCCGGAGAAGAGTACGAACAATGGATCGGGATACTGGGCCGGGTCGATCAGGTAGAAGACGCCCGCGGTGGCGGCGGCGCCCACCATCACCATCACCGGGATGCGCCAGTCGAGCATGCGCCGCACCGCCAGATAGAGGCCGCAGAGCAGGATCAACAGAGCCGAGGTCTCGCCGGCGGAACCGGCGGTGGTGCCCAACAGCAGGTCCAGGGTATCGGCCTGGATGCCCTCGAACTTCTGCAGCGCCAGCGGGGTGGCGCCGCTGAAGGCGTCCACCTTGACCGAGGCGACCCAGTCGCCGATGGCGGGCGCCTGCAGGAAGGGGGGCGTCAGGGTGGTGGGCACGAAGCTGGCGAAACGGCCCTCGAAGAAGGCGGGGGTCCAGGTGGTGATCGCCACCGGAAAGGCGGCCTGGACGAAGGCACGACCGATCAGGGCCGGATTCATGGCGTTCATACCGAGTCCGCCGAACAGGGCCTTGCCCATGGCGATGGCAACGAAGCCGGCCACCGCGCCCATCCACAGCGGGAAGCCCGGCGGCAGGGTCAGCGCGAGCAGCAGGCCGGTGATGGTGGCCGACCAGTCCCCCAGGGAGCTGGGTTTGTCGCTGAGGCGGTTGAACAGCCGCTCGCTGCCGAGACAGCTGGCGGTGACCACCGCCAGCAGGGCCAGGGCGCTGAGACCGAACTGCCAGATGGTGAAGGCGCAGATCGGCAGCAGGGCGAGGACCACGTTGCGCATGATCTTGACCACGTCGTCGCCGGCATGGGCGTGGGGCGAGGTGCGCAGTTCGATGGTGGGTTTCTTTCTCATCTTTGGACTATCGTTGTTGCAGCTTTATCGGTGCGGCAAGCCGCACCCTGCGGTGAATTCAAGTGTAGGGTGCGGCTTGCC
>JBNLGI010000245.1:0-10527 GCA_050305975.1 Sedimenticolaceae bacterium | reverse complement strand
AGGCGCCGGGGGTGATGACGCCGGGACAGTTGGGGCCGATGAGGCGGGCCTCATAGGACTTGAGTGCCTCTTTGACCTTCAGCATGTCGAGGATCGGGATGCCCTCGGTGATGCAGGCGATGACCTTGATGCCCGCATCCGCCGCCTCAATGATGGCGTCGGCGGCAAAGGGTGGTGGCACATAGATCATGCTGGCGTCGGCGCCGGTCTCTGCCACCGCGTCGTGCACGGTGTCGAAGACGGGACGGTCGAGATGGCTCTGGCCACCTTTTCCCGGGGTAACGCCGCCTACCAGCTGAGTGCCGTAGGCGATGGCTTGCTCGGAGTGGAAAGTGCCTTGTTTGCCGGTGAAGCCCTGGCAGATGACGCGGGTGTTCTTGTCGACGAGTATGCTCATGGTTGATCGTGATCCTGTTGCTTGTCCGCTCAGGCCGCTGCTGCGACCGCTTTCTGTGCGGCTTCGGTGAAGCCGAGGGCGGTGATGAAATCGAGTCCGCTCTCTTCCAGCATCTTCAGTCCCAACTCGGCGTTGGTGCCTTCGAGGCGAACTACCACCGGGACCTGTACGCCGACATTACGGGCGGCGGTGATCACCCCCTCGGCGATGAGGTCGCAGCGCACGATGCCGCCGAAGATGTTGACCAGCACGGTCTTCACCTTGTTGTCGGAAAGAATCAGTTTGAAGGCCTCGGTGACCCGCTCGGCGGTTGCGCCGCCGCCTACGTCGAGGAAGTTGGCCGGCTCGCCGCCGTGCAGTTTGACCATGTCCATGGTGGCCATGGCCAGACCGGCGCCGTTGACCATGCAGCCGATGGTGCCATCGAGGGTGATGTAGTTGAGATCGTGCTGGGCCGCGGCGGCCTCCTTCTCGTCCTCCTGGCTGGTGTCACGCATGGCCAGCAGGGCCTGCTGACGATACAGCGCGTTGCTGTCGAGATTGATCTTGGCATCGAGGGCGACCAGGTTGCCGTCGCCGGTGACGATCAGGGGGTTGACCTCGATCAGGCTCACATCCTTGTCCATGTAGAGCCGGTAGAGGCCCATCATGATCTTGGAGAACTGCTTGATCTGGTCTCCCTCCAGGCCCAGGCCGAAGGCCAGCTTGCGGCACTGGTAGGGCAGCATGCCGGTGGCGGGGTTGACCAGGGTGGTGAGGATCTTCTCCGGTGTCTCGGCGGCCACCTCCTCGATGTTCATGCCGCCGGCGGCCGAAGCCATGAAGACAATGCGGGAATTGGCCCGGTCGAGCAGCGCGCCGAGATAGAGTTCGCGGGCGATATCGCTGCCCTCCTCCACCAGCACCCGGTGGACCGGCAGCCCCTGGGGTCCGGTCTGCTTGGTGACCAGGGTCATACCGAGGATCTGCTCGGCCGCCGCCTCGACTTCATCCAGGGTGCGGGCCAGCTTGACGCCGCCCGCCTTGCCGCGTCCGCCGGTGTGGGCCTGGGCCTTGACCACCCAGACCGAGCCGCCCAGAGCTTGGGCGGCGGCGCGGGCCTCATGGGGGCTGGAGACGGCCTGGCCCTGAGGAACGGGCAGGCCATACTCGGCAAATAGTGATTTTGCTTGGTATTCGTGCAGATTCATGGTGTTACCTTTGGTGAACTGTCGGTTTGGCCTTCGAGAATTGTTATGGGGCCATAAAGCGTATTATGAATCGTGCGGCGCACAAATCCTAGCCCTACCGGCCTTCCTGCCCATCATTCCTGTACGCCTGCACTGCCTGGCTACGCTCATCCCCTCTACCTGAGACAAGCTGCCGAAAGCTGCTCTAGAGCCGTTGGTTGAGCAGATTGGGTGAGGGTGAAATTACTTACAGTTCGTAATAATTATGTCCTCGTCGGATATCGGCGGCACATGAACTTGACGGTGCTGTGCGAGCTAATTGCCGCATGATGCGCGAATTTAGACCAAATTTCTCGATTTCTAATCGCATTTAGGCATGATGCCAGTATTCGGTCCTTTTGATATATGGGGGGATATTTGTTAGGGTGCCAAGCCTTTTCGCCCCCCCTGGGTCGATATGCCACTTTACGGCTGCCGCAGCGCAGCCTAGCCGCCCCAGTGGGCGACTCGCACGTGTTTACCGCTAGCAGGGACAGCCGCAGAGAGGGTCAGATGCCAAACACATCGACAGCCAGCCGTATGCCCATCCATGCACTGGATCTAGAGTCGCATCACGAGCGGTTCAGGGTCTATACGCAGCGTGATCTGAGGGCCATCCCGCAGGTCGCACGGCTCTCCGAGTCCCTGCAGTTCGAAATGCAGGTGGTGGCCTCGGTGCTGCCCTTCAGGGTCAACGATTACGTCGTCAACCAGCTTATCGACTGGGATCGGGTGCCGGACGATCCGATATTTCAGCTGGTCTTTCCGCAGCGTGGGATGCTCAAAGACGTTCACTACAAGCGTATGGCCATGGCACATCGCTCGGAAATGGACAAGGCCGGACTGCGCTCGCTGGCGGATGAGATCCGCGCCGAACTCAATCCCCATCCGGCGGGCCAGATGGAGCTCAACCTGCCGCTCGACGACCAGGGTGAGGCGATACCCGGCCTGCAGCACAAGTATCGTGAAACCGTGCTCTTCTTTCCCAGTCAGGGCCAGACCTGCCATTCGTACTGCAGTTTCTGCTTTCGCTGGGCTCAATTCATCGGCGACAAGTCGCTGCGGATAGCCACCACCGAGGCCGAGCGCCTTCACAACTATCTGAGAGACCATCGGGAGGTGACCGATCTGCTGGTGACCGGTGGCGATCCGATGGTGATGAAGACGAAGCAGCTCAAGGCCTATCTGGAACCACTGCTGCATCCCGATTTCGGCCATGTCCGCACCATCCGTATCGGGACCAAGGCGTTGACCTTCTGGCCCCAGCGCTTCGTCACCGACGACGATGCGGTGGAGCTTATCGAGCTGCTCCACCACCTGGTGATTGCCGGTAAGCATGTAGCGATCATGGCGCACTACAATCACGCCCGCGAGTTGAGTACGGCGATCGCCCGCGCGGCCATCGGCCGTCTGCGTGCGGCGGGTGCGGAGATCCGCAGCCAGGGCCCGCTGCTGGCGCATATCAACGATGACCCCGCGGCATGGGTCGAGCTGTGGCGCGAACAGGTCAAGCTGGGAATCATCCCCTACTACATGTTTGTGGAGCGGGATACCGGCGCGCGACACCATTTCGAGGTGCCGCTCCACCGGGCCTGGCGAATCTATCGTGATGCCATGCGTCAGGTCTCCGGGCTGGCTCGGACGGCGCGTGGTCCGAGCATGAGCGCGCAACCCGGGAAGGTCGAGATCCAGGGTGTCGCCGAGGTGCGTGGGGAGCGGGTTTTCGTGCTGCGTTTCATTCAGGCGCGCGATCCCGCATGGGTGCAGCGTCCCTTCTTTGCCCGGTTTGATTCATCGGCGACCTGGCTCGATCAGCTGAAGCCCGCGTTCGGTGAGGCGAAGTTCTTTTTCGAGTAGCTCCAGGAGCCGTGCGGCGTCGGTTTTCCAGGTGAGCGATCGGTGTCGCGCACTGACCCGTCTTACAAAAGACAATAGTGATTATTTAAAAAAGCCCCTTGATCTTTGGTCGGTATCCCGGCCTATACTTAATGGCCAACTAAAAATAATTTATGAGGATGGGTGGATTCTGGTCTGTGGGGTAACGACTTCATGGCCACGAAAACTTGGGAGCCTGCAGGCCTCCCGCGACTATTTCCTCCGGCATGATCTTGGCAGAATCGGGCAGCGGTTGTCTCTGTTGACTCGCCTGTGCCCGAATGAATCGATGCGTCCGCCAGCCCTGCCCGTTGCGTGGTCGCGCTGATACGACAATTGACCGCAACAGCCGCCGCAGCTGCGTGAAGGGTAGTCCTCGGCACGAATATTTCGGCGATATGGTTCGCTGGCGGCTGTGTGCGTATCATTCAGGTTAGCCAGTAGCAACTCATGGAGTACACACATGGCAGAGAATCAAAAATATTTCACCCTGACCAATGACGAGACCGGGGTTTCGATCAAGTTACCCGTAAGGGAGTCGGTGCAGGGACCGCCGGCGATCGATGTCTCTTCGCTCTATGCCGAGGCCGGAGTTTTCACCTATGACCCCGGTTTCATGTCAACGGCCAGCTGCCAGAGCAAGATTACTTTCATCCAGGGAGAGGTCGGCATACTGGAATACCGGGGTTACCCCATCGAGCAACTGGCCCTGAGCGGCGACTTCATCGAGACCGCCTACCTGCTGCTCAACAACGAGTTGCCCACCGAGGGTCAGTTGCAGGATTTCCGCAACCTGATCAATCGCCATACCATGCTGAACGAGACTCTGAAGCACTTTTTCGACGGCTTCCATTACGACGCCCATCCGATGGCGATCATGGTCGGTGTGGTCGGCTCCCTGTCAGCCTTCTATCACGACTCACTGGACATCAACGATCCCGAGCAGCGTCAGGTGGCGGCGATCCGGCTGATTGCCAAGATGCCGACCATCGCGGCGGCCAGCTACAAGCACAACATCGGCGAACCGATCATGTATCCGCGCAACGACCTCTCCTATTGCGCCAATCTGCTGCACATGATGTTTGCCACGCCCTGCGAAGAGTACGTGGTCGATCCGATCGCCGAGAAGGCGTTGAACCTGCTCTTTATCCTGCACGCCGATCATGAGCAGAATGCGAGTACCTCCACCGTGCGTCTGGCCGGCAGCTCACTGGCCAATCCCTTCGCCTGTATCGCCGCCGGTATCGCTTCCCTCTGGGGTCCCGCCCACGGTGGCGCCAACGAGGCGGTGCTGGACATGCTCAACGAGATCGGGGATGTCTCGCAGATCGACAAGTACATCGCCAAGGCCAAGGACAAGGACGACCCCTTCCGACTGATGGGTTTCGGTCATCGCGTCTATAAGAAATACGACCCGCGTGCCGGCATTATCCGCGAGGTCTGCCACGAAGTGTTGGCCAAGCTGGCCGATACCAACAATCCGATGTTCGAACTGGCCCAGCGATTGGAGGAGATCGCGCTGAACGATGAGTATTTCATCGAGCGCAAGCTCTACCCCAACGTCGATTTCTACTCCGGCATCATCTATCGTGCCCTGGGTATCCCGAACAACATGTTCACCGTCATGTTCGCCATCGCCAGAACGGTCGGCTGGGTCGCCCACTGGCTCGAGATGATGGACGATCCGCGGCAGAAGATCGGCCGTCCACGTCAGATCTACAAAGGCTATCCGCGGCGCGAATTCGTGCCCATGGACAAGCGCTAGGCCAAGGCCCCCATCTGTTTGAGGGTGGCCCCCCGGATCGGCTGATTGTCGAGCGGGTCGAGCGGCTTTGCATGGGGATTCTCGCTGGAGAGCACCAGCAGCTCGAAGGCGACGCCGTCGGCGGTGAAGTTGAAGCTGGGGACCTCCAGGCGGCGGCCGTTGCTGAAACTGAGCGTGCGCTGGCGCTCCTGCCAGGGGATCTTCAGGTCGCTGAGGGCGAACAGCACATCTTCGGGAGTGTCGGCATACAGATGAAGCTGGACCCGGCTGTTGCTGTCGGCGGTTCCCTGGTAGACCGATCCGACCAGTATCGGATCGAACTGTCGCAGCGCCTGCATCGCCTCCAGCGCACTGCGGCGCAGACGACTCAATGCCTGCTGCTGCTCCTCGCCGCGCGTCAACCACTGCTGCTCCCGCAGCGCCTCCTCCACCTCTTCCCGTGTCGGCATCTGCTGACGGCGTGAGACTCCCAGCTTTGCGGCTGCCTTCTGGCAGGCATGGGCGATATTGTCCGAGCGGTACTCGGTCATGATCCTGGCGGCTTCGTAGGCGATCCTTCGCTGTAGTTCGCGCTTATCGTTTGCCATATCAGGTCAGAATGGGTCCTCGGCCGGAGTGACATTGCCGTCGCCGGAGGACGGCCCCGGTCTTCCGCCGGGTCCGGCTTGCGGCGGTTTGGGGGCGTTCTTCTCTTCGAACACCTCGAAGATGGCATTGCCGCTACCGGCGCCGACCGGTTCCCCGGTGTCGACATCGATACGCATGGTGACCATGCCAGGAGGCATCTCGGGGACCTTCTCCTCGACGCCGTTGAGCGCCACCCGCATGAAGTCGATCCAGGCCGGCAGGGCGGCGCGTCCGCCCACCTCGCCACGGCCGAGTGGTTCCACGTCGTCAAAGCCGAGCCAGGTGGTGGCCACTATGTGGTGGTCGAATCCGTTGAACCAGGCGTCGCGCTGATCGTTGGTGGTGCCGGTCTTGCCCGCAATGTCCTTGCGCCCGAGCGCCCGCGCGGCGCGTGCCGTTCCAAACTGGACCACATCGCGCAGCATGGAGTTCATGAGATAGGAGTTCTGCTCCGAGATGGCCCGTTTGGCGCAGCGCAGTGGCGGTGGCGTCTGTTCAGTGGCGGCCTCGGCGCTGTCACTCGACAGGGCCTCCTCCGTTGCCGGCTCCGCACTGGGTTTGGATGCTGCATCCTGCTGTGCCTGGTACTCGGCCAGCATCACCTCGTCACAGACCTGTACCGGGTTGGCCTGGTAGAGGACTTCACCTTTGTTGTCACGAATCGAGTCGATGATATAGGGGGGTACGTAGTAGCCGCCATTGGCGAATACGACATAACCCGTACCCATCTGGAGTGGCGAGACCGAGCCACTGCCGAGTGCCAGTGAGAGGTCTCTGGGCAGGTCCCGGGTATCGAATCCGAAGCGGCTGGCGTACTGGATGGCGAATCCCACGCCCATTTTGCGCAAGAGCCGGATCGAGACCAGGTTGCGCGAATGGGTCAGGGCGTAGCGCAATCGGGTGGGTCCGAAAAACTTGCCGCTGTAGTTCTCCGGTCGCCAGACGGCTTCGAGCGCGTCGTCTTCGAACACCACCGGCGCGTCGTTGATGATGCTGGCGGGGGTGAATCCGGCCTCCAGGGCGGCGGAGTAGATGAAGCCCTTGAAGCCGGATCCGGGCTGACGCTTGGCCTGGATTACGCGATTGAACTTGCTTTGATAGAAATCGTACCCGCCGACCAGGGATTTAATGGCGCCGTTGTTGGGGGAGATGGCCACCAGCGCTCCCGCAACGTCGGGAATCTGGGCCAGGCGCCAAAAGGGATCCCCCGACTCGGGTCGCTCCAGATAGAGCAGAATCTGGTCGCCGGGGGTGAGGATGTCGGCGGCGGTCTTGGGGGTGTCGCCCTTGCGGTCGTGGTCAATGTAGGGAGCGGCCCACTCGAGGGCGGGCCAGTCCAGCGTGATTCGCTCTCCCGTTTCTGTGATGGCCTCCACACTCTGCTCCTCCACTGCCGTTACCATGGCGCGGCGGAGATCGGCTGCAGAGGGCTGTTGCTCGAGAAAAGCGATCATCTCCGCTTCGCTGGTCTCTGCGTTCAGCTCGAGATGACCGGCTACCCCTCTGTAGCCATGACGTTTGTCGTAAGCCTGGATGGCGCTGCGGAGGGCTTCGTTGGCGGCAGTCTGAAGATGACTCTCGATGGTGGTGGTGACCGAGTAGCCGTCGGTATAGGCGTTTGGCCCATAGCGGTCGACCGCCTCGGCGCGGGCCATCTCGGCCACATAGGGGGCCTCGACCTCGCTCGGAGCGGTATGGAGTTCGGCAGTGATCGGCGCCGCCTTGCCCATGTCGTAGTCGGCGCGGCTGATCTGTTCCAGATCGAACATGCGGCCGAGTACATAGTTGCGGCGGATTAGGGCCCGCTCCGGATCGGTTATCGGATTGTAGCGGGATGGGGCTTTCGGCAGGCCTGCGATCATGGCGATCTCGGGAAGCTCAAGTTTGTCCACCGGTCTGCCGTAATAGACTAAGGCAGCGGCACCCACTCCGTAGGCGCGGTGACCCAGATAGATCTTGTTGAGATAGAGTTCCAGGATCTCCTGCTTCGTCAGCAGGCGTTCTATCTTCAAGGCAAGAAATATCTCGTTGAGCTTGCGGGTGTAGGTTTTCTTGCTGCTGAGGAAGAAGTTTCTCGCCACCTGCATGGTGATGGTGCTTCCGCCCTGTCTTCTCTCTCCAGTGAGAAGCAGCTGTACGGCGGCACGCAGAAGGCCCTGGTAGTCAACGCCGGGGTGTTCGAAGAAACGGTCATCCTCGGCGGCCAGAAAGGCCTGGATCATCTGCTGGGGGATCTCGTCGTACTGGAGCGGTTCACGACGTTTCTCCCCGAACTCGGCGATGAGGAGATTATCGCTGCTGTAGATCCGCAGGGGGACCTGAAGCTGAACATCCTTGAGGGTTTCGATCGAGGGCAGCTTGGGTTCAAGGTATAGGTAGATCCCGTAGAGGCCGCCGGCACCTATGAGTGCCGTGCCAAATAGGAATAAAACGAGGTACTTTAAGAGTCTGTAGAACGACTTCATGCGCTGGTTCACAGAATTCGGTGTGCCGGTGGGACCAGAATGGCCCCAAGTGGAAAAAGTCATAGTCTAGCAAATATGTGGCGCGCTTTTTTAACTTAATTCTTAAAAAACCTCTTCACATAAAAATCATTTGCTGCTATATAGTTACTTACTCTAGTTAAAGAGATTCCTCGTTAAGTTCTGCGGCATAAGGATCGTTTGGGTAAAAACCGCATGTCACTGTTCGGAAGAAAGAACCCGCCTCTGCTTGGTATAGACATCAGTTCCACTACTGTTAAGTTGCTGGAACTGTCGAAAAGTGCCGGGCGCAATGGGGCGATGTATCGGGTGGAGGCTTATGGGGTTGAGCCCCTGCCTGCCAATGCCGTTGTCGAAAAAAATATCGCAGAGGTCGATGCCGTCGGCGAAGCGATCCGGGCGGCGGTCCGGCGTTCCGGCTCACGGGCCAAGCACGCCGCCGTAGCGGTATCCGGGTCTGCGGTGATCACCAAGGTGATCTCGATGCCCGCGGCCCTCTCTGATCAGGAGCTGGAGAGCCAGATTCAGCTGGAGGCCGATCAGTACATCCCCTACCCCCTGGAAGAGGTCAATCTCGACTTCGAGGTGATCGGGCCGTCGGAAAAGAACCCCGATCTGGTGGATGTGCTGCTGGCCGCCTCCCGCAGTGAAAATGTGGATGACCGGGTGGCGGCGCTCGAGTTGGCCGGCTTGACGGCGAGCATCGTCGACGTCGAGGCCTATGCCATGGAGAACGCCTGCACGCAGCTCATGGACCAACTTCCGGAGCATGGCGAAGACCAGACCATTGCGATCGCCGACATCGGCGCCACCACAACCACCCTCAATGTCCTCCACAACAACAAGATCATCTATACCCGCGAGCAGAATTTCGGCGGCCGCCAGCTGACTGAAGAGATTCAGCGGCGCTATGGGCTGTCGCTGGAAGAGGCAGGCATGGCGAAACGCCAGGGCGGACTGCCTGACAACTATGTGCCCGAGGTGCTCGAGCCTTTCAAAGAGGCTATGGCCCAGCAGGTCAGCCGTTCCCTCCAGTTCTTCTTCTCCTCCAGTGCCTACAACAGCGTCGACCACATCATCCTGGCAGGTGGTAGTGCTTCGATTGTGGGTATCGACGACCTTATCGAAGAGAAGCTGGGCACAGCGGCGTCGGTGGCCAATCCCTTTGCAAACATGTCAGTCGCATCCAGGGTCAAGCACCAGGCGCTGAGCGCCGACGCTCCTGCCCTGATGATCGCCTGCGGATTGGCCTTGAGGAGCTTTGACTAATGGCGCGTATCAATCTACTCCCCTGGCGAGAGGCGGCACGGAAAAAACGCCAACAGGAATTCGGCCTGATGGTGCTGGGTGGCGCGCTGCTGACGGGATTGGCGGTGTTGGGTATTCACATGCAGTTTCAGAGCATGATCCAGGCTCAAAACCAGCGCAACGAATACCTCAAAAAAGAGATCAAGATCGTAGAGCAGCAGATTCGAGAGATCGAGGAGCTGGACAAGACAAAGCAGAACCTGCTGGCCAGGATGAACGTGATTCAGGAGCTCCAGAGCAGTCGTCCGCAGATCGTCCACCTGTTTGACGAGGTGGTGGGTATTTTGCCAGATGGCGTCTACCTGACCGACTTGACGCAGAATGGAAACAATGTGGCCTTCAAGGGCCAGGCCCAATCGAATGCGCGAGTTTCCGCGATGATGCGGAACATCGCCGATTCAGAGTGGTTGAACAGTCCGAAACTGGACTTCATTGAGAGCAAGGAGAAGACCGGGACAGGCTACAGTCACTTTAGACTCACGGCTAGCCAGATTGTAAAGGCTGGGGAGGGCGAAAAGTGAACTTACAAGATCTGAACGAGCTTGATTTCAGTAACATCGGCGTTTGGCCAACACCCGTCAAGCTGGTACTGGTCCTGATCGTCTGTGTCATTGTGGCCTTCGGCGGGTACCATCTCGACACGAAAAAGCAGTTGAAAAATCTTGAAAATGTCGAAAAGCAGGAAAAGCAGCTGCAACAGGATTTTGAAAAAAAGCAAGCAAAGGCCTCGAATCTGGCCGCCTACCGCAAGCAGCTCGAAGAGATGAAACAGTCCTTCGGCGCCATGCTGCGTCAACTTCCCAACAAGACCGAGGTGGCGGAACTTCTGGTGGATGTATCGCAAACTGGTCTGGCGTCCGGGCT
>JBNLGI010000244.1:0-39221 GCA_050305975.1 Sedimenticolaceae bacterium | reverse complement strand
GCGGGTGATGCCGATGGTATCGACTTCCTGGAAGGCGTCGCTGCCGATCACCGGCGTCGGCACCTGACCGGTCAGCACCACCATGGGGATGGAGTCCATGTAGGCGGTGGCGATACCGGTGACCGCATTGGTCGCGCCGGGCCCCGAGGTCACCAGCACCACGCCGGGCTTGCCGGTCGCCCGCGCGTAGCCGTCCGCCGCATGGGCGGCCGCCTGCTCGTGGCGGACCAGGATATGCTTCACGTCCTTCTGCTTGAAGATGGCGTCGTAGATGTGCAGAACGGCCCCGCCCGGGTAACCGAATACGTGTTCCACGCCCTCGTCTTTCAAGCACTGAACGATGATATCGCCACCGCTGAGTTCCACGTCTGATGCCTCCAATCGGACCGACGCCGGGTCGGCCAAAAATCAAAATAGGAACAGCGCAAAATACTAATATTACTTTTACTGGTCAAGCGCTTATGACCCGACGACACAAACAATCACTGATCCGAGCCCATTTTCAGCGCTCGCAGGGGGTCAAACGCAGGGATGTCGACGCCGGCGCCGCTCTGGAATACACAAAAAGTGTGGATTTCGGCCTCGCAGGAAGCACCGCTGGAACGGCAGGGGTCACACTTCAGAACATCGTACGGCCATCAATTTGCTATTCATCGAACATGTCCCATAATGAAACCGCTGTTACGAACGCCATCGCGGAAAGGAAGTCAATGTGAAGAAGCACCTGCTTGCCTGTTTGCTGACACTCTGTGCCCAGTCCCTGTTTGCCGAGACCTATAAATGGGTCAATGAAGAGGGTGTGGTGACCTACTCCCAGACGCCACCCCCGAGCGGCGAGGCAGAAACGGTCAAACTGCCCAGCACCACGCCCAGTAGTGCCGAGGGTGCGCAAAGCAAACTCAACAAACTGCGCCAGCAGCTGGCCGACACTGCGGAGGACAGGGATCTGAAACAGCAGGAGCGGGACATGGAGGAGAAGGATAAGAAGGTGAAGCAGCAGAACTGCGAAGCCGCCCGGGCCAATCTGCGCAAACTGGAAGGGCTGGGAAATCGACTCTATCAAACGGAGGGCGAGTACCGCCGCCTCAGCGAAGAGGAGCGGCAGGGTCTCATGCAACAGGAGCGGGAACACATCAAAGCCAACTGCGGGAAGTGATGCATGCCACTGCTCAGTATCACCAGCAATCGAAAGACGGATGACGAGCTGACCGACGGGCTGCTCAAAAAGGCGTCAGCGGCCGTGGCCGCCATGCTCGGCAAGCCGGAACGCTATGTCATGGTCATCATCAACCACAATCCACAGATGCTGTTTGCCGGGGAAGATGCGCCACTGGCCTACCTGGAGCTGAAGAGTATCGGACTGCCGTCAGACCGCACAAAGGAGCTGTCCAGGACGCTCTGTGACCTCGTTTCAGAGCAGATGCAGATCCCCGCCGATCGGATCTACATCGAGTTCAGCGATGCACAGCGCCAGCTCTGGGGCTGGAACGGTTCGACCTTTTAGCTGACTGACAGATAGAGAGAGCACCGGCCTGGACCAGGCCGTCTCACGGTTCAAAGCCTGCCCCACCTTTGCCATTAGAACCGGGGGAGTCATTGGCACCCGGGCTCAACATCCCAGCAGTAACCCGTTACCGGTCACGGATTGGGTTCTGCACCCCAAACACCCCCATATCGATTGATTTTTATCAATATCAACAAACACTTACAGTTCATGTTGTTTTTGCGAAGCATCAATGACCCGGCACTGAAAGGCTCCCTATAGTCCTCCCGGACAGCGACGCAACCTCATCTCCGCGGGTTGCCGATCGCCTGTCTCGCCGGCTGCGTGTCAGGCGCCGGAAGCGGTATGCCGTAGCTATCTCGCTGCGGCAAACCCCCTTCTGCTTCGAGGCAGGACACGCAGCCGGCACCCCACTGAAGTCATTGCGAATACCTAGGCCACTGAAAGTTGACGATTTATATGCTTGGCATGAAGCGTGCGATGAGCCTTTCGCTGCAGATGTTGCGCAGAAATCGAGGAGACAGCATATGTTAGACCCCACCATGATAGAGCTGTCGCGCTGGCAGTTCGCCATCACGGCGCTCTATCACTTCATCTTCGTACCCCTCACCCTCGGCATGACCTGGATACTGGTCATTATGGAGTCGGTCTATGTCATGACCGGCAAAGAGATCTATCGTGACATGACCAAGTTCTGGGGCAAGTTGTTCGGCATCAACTTCGCCCTCGGCGTGACCACCGGACTCACCATGGAGTTCCAGTTCGGCACCAACTGGTCCTACTACTCCCACTACGTGGGCGATGTCTTCGGCGCACCGCTGGCGATCGAGGGCTTGATGGCCTTCTTCCTCGAGTCGACCTTCATCGGCATGTTCTTCCTGGGCTGGGAGCGTCTGAGCAGACGCCAGCATCTGTTGGTGACCTTCCTCACGGCGCTGGGCACCAATCTCTCCGCACTCTGGATCCTGGTGGCTAACGGTTGGATGCAGAACCCGGTCGGTTCCGAGTTCAGCTACGAGACCATGCGCATGGAGATGACCAGCTTCGTCGAGCTTGTCCTGAACCCGGTCGCTCAGGTCAAGTTCATCCATACCGCAGCCGCCGGTTACGTGACCGGCTCTATGTTTGTGCTGGGCATTGCTTCGTACTACCTGCTCAAGGGGCGCGATGTGGCCTTCGCCAAACGCTCCATTTCGGTCGCTGCCGGTTTCGGTCTAGCTTCGATTCTTTCGGTTATCGTCCTGGGCGACGAGGCGGGCTACGAACTGGGCGACGTGCAGAAAGCCAAGCTGGCCGCCATCGAGGCCGAGTGGGAGACCCAGGAGCCGCCGGCCGGTTTCAACCTGATCGCCTTCCCCGATCAAGAGCAGGAAGAGACCAAGGGTGCGATCAAAATCCCCTACGTGTTGGGACTCATCGCCACCCGCTCCACCACGCAAGAGGTGAAGGGTCTGAAGGCGATCATGCACGAGAACGAGGGACGCATCCGCTCCGGCATGGTCGCCTACGAGTACCTGCAGCGCCTGCGCCACGGCGCGGACACCGAGGGCAACCGCGCCATGTTCGAAGAGCACAAGGCCGACCTGGGCTACGGCCTGCTGCTGAAGGCCTATACCGAGGACGTAGCCAACGCCAGCGACGAACAGATCGCCATGGCGGTGAAGGACAGCATTCCCCATGTGGCGCCCCTGTTCTGGAGCTTCCGCATCATGGTCGCTGCCGGCTTCACCATGCTCTTCATACTCGGCGCCGCCTTCTATTACAACGCCCGCCGGGTGATCGAGCAGAAACGCTGGCTGCTGCGCCTGGCGCTCTACGCCATCCCACTGCCGTGGATCGCCTGCGAGACCGGCTGGTTCGTGGCCGAGTTCGGCCGCCAGCCCTGGGCCATCGGCGAGGTCCTGCCGACCTTTCTCGCCACCTCCAGCCTCACCCTGGGCGATCTCCTCTTCAGTCTGGCCGGCTTCATCGGCTTCTACACCTTCCTGCTGGTGATCGAGCTCTGGCTGATGTTCCACTTCGCGCGCAAGGGACCCAGCACCCTGGGCACCGGACGTTACTACCTGGAAAAGCCTGCCGGCGCGACTGCATGACGGAGCAATAAAGATGATTATCGATTATGAAATTCTGAAACTGATCTGGTGGCTCTTCGTCGGCGTGTTGCTGATCGGCTTCGCCATCACCGACGGCATGGACATGGGCGTCGGCAACCTGCTGCCCTTCGTCGGCAAAACCGATGACGAACGCCGCCTCATGATCAACACCGTGGGCCCCCACTGGGACGGCAACCAGGTCTGGCTGATCACCGCCGGCGGCGCCATCTTCGCCGCCTGGCCGGCGGTCTATGCGGCGGCCTTCTCGGGCTTTTACATCGCCATGCTGCTGGTGCTGTTCGCGCTGTTCTTCCGTCCGGTCGGCTTCGACTACCGCAGTAAGCTGGGCGACGCCCGTTGGCGCAACGCCTGGGACTGGGGACTCTTTGTCGGCGGCGCAGTGCCTTCGCTGGTCTTCGGTGTCGCCTTCGGCAATCTGCTGCTCGGCGTACCCTTCCATCTCGACGAGCTGCTGCGCCCCTACTACACCGGCTCCTTCTTCGGACTGCTCAACCCCTTCGCCCTGCTGGCGGGGGTGGTGAGCTTTTCGCTGCTGACCCTGCACGGCGGCATCTGGGTCCAGATGCGCACCAGCGGCGTCCTCTGCGAACGGGTCAAGGCCTGGATACTCTGGAGCGGCATCGTCGCCATGGCCGCCTTCGCCCTGGCCGGCGTCTGGCTGGTGATCGGCATCGATGGCCTCAAGATCATCTCCCAACCGGCCCTCGACGCCCTGCCCAACCCGCTGGCGAAAACGGTGGAGGTCGTGCCCGGCGCCTGGCTTGCCAACTATCACCAGTATCCGCTCACCATGGCCTTTCCCGCGCTCGGTATCATCGGTGTGATTCTGACCGTCATGATGTCTAGGGCCGAGCGTCCGGGCTGGGGGTTTGTTACCAGTTCGCTGGCGATCACCGGCGTCATCATGACCGCGGGGATCTCCCTGTTCCCCTTCATCATGCCCTCGAGCACCGATCTGGGCAGCAGCCTGACGATTTGGGACGCGTCGTCCAGCCATCTGACCCTGAACGTGATGTTCTGGGCGGTGGTGATCTTCCTGCCCATCGTCATCGCCTACACGGTGTGGAACTACCGCAAGATGTGGGGCCGGCTCTCCATCGAGGAGATGCAGGAAAGAACCTCAGCCTACTAAGCGAACAGAGAGGAACACAGCATGTGGTATTTCACCTGGATCCTGGGCGTCCTGCTGGCGCTCGCATTGGGAATTATCAATGTCATGTGGTACGAGGCTGAGTACCCTGACGACGAGTAGGGAGATCTCACTCCCTCGCTGAGAGCCACCCCGAAGGGATTTCGGGGTGGCATTTTTGGATCGCGACCGGACAACGTTGTTTATGTGTCACGGTCATTAACCGTCATCACGGAAATGAAGATGCATAAACAACCGAGACTGGGTATCAGCCCCGGTATTTTGGCGTGCCTGACCGCCTTGATACTGGGAATTTCAAACCAACTAACTGCCAGCACCGAACACGAAAGCAGTGCCGCTCATGCCGATGCCAACATGAACTTCCGCGTCGTCACGGATACCACACCGAGTATTCGTGACGATGGGGAGTCCACCGCCGACCACACCAAGTTCGACTCCCTGCAAGGCCCCTTTGAAAGCGGCCCTGAGGTAACCAAGGCCTGCCTCAAATGCCACACCGAGGCGGGTCGCCACTTCATGAAGTCGATCCACTGGACCTGGGAGTACGACAACCCGGTCACGGGCCAGAAGCTCGGCAAGAAGCACCTGATCAACACCTTCTGCACCAACGCCCGCGGCAACGAGGGGATGTGCGCCCAGTGCCACGCCGGCTACGGCATGCAGGACAGCAGCTTCGACTTCAGCAACCAGGACAACATCGACTGCCTGGTCTGCCACGACCGTACCGGTACCTATTACAAGACACCGCCGACCAAAGGCAATAAGGCCTGCTCGGTGATGTTCGAGGGCAAGCTGCCGATCGAGTGGGCCAAGGTGGCCCAGAGCGTCGGCAAGCCGGGACGCGAGAACTGCGGCGCCTGCCACTTCTTCGGCGGCGGCGGCGACGGCGTGAAACACGGCGATCTCGACTCCTCGCTGAAGTTTCCCGACCACAAGCTCGACGTCCACATGGACGCCGACGGTCCCAACTTCGCCTGCACCACCTGCCACGTCACCAGGCAGCACCTGTGGGCCGGTAGCCGCTACAACGTGATGGCCCACGACACCGAGGGCCTGGGCAAACCTGGCGAGCGGCGCGACGTGGCCACCTGCGAGTCGTGCCACAGCGAGACGCCCCACGAGATGGATGAACTGATCGGCATCAAGCTCAACGGTCACACCGACAAGATCGCCTGCCAGACCTGTCACATCCCCACCATCGCCCGCGGCGGCGTAGCCACCAAGACCGACTGGGACTGGCGCACCGCCGGCAGGACCAAAAACGGCGAGGGCTACAAGGAGAAGAACTACACTCAGGGCAATGGCGAGCATAGGGCCACCTACAAGTCGATCAAGGGCAGCTTCGAGTACGGCGAGAATCTGGTGCCCTACTACGGCTGGTTCGACGGCCAGATGCGCTACACCACCATCGATACCCGTTTCGATCCCGCCAGCGGACCGATCGCCGTGAACAGCTTCAAGGGCTCCCACGACGACGGCATCTCCCGCATCTGGCCCTTCAAGCAGATGCATACGGTGCAGCCCTACGACAAGGGCAACAACACCCTGGTCTATATGCATCTGTGGGGCGACGACGAGGACGCCTACTGGGGCAACTACGACTTCGGCCGCGCCATCAAGGTCGGCATGGAGCAGAACCATATCCCCTACAGCGGCGAATACGGTTTCGTCGAGACCTACTCCTACTGGCCCATCACCCACATGGTTGCGCCCAAACAGGATGCGCTCGCCTGCGCCGAGTGCCACAGCAAGATCGGGCGCCTCGCTCGACTCGAGGGCTTCTACATGCCGGGTCGCGACAGCTTCCGCTGGCTCGACATCCTCGGCTATCTCGCACTGGGCGGCGCCCTGTTGGGTGTCCTGCTGCATGGTCTGCTACGCAAACTCTTCAACCTGAAGAAGCGTTCAAGGAGTGCATCATGAATACGAAATCAGGTATCTGCCGACAGAGCGCCAACTTCAAGCAGCGGGGCGAGAAGCACTACGTGATGCTCTACACCCGCTATGAGCGGTTCTGGCACTGGTCCCAGGCGCTGCTGATCTTCACCCTCTTCTACACCGGGCTGGGGCTGCACGGACTGCACCACTTTCTCGACTTCCGCACGGCGGTCACCCTGCACACCTACGCCGCGCTGGCCCTGATCGTACTCTGGATCTTCACCACCTTCTGGAACTTCACCACCGGCCAATGGCGCCAATACCTGTTCAAAGAGGGGGTGGCGAAGGTGATCCGCTTCTACGCCTACGGCATCCTGGTGGGCGAACCGCACCCCTACAAAAAGGGTCTGCAACGCAAGCAGAACGCCCTGCAGTCGCTGGCCTATATGAGTTTCATGCTGTTGATCGGCCCGGCGCTCTGGTCCTCCGGTATCGTCTATCTGCTCTACGATCTGTGGAGCGGCTACAGCTGGTCCGGACAGGGCCTGACGCTGATCGCCTTCGTGCACACCGCGGCGGCCTATCTGATGGGTACCTTCGTGATCATCCACGTCTACATGACCACCACCGGCAAGACGCCGACCCACTACATCAAGACCATGATCACCGGCTACGACAACATCGAGCTGACCGAGGCGGAGAAGGCCTACATCGAGGAGACCCACGCCATCTCGATGAAGGACTGAGTCGTACCGGCTTTTAAGAACGCAATGCACGCAAAGAAGCACAATGACCGCGAACTATCATAATTCATACCCTTTGCGGCCTTTGCGCTTCATGGCGCTCTTTGCGTTACTTGATTACCTACCATGATCAGTCATGTTGATGGTGGGTTCGAGAATTGAATAACGGTTTGAAAAGTTTTGAGAGGTGTTCGCTGCGCTCAGGCGCTTCATACCCCTCTCCCTGACCCTCTCCCGCAAGGGGAGAGGGGATGTGCTTTTTGAGCTCAACGAATGCTTCCTGTCAGGTAGCGGAGTCAAGCCGTTTGTTCGCTCCGATTCTTGATCTATGCGTCCCCTCTCCCCTTGCGGGAGAGAGCCAGGGAGAGGGGGACCCCATTACCCATGAGCGCTGCGAACACCTCAAATCAACACTCAAAGCGGCTATTGGCTACTGATTTTTTGGCTGAGTATCGTGGGTAATCCGATTGCGTTATAAATTTTCCGCAGACATAGCCCATGTCCACCCAATGGCTTAAAGCACAGAGTCACCTTGCCGGCAACCGGCTCAAGCAGGCGGTGGTCCTGGGCACCCTCTCGGGCTGGCTACTGATCCTGCAGGCCGGCTGTCTGGCCCAGGCGGTTTCCGGTGTCATCTTCTATCAACGCACCCTGACCGAGGTGATGCCCTGGCTGTTGGGACTGCTGGCGATCTTTATCGCCCGTGCCGTTCTCGCCTGGGCCTCAGAACGGATGGCCCATGACGCTGCCCAGCGGGTCAAGCTGAACCTGCGCGCCACGCTTTATGACAAGCTGCGCAGGCTCGGCCCTGCCTACCTCTCCGAACAGCGTACCGGCGAGCTGGTCAACACCCTGAGCGACGGCATCGAAGCGCTGGAAGCCTACTACGCCCGCTTCCTGCCCGCGATCTCCCTGATGGCGCTGGTGCCGCTGTCGATCCTGGTCTTCGTCTTTCCCATCGACTGGATCTCCGGCCTGGTGATGCTCGGCACCGCGCCTCTGATCCCTTTCTTCATGGTGCTCATCGGCAAAGGGGCGGAACGGCGCAATCAGCAACAGTGGCGACGGCTGGCCACCATGAGCGCCCACCTACTCGACACCCTGCAGGGGCTGACCAGCCTCAAACTCTTCAACGCCAGTCGACGCGAGGCGGCGGTGATCGCGCGCATCTCCGACGACTACCGCCGCACCACCCTGTCAGTGCTGCGCATCGCCTTTCTTTCGTCCTTCGCTCTCGAGTTCTTCGCCACCGTCAGCATCGCCATCGTCGCGGTGCTGATCGGTTTTCGCCTGTTCTGGGGCGAGCTGGATTTTCTCTACGGCTTCTTCGTGCTGTTGCTGGCGCCGGAGTTCTATCTACCCCTGCGCAACCTGGGTACTCACTATCACGCCCGCATGGCCGCCATCGGCGCCGCTGAAAAGATGCTCGAGATCCTCGAAACCACCTTGCCGGAAGGCCATGAGAAATCCAGGGAACCGCTGCTGATCGAAGGCCCCATCGGCCTGCGCCTGAGCGGAGTCGGCTTCACCTATGCGGACGGACGCCGAGCCCTGCAGGGGGTGGATCTCGTCATCGAAGCCGGTGAACGTGTCGCCATCGTCGGCCCCAGCGGCGCCGGCAAGAGCACCCTGCTCAACCTGCTGCTCGGCTTCCAGACTCCGACCGAGGGTGAGATCCGGACCAACGGCCAACCGCTGGCGAGCCTCGACCCGAAGGCCTGGCGCCGGCATATCGCCTGGGTGCCGCAGCGGGCCCATCTGATTCAGGGCAGCCTCGCCGACAACATCCGCCTGGCCCGGCCGGATGCCGGTCAGGCCGAAGTGGAACAGGCCGCACGGCTCGCCCACGCCGACGACTTCATACGGCAGCTGCCCCAGGGCTACGACACCGTCGTCGGCGAGGGGGGCAGACTCCTCTCCGGCGGTCAGACGCAACGCATCGCCCTGGCTCGCGCTTTTCTCAAGAATGCCCCCCTGGTGATCCTGGACGAGGCCACCGCCCATCTCGACCTGGAGAGCGAACAGTCGATTCAGCAGGCCATGGCAACCCTGGCCCGCGGGCGTACCCTGATCCTGGTGGCCCATCGACTGCGTACGCTGAGTGGGATACCGCGCATCCTGGTGCTCGACCATGGCAAACTCGCCGAAGAGGGCGATCACGCCTCGCTGCTGGCGCGCGAAGGCATCTATCACCGCCTGGCCACCGCCTATGCAGGTGAGCTGGCATGAGTGACCTCCTGCGTCTGCTGCGTCTGCTGCGCCCCGTCATGGGCTGGCTGCTGCTGGGCGGGCTGATCACCTTCGTCACCCTGCTGGCCAACGTCATGCTGATGGCCGTCTCGGGCTGGTTCATCGCCGCCATGGCGCTGGCCGGTGTGGCCGGCGTGAGCATGAACTATTTCACCCCGGCGGCGGTGATCCGCGCCTGTGCCATTGCGCGTACCGTCGGCCGCTACGGCGAGCGCCTGCTGACCCACCAAGCCACCCTGCGGCTGCTCGCCAGCCTGCGGGTCTGGTTCTACCAGCGGCTGGAGCCCCTGGCCCCGGCGGTGCTGGAGGGTTATCGCAGCGGCGACCTGCTGAGTCGCCTGCATGCCGACATCGACACCCTCGACCACCTCTACCTGCGGCTGCTGCTGCCGACCCTAGTGGCGTCGGCATCGAGCCTGGTCTTCGTGCTTTTTCTGCTCTGGTACAGTCCATTGCTGGCGTTCATCGAGGCAAGCCTGCTGGGACTGGCCGGGGTGGCGCTGCCCCTTCTCATGAATCGGTTGGCGGCACCTACGGGTGAGTCTATCAACAGGCTCTCCAGCGACTTGCGGGCAAGCCTGGTCAACGATCTGCAGGCTATGGGCGAGTTGCTGATCGACGGTGCCGACAGCCGCCAGGCCCATCGCATCGGGGCACTGAGTCAGCGTCTGGCCGCCGCGCAGACTCGCATGAGCCAACTCGAAGGCATCGCCCAGGGGGCGGTCGGACTCTGCGCCAATCTGGCCATGTGGCTGATCGCCCTCAGCGCCGTCCCGATGGTCCGGGCCGGCGAGCTGCCTCCGGCGCAGTTGGCTATGCTGGCCCTGTTCACCCTGGCCAGCTTCGAGGCCATCGCCCCGCTGCCCGTCGCCTTCCAGGGTCTGGGCGAGACGATGATGGCGGCGCGGCGCATCTTCGGGCTGATCGACACTCCGCCGGCCGTGGTCGAGCCCCTCGCTCCCGCGCCGCTGCCACAAGATCTGACATTGCGCTTGAGAAGCGTCCACTTCACCTACCCCGCCGCCGACACCCCGGTGCTGCGGGGGCTGGACCTCAGCCTGCCTCCCGGCGGCAAGTTGGCCCTGATCGGTCCCAGCGGCAGCGGTAAGACCACGCTGCTCCAGCTGCTGCTCAAGTTCCGTGCCCCGGACGCCGGTGAAATCCGCCTGGGCGGTGTCAGCTACGATTCGATCGCCGGCGAGTCCCTGCGGAGCCGCATCGCCGTGGCCACCCAGCACAACCATCTCTTCAACGCCAGCATCCGCGACAACCTGTTGCTGGCCAACCCCGAGGCGGATCAGCACGCTATCGAAACGGCCTGCCGGCAGGCCATGATCCACGACTTCATCGCTACCCAGCCCGCCGGCTACGAGACCCAGGTCGGCGAGCTCGGCCTGCGCCTCTCCGGCGGCCAGACAAGGCGGCTTGCCGTCGCCCGCGCCCTGCTCAAGGATGCACCGATCCTAATCCTGGACGAACCCACCGAGGGCCTCGACCCCCACAACGAGCAAGCCATGATGCGCAACGTCCTGCAATGGGCCGAGGGACGCAGCCTGCTGCTGGTGACCCACCGGGTGCGCGGCCTGGAGACGATGGACGAGATCCTGCTGCTGCGCGCGGGTGAGATTATCGAACGGGGCAGTCACCGGGAGCTGCTCGCCACCAGCCAGAGCTACCGGCAGCTGTTGCAGCAACAGCAGCTGCTGGATCTGGCGGCTTCGTGATGCACACCGCATAGGCACGCCGCTCGAAGCGAATTATCGCAATCGCCACCGCGGACCAGAAATCGGCTATGGCGAACGGCGCTCCGCAGGCCGGTTTCACGGTGGGGCAGGGCCCCACCCCACGGATACCGCGTAGGGTGCGGCTTGCCGCACCGAATTTTTCATGTCGGGGATTGGTCAGGGATTGAACGGCGCGGCAAGCCACGCCCTACGCCCGCTTGATAGCACAACGCAGAAACTCATTTGCCTTCACTGACAGTGACTGGTGTCCCCATGCGATTCGAATCGGATCAGCCATGGCCATGCGAAAACACCCCATCCCGTGACCCGGTACCCGAAGCAGTTTAGAATCACGCCTTTTCGACAACCAGGCCGAGCCAGACCCATGCGCACTTCCCAATTTCCCCTGCATACCGTCAAGGAAACTCCCGCTGACGCCGAGACCGCCAGCCACAAGCTGATGCTGCGTGCCGGCCTGATCCGCAAGCTGGCTGCCGGACTCTATACCTGGCTGCCGCTGGGCCTGCGGGTGCTGCGCAAGGTGGAGACCATCGTGCGCGAGGAGATGGACCGAGCCGGCGCCCTGGAGGTGCTGATGCCGACGGTGCAGCCCGCCGAGCTGTGGCGGGAGTCGGGCCGCTGGGAGCAGTACGGCGCCGAGCTGCTGCGCCTGCACGACCGCCACAACCGCGAGTTCTGCTACGGCCCCACCCACGAAGAGATCATCACCGACCTGGCGCGCAACGAGCTGCGCAGCTACAAGCAGTTGCCGGTCAACTTCTACCAGATTCAGACCAAGTTCCGCGACGAGGTACGCCCCCGCTTTGGCGTCATGCGCGCCCGCGAGTTCCTCATGAAGGACGCCTACTCCTTCCACCTCGACCAGGACTCCCTGCAGCAGACCTATGACGTGATGCACGCCACCTATTCGCGCATCTTCACCCGCTGCGGCCTCGACTTCCGGCCGGTGGCCGCCGACACCGGCAGCATCGGCGGCAGCGGCTCCCACGAGTTCCACGTACTGGCCGACTCGGGCGAGGACGCCATCGCCTTCTCCACCGAGAGCGACTACGCCGCCAACGTGGAGCTGGCCGAGGCCGTCGCCCCGGCCGGCGAACGCCCCGCACCGTCACGCGAGATGAGCCTGGTCGACACCCCCGACGCCAGGACCATCCAGGAGCTGGTTGAACAGTTCGACCAGCCCATCGAGAAGACGGTGAAGACCCTGGTGGTGAAGGCGGCCGAAGAGATGGATCACGAACTGGTGGCCCTGCTGGTGCGCGGCGATCACGAGCTCAACGAGATCAAGGCCGACAAGCTGCCCCAGGTGGCCTCGCCCCTGCAGTTCGCCGAAGAGGCGGAGATCCGCGCCGCCATCGGCGCCGGTCCCGGCTCCCTCGGCCCGGTCGATCTGCCGATCCCCTGCATCGTCGACCGCACGGTGGCGAAGATGGCCGACTTCAGCGCCGGTGCCAACCGGGACGGCCAGCACCATTTCGGCATCAACTGGGGCCGCGACCTGCCGGAACCGACGGAGATCGCCGACCTGCGCAACGTGCGCGAGGGCGACCCCAGCCCCGACGGCAAGGGCACCCTGACCATCGCCCGCGGCATTGAGGTGGGTCACATCTTCCAGCTTGGCAAAAAGTACAGTGACTCGATGAACGCCAGCGTGCTCGATGAGAACGGCAAGGCGGTGGTGATGACCATGGGCTGCTACGGCATCGGCGTCACCCGGGTGGTGGCCGCCGCCATCGAGCAGCACCACGACGACAAGGGCATCACCTGGCCCGCCGCCCTGGCTCCCTTCCAGGTCGCCCTCTGCCCCATGAAGATGGACAAGTCCCAACGGGTGCGCGACGCGGTGGAGAAGCTCTACGCCGAGCTGCGGGCAGCCGGCATCGACGTACTGCTCGACGACAGGGATGTTCGCCCCGGCTTCATGTTCGCCGACATGGAACTGATCGGCATCCCCCACCGCATCGTGGTGGGCGAGAAGTCGCTGGACGAGGGCAAAGTGGAGTACCGCGGGCGCAAGGAGACGGAAAACAGTTTCATTCCGCTCGACGATATCGTCGAGTTTATCGCCACACGGACATAGGGCGGTATGGATCAGGAACAATCGCCGTCTTAGCACCTTTTCGCCACACCGCTGCCGTAACTCTTGCCGCGCCGCGACGATTGCAATGAGGACTGGGGTGAATCCTTCGTCTCGGGACCCGGCTATCGCTTGATCTGCGCCAATCAGCAATCATCAACAGATGATTTGCCGCTGGAGCGGAACAGAGAAGCGGATTCTCCAAGATGGAGGGTATCCGAGACAGATTGTGCCTCCGGAACCGACACTTCCCGTGAACAACAGCTTAAAGAACAGGGTGGCGATCTGAGCGGTTCCCTACCCTACCTTTCAGCGAATTCCTGTTGAATGCCAAGCGACCGTTCGTCGCATAATCCATCCAGATAACTGCTTTTGTAGTTACTTAATTCGCACACGCACATCTTGCGGCATTGACACTCAAGAGTGTGAGATACGCATTGGAATCCCGGAGCGCAGCGACACCCCAGGCGCCGTATATCACTTGAACCGTTTTCGCCGCACTATCGGCTGTTGTTTGAAGCCCACGGTATCATCGCCTGTGAAGCGTATTCCCAAAGCGGACCCATCTCAGAATGAATCTCTGGTGTCGGCGCAAGAAACAGCGCCTACGAGGAATGGAGTCTATTCAAATCAGTGATCACACCGATATGAAGCAATCACCCCGGCTTCAGCTTGACTCAACTATCGCTTTTCCTTGCCAGGATCAGGGATATTGTGCGGGCAGCCGTTGAATTCAGATTTTGATTCTCAATTTATCAAAATAGCTAAAAAAAGACTCAAGTCTGGAATGTAGATGCCGTCACATTGCTCTGTCAGTAATTGATCTAGATCAATATTTGCTGAAGTCACGTAAATTCGGGATCCAGCTTCCCATTTCTCCCTGAAGCTAGGAGGGTGCTGATGATAACCATAGGCGTTCTTGGATTTGCACCTGCGGAAGAACAATCGATATCGATTGCATTGAAGAGTCGGGCAAAGGGAGTTTCTTTCGTATCGGATTTGGCAGAAGCGCGAGTTGTTCTGGTCGATGTCGACAGGGTTGGCAAAGCCAAAGAGTGGAGGCTTTGCCGCAGCCAGAACAACTCCCTGCTGATTGAAGTATCGGCAAACAATGCGCTTCCAGACAAATTGAAACAGGACTTTGTCGCCTCGCTGCGAAAACCTCTACGATTTTCGGAGATGCTGTCCGTTATCTGTGCGGCTGCGGACAAACAGCCCGTCGCGAGTTCGGAAGATGCATGTCAAGCATCGAGCGCCCGTCTGCATTTAGCCAGCGGAAGAGCAAAAAAAGCCCTTTCGAAGGTTAGTCGCGACAGTGACGTGATCGATCCTGCGGAATACCTCCTCGGTAGCGTGCTGTCTGCCATGTCGCCACAGCGCAGGGACCGATACCATGCCGTCGGTTTTGCGGTCGATCATTGGTTGCTGCTGGATAACGAAGAAAGATACGCCTATCTGAGTGTCAAGCAAAAAGTGCTCAGGCACATGGCGATCCTGCCTAAGCAGGAGTTACAGATCACTCATCGCGCCATCGACATGGATGAATCGCGCGCAAGAATGGCTGATGTCGCATACAGATGCTCATTCGAGGAGTTGGCCTGGTATTTGACCCGATGCACCATTCGGGATCAGATGCAACTGGGACTGAGTCTGGACCGAGTCTACCGCTTGAAATATTGGCCCAACCTGGCGCGCATCCCCATCAGTGATGCGGACATACCCCTGGCAAATCTCTGGATAGAGAACGCCAATTCCATCCTGTCATTATCCGAAAGATGTAATCAGCCACTGGACAAAGCACGCGCATTCGCCGCCTGCTGCCACAACAGCGGCCTACTTGAAGAGGTCGAAGAATCCAACCGGACCGCCGAGACGAAAAATAGTGCGGATGCCCCCCCAAAACACCGAGTGCGGGAAGTCCTGACGATGATACTCGGAAGGCTTGCTGCGTAGATGAGCACCTCTGCCGCACACCTGAAAATCGTGTTTGCGGGCTCGGTAGGGGCAGGCAAGACCACATCGATTTCCGCCATCAGTGATGTAGGCGTAATTTCGACAGAAGAAGCCACCACGGATGAAGTGAATCTGCTGAAGGATTTAACCACAGTGGCGATGGATTACGGACAGATACACTTGCAAGACGGTACCAAGATTCATGTCTACGGCGCACCCGGTCAGCAGCGCTTCGACTTCATGTGGGAGATACTGTCGCTGGGTTCTTTGGGAGTTATTCTGCTTATTGACGATACCGCTGAAGATCCGCTGCATGAACTCAAATTGTATTTTGACGCGTTTTCCATACACATGAAAAACAGGACTCTGGTTGTCGGCATTACCCGTGCCGACCTCAACATCAACCATGACATTGGCGAATATCGCCGATTTGTTGCCGCCTACGACAGAACGATTCCCATATTCACCATCGACTCACGAAACAGGGACGAGGTGAAATCACTTGTAAGGACACTCCTCTATCGAATTGATCCCTGGCTGTAAGCCGTTAATTCCTTATGGCCAACATACTCTCGCTTAGGAATTACAGCATTGGATTCGCTAATCGACGCATTCTCACCGATATCGATCTGGATATTGAAGACATCGGTGTAACACACGTACTGGGTGCCTGCGGATCCGGCAAGTCCACCCTGTTCAGATCGCTGGCCGGACTGAATGAAAAATCCAGCCAATTCCATTGTTCCGGCAGCGCGATCTATCTGGGCGAGCGACTGGGCAGACGTGAACGCCCCGCACTTCTTGAACAAAAACCCGCATCGCTTGTTCTGAGCGTAGCTGACAGCATCATCGGCTCAATACCCGAAAGGGCCAGTTTGACCCAGAAGGAACAGCAATCGATGGTGTTTCGTCTGTTTGATTTGTACGACTGCAATCACCTCTTAAGCGAGCTTTCCACGCCGCTGACACAGCTACAACTGGCAGACAGACGTAGTGTGCTAATTCTCGGACTGGTGACCACCGCCCCTGCGCTACTGCTGCTGGACGAACCGACCGCCGACCTGCCTCTGAATGAAGCCAGACGAATCTTGGGAATCATCAAAGCAATCTCTGCACAACGCGCAGTCATGCTGGTTCAGCACAATCAAGCATTGGCCAAAGAACTCAATGGCAATGCCATCCTCCTTGCAGGAGGACGCATCCAGGAGGAAGGCACCACAAAAGAGTTGTTGAGCAGTCCGCAATCCACCGCGGGCAAAGAGTTTATGGCTACGGGTACCTGTGCCGCACCTGATCCCGATTGCGATCCAGCAAACCTTGATGAGGTCTATATAAATCGCTACCAGCCCAAAGTAAGCAAAAAGTCCAAGTCACCGAACAATACGCCTTTCGGACCGCGAGGTTTCCATTGGGTCGCAAAGAACAGCCTGGCGGCCACACCCCGACCTGGACTTCTGGCGGATCAAGCGTTCGATCTGGAGGCCCTGGCAAAAGTCGGCGTAAACTTTTTAGTGAGCCTGGAAGAACAAGAAACAGTTTCAAGCGCTCTTGCCTCGGAATTCGGCATCGAGGTCTACCATTTTCCGATTCAAGACATGCGGACACCCGCGTTGGCCGCAGCAGAGCAACTCACTACCCTTATCGACAACAAGATCAAATCCGGGAATTGCCTGGCGGTACACTGCAAGGCCGGGCTAGGACGCACGGGCACTGTAATCGCTTCATACTTAGTCAAATCCGGTATGACACCGCTGGAGGCCACGCGAAAAATTCGCTGCGTGGACCCACGAATGATCCAGTCAGAACAACAAGAAAACTTCATCACAGAATTCCATCACTGGTTAAAAAACCACCACTTGGAATATCACGAAACTAGAACGTGATTGATTATTTATACTCAACAGGAGCAACCCATGTCATTAGACAGCCAACTCAATGAATCCATCAAAAACGTGCCGGAGTGCCTGGCGGCAGGTTATGTCGATGTAGGCACAGGCATGCTTTTAGCCGTGAAAACAGTGGATTCTCACCCCGGAGAAGTCCTGGATCTTTTGGCCGCCGCCACCGCCGACCTGTTCCAGGGGCCCAATGTCGTTGCAATAGAGGATATTTTCAAAAAGTCGCGCGGCACTAACGATTCCGATGCACACTACTTTCAGGAAATCGTCGTCTTGAGCGACAACTTAGTTCACGTCTTCCTTCGCGGCAAGACCTATACCGACCATATCATCACCTTTGTCTGCCGCAAGTCCGTGAACTTAGGCATGGCCTTGGCGAAATCTCGGATGGAAGTGTCCAAGCTTGAGGCTTCTCTGTAAATGAAAGGATTCCACCGCCGCAAAGGAAAATACCATGTCGCTCAAAAGTCAGCTGTATAAATCGATCAGGAGCATGCCAAGCTGCATAGCCGGTGGCTATATAGACCTGGATCAAGGCAAACTGGTAGCCATGTTGGCGGTGGAGATCTACCCGAAGGAGAAACTGGACCGTCTGGTCGGCATTACGGAAGATCTCTTTCAAGGACAGAATGTCGTCATGATAGAGAACATCTTCAAGAAAGCGCGCGGACGGGATGCAAATAGCCAACATTTCTTCAAAGAGATAGTCGTTACTGCGGACGATATGATGCATATCTATCTGCGGGGGAATACCAATAGCAACCACATCATTTCATTCATCAACAAAAATCAGGACAACCTGGTTTTGTCACTTACCAAAGCACGCGCTGAAGTTTACAAACTGGAAGCCGCATTAAGGGCGGAAAAAGAACGCTGGTAACCTGCTTGTATATACCCTTTCGATGAGAAATCAGCATGCATCACAATAAAGACAAGATCGACAATATCCTGGGAGAATTTGTCAAAGGCACTGCAAGCATTCAGGCGGCCGCCGTCATGAGCAGAGACGGGAACTTGATCGCATCCAAATTGCATAAGAGTGTCGACCCGGACAGACTGAGCGCCTTGTCTGCATCGATACTATCACTCGCCAACCGGGCTTCCACGGAACTTCAGCAGGGTGATTTGGAGCAGGTTCTTATCGACAGTTCTGACGGTTTTACCCTCATGGTCAAGGTGGGAGGCAAAGCCGTACTGTCGGTTGTCTCCAGACCCAATTCACGACTCGGCATGCTGCTGCATGACGCCAAGATGTCGGCGGCAAAACTGGCTGCCCTGGTTTGATTCTCTGTTATCGACACGACAATCCGCCACAGCCACTCTCCCTGCCTGGCGCGCACACGCCCCACCCTAAACCTAATCGGTATGTTGCGCCAAAACCTGCCGTTTGATTTCTCCGATATCGACTGTTGCGAGATAGCGTTCGATATTGGGATAGAAGCTGGCGTGGTAACCATAGCCGCCATGCATGAACTCATCGATCGCCCGCTCCCTCGACCAGCCCTGAAAGACGATGCGATACATGGCCGCCACCACCCCGGTGCGGTCGCTGCCGTGCCAGCAATGGATGAGAATCGGTTTTTCGGCCTCGGCGATGGCGCGTAATGCGGACACCACGAAGCGGTCATCGATATCGCCCGCGTTGATGGGAACACGATAGAGCACAAGCCCGGTACCCTTGGCGTCGTCCTCGTCGGAGTGGTACTCGCGTAAATTGAGGATGGAGCGCACCCCCATCTCCTCCAGCGCGGCCATGTCCTCGTCATCCGGCTGCTTGGAGCGGTAGACCTCGTCGTCGAGCCGGTAGAAATTCTCCAATCCGATACCCAGCATCGGCTGCGCCCACTCCAGCGGTCTGACACGGACATCCGCCTGAATCAGGACGGGTGACAGCAGGACCAGCATCAGAATCCAACGCATCATCGTTATCTCCTACTCCTTGTTTCGCCTTGAGTATACCCAGGTGATTGCGAGGATGAACAGGTGATCGATTTGACAGCCCCCCGCGCAAGCGGGGAAACTATGCCGTTTTCATAATCAGCACCAGTGCCTGCAGCAGAGAGATCAGCCCATCATGACCAGACAAAACTCCTTCGACCGCGATGAACTGCTGCGTTGCGGCCATGGCGAAATGTTCGGTCCCGGCAACGCCCAGCTGCCGACCCCCAACATGTTGATGCTCGATCGTATCGTCAGGATCACGGATGACGGCGGTGCCTACGGTAAGGGAGAGATCCTGGCCGAGCTCGACATCAATCCCGATCTCTGGTTCTTCGACTGCCATTTTCCAGGCGATCCCGTGATGCCGGGCTGCCTCGGACTCGATGCCATGTGGCAGCTGGTGGGCTTCTATCTGGCCTGGATCGGCAATCCTGGCCACGGCCGCGCCCTCGGTGTCGGCGAGGTCAAATTCACCGGCCAGGTGCTGCCAAGCGCCAAACAGGTCACCTACCATATCGACATCAAGCGAGTCATCACCCGCAAACTGGTGCTCGGCGTGGCCGATGGCGTGATGAAGGTGGACGGCCGTGAGATCTACACCGCCAAGGACCTCCGGGTCGGTCTCTTCACCTCCACCGACAATTTCTGACATCGGCCGATGGCCGTATCGCAGGGGCTCTGCGGTCTCATCCTCTTCCCCCTGCTTGCCTGGCTGATCAGCGAAAACCGTCGCGCCTTCGACTGGCGGGTACCTGCCGCCGGTCTCGCCCTGCAGCTGATCCTGGCCCTGCTGTTGCTCAAGCTGCCCCTGTTCCAGGAGCTCTTTATCGGACTCAACCGGCTCCTGCTGAGTGTGCAGAAAGCGACCGAGGCGGGCACCCGTTTCGTCTTCGGCTACCTGGGCGGCGCCGAGCTCCCCTTCCTCGACAGCGGCCCCGGCAGCAGCTTCATTCTCGCCTTCCGCGCCCTGCCCCTGGTGCTGGTGATGAGCGCGCTCTCCGCCCTGCTGTTTCACTGGCGCGTGCTGCCGCTACTGGTCGGCCTGTTCGCCCGCCTGCAACAGCGCAGCCTCAACATCAGCGGCGCCCTGGGACTGGGGGCCGCCGCCAATGTCTTTGTCGGTATGGTGGAGTCGCCCCTGCTGATCCGACCCTATCTGGCTCGGCTTACGCGCAGCGAGCTGTTCAGCCTGATGACCCTCGGCATGGCCACCATCGCCGGTACGGTGCTGGCGCTCTACGCCGGCTTTCTCGAGGGTGTGATCCCCAATCCGGTGGGCCATCTGCTCACCGCCTCGCTGATCTCGGCGCCGGCGGCGGTGATGATCTCGCGTTTGATGGTGCCCGAGACAGGCGCCGGCACTCTCTCCACGCTCCTTACCGGAGCCGTGGCCGGGCTGGTGTGGTAACTCTCAAGTAAAGAAAGATCTATAACGTAAAGGGCGCAGAGAAGCGCTATGCACGCAAAGTGTTTATATCAGTTACGGCCTGATCCAGACCCACATTGAATCGAACTTCCGGTGGGGCAGGGCCCCACCAATATCTCGCTATAACCTTCGCGATCATTACGTTTCATTGCGTGCTTTGCGTTATATTCTTCCCCCTGAATCAATCCAGGAGCACCGAATGAAAAGCCTGTGGAACGACAGTGAAGCCGCCCGTTGCGAAAGCGAACTCGACCTGCGCGTCTACAGCTCGCGTCTATTGGGTTCCGATCCCTCGCTGGTGCTCCATGGTGGCGGCAACACCTCGCTCAAGCTCACGCAGAACGACCTCTTCGGTGAACCGGAGGAGATCCTGTATGTGAAAGGCAGCGGTTGGGATCTGGCCACTATCCAAGCGGCCGGTTTCACGCCCGTGCGCATGGCCCACCTGCTGAAACTGGCCCGGCTGGAGTCGCTTTCGGACAGTGAGATGGTCAACCAGCTGAAGACCCATCAGATCCGGGCCTCCGCTCCCACCGCCTCGGTGGAGGCGATCCTGCACGCCGTCTTGCCCTACCGCTATGTCGATCACACCCACGCCGACGCCATCGTCACCCTCACCAACAGCACCGACGGGGAGTCGCGTATCCGCGAACTCTATGGCGACAGGCTGGTGGTGATCCCCTATGTCATGCCCGGCTTCGACCTGGCGCGCATGGTGGCGGAGCGCTTTCCCCACGAGGCTCACGCCGGCACCCTCGGCATGGTGCTGATGAACCACGGCCTGTTTACCTTCGGCGACACGGCGCAGGCGTCCTATGAGCGGATGATCCGCCTGGTGGATGAGGCGGAAAACTACCTCCGGAAACACGACGCCTGGAGCCTGGAGCCCAAGTCTCGGGAGACCCACATCGACTACCCGGCCCTGGCCGAACTGCGCCGCAACATCAGCGATGCGGCCGGCTTCCCCGTCATCCTGGCGAGCCACCGTGCGCCGGCCGAGATGAGTTTCTGCCAGCGCAGCGACCTGGAGGCGATCTCCCAGCGCGGACCCGCCACCCCCGACCACGTGATCCGCACCAAGCGCCTGCCCATGCTGGGCAACCAGGTGGCCGACTATGTGGCGGCCTACCAGCACTACTTCGAGCTTTACGCCTCAGGGGCACGCACACCGGTGGAGATGCTCGACCCGGCGCCGCGAGTGGTCCTCGACCCGACCCTCGGCATGCTCAGTGTCGGGCGAAGCAGCTGCGAGGCCGGCATCGTTGCCGATATCTACCGCCACACCATCGAGATCATCCAGCGCGCAGAGCGGCTGGGAGGCTGGCGGGCTCTGCCGGCCAAGGATATTTTCGAGGTGGAGTACTGGGAACTGGAGCAGGCCAAGCTGCGCAAGCCCGGATCACCTCCCGCCTTCCAGGGCGAGGTGGCACTGGTCACCGGTGCCGCTTCCGGCATCGGTCGCGCCTGTGCGGATTCGCTATTGAATCGGGGCGCCGCGGTGGTGGGTCTCGACCTCGATCCGGCCATCGCCTTCCTGCATGACGACAGCGACGCCTTCATCGGCATCGCCTGCGACGTCACCGATGAACAGGCCATTCAAAGTGCCCTGCAGCAGACCCTGCTCCGTTTCGGCGGCCTCGACATGCTGGTGCTCAATGCCGGCATCTTCCCCGGCGGCTGCCCGGTTGCCGAATTGAGCGACGAAACCTGGCATCGGGTCTTGCAGGTCAATCTGGATGCCAACCTGCGTCTGCTGCGCGAGACCCATCCCTACCTCAAACTGGCCCCCAACGGCGGTCGGGTGGTGGTCATCGGGTCGAAGAACGTGGCCGCGCCGGGACAGGGCGCCGCCGCCTACTCCGCCGCCAAGGCCGCGCTGAATCAGCTGGCCCGGGTGACGGCCCTGGAGTGGGCGCCCGACGGGATCCGCATCAACAGCCTGCACCCTGACGCGGTCTTCGACACCGGCATCTGGACCGAGGAGGTTCTGGCGGCGCGCGCCGCCCACTACGGCATGACGGTGGAGGCCTACAAAAGACGCAACCTACTGGGCACCGAGATCACCAGCCGCGACGTGGCGGAACTGGTGTGCGAACTCTGCGATCGCCGCTTCGCCAAGACTACCGGCGCGCAGATTCCGGTGGATGGGGGAAATGATCGGGTTATCTGATTTTGAATTGTGAATTTTGAATGATGAATCAGTACGGCAGACGCCAAACGAGTGTCGGAAACAACGCTATCAGTTTCGCCTGAAACGGAATCGTGCTGGCAGCGCACACCCCCAATTCATCATTCAAAATCAACTACGCCCCTACCCAACCGCCGTCTCGATCATGACCGGCTCGTCCACCAAGTCGACCCCCCGAAGCTTGCAGGCCCTGATCGACTCCCACAGCAGGTTGATCGCCTGGGGTCGGGGGAAACTCTTACGCCAGGCCAGGGCCACCCGGCGCTGAGACTCCTTGGCTTGCAACGGCCTGGCCGTCAGCAGATCCCAGGGCACGTGGTTCAGACCGACCGCCGTATCCGGCAGTACGGTGACGCCGATACCGCTGGCCACCATGTAGCGAATGGTCTCCAGCGAACCACCCTCCAGGTTTCGCTGCAGGCCGCCGTCGCTGACGTTCTTCTGCTGACAATCGGGACAGATGCGCAACACCTGGTCGCGAAAACAGTGCCCGTCACCCAATAGCAGCACCGACTCCTGCTGCAGCTGTTCCGGGCGAATCCTCTCCTGACTGGCGAGAGGATGGTGCTTGGGCATGAGCACGGAGAAGCCTTCGTCGTAGAGCGGACGGGTCTGTATCCCCGGCTCGTCGAAGGGGTAGGAGATGATGATGACGTCCAGGTCACCCCGCTTGAGCTGATCCGAGAGGACCGAAGTGAAGTGCTCGCGGATGATCAGCGGCATGCCTCCGGCCCGCTTGGCCAGGATCGGCACCAGGTGGGGAAAGAGATAGGGGCCGACGGTATAGATCGCACCCACCCGCAGTGGGCCGGCCAACTGGTCCTTGCTCTGACTCGCCAGCTCGCGAATGACTCCGGCCTCCTCCAGAACCCGCTGCGCCTGCGCCACGATACGCTCGCCGGCCGGCGTCAGGCTCACTTCACCCTGGCCGCGCTCGAACAGACCGACGCCCAACTCCTCTTCCAGTTTCTTCACCGCCACGCTGAGTGTGGGTTGGCTGACGAAGCAGGATTCCGCAGCGTGGCCGAAATGACGCTCGCGGGCGACGGCAACAATGTAGCGAAGTTCACTTAGTGTCATAAACCCTAGTGTAGACGACCTAATGAAAATCACTATCAATAGCGGAAAGTGTTAACACCTCGGCAAAAATCGGTCAAAAATTATGAAAATCCTCCTAAGTTGAGGGCAAATCAGAAAAAAAGCGTGACTTTGGTTTTTTTACTTTCAATAAAACTGATCTAATATTACCTGAGGCAAACAGAGCGGGACCCACCGGCTCTTTCCAGCTGTCCTGAAAGAGTGACCCGAAAGTTCGACATGTATCGCGTTATGCGCAGCAGTTCAGACAACCAGAGTACAGCGCTCGGAAAGGTGCCGGAGAAAAATTTGAAGGTACTGCAACTGACGGACAGCCATCTCTATGCTGATCCCTACCGCTGCCTCCTTGGTATCAATACCCTTGAGACCTTTGATCAGGTTCTCGCACAGGCCCTGCACGAACAGGGGACCCCCGATCTGCTGCTCGCCACCGGGGATCTCGTGCACGACGCTTCCGACAGCGGATACAAGCGTCTGTTGGGCCGCCTCAAGCTGACCGGCATCCCCACCTACTGTCTGCCGGGAAATCACGATCTGCCCCAGAAAATGAAGCAGATCCTGAACCAGGAGAACGTCCACACGCTACCCAGCGTGCAGGCCCAAGGCTGGTCGCTGATCTTTCTCGACACGACCATTCCAGGCAACGAAAGCGGCAATCTCGACAGGCATGAGATGGAGCTGCTGCAGCTGCTGCTCGAGGCCCACCCCGACAAGCACACCCTGATCTGCATGCACCACCATCCCCTACCGGTGGGGAGCCGCTGGATGGACACCATGGCACTGAAGAATCCAGACGAATTCTTCGGCCTTCTGCACCACCACCCCCAGGTCAAGGCGGTCCTCTGCGGCCACATCCACCAGGAGTACGACAACACGTACAACGGGGTCCGTCTGATCGGCACTCCGTCGACCTGCGTCCAGTTCATCGCCGGTCAGGACGACTTCGGCATCGACGCCTGTCCTCCCGGTTATCGCTGGCTCGATCTGCAGCCCGACGGCGGCATCGAGACCGGACTCGGCCTGCTGCCCGAAATCCCCTCCGGACTCGATCTGGCCTCGATGGGCTACTGAGCACACACTTCACTCTGCGCCGACGATCACACCCCATGCCTTTATAGGCGCACCGGCACCTCGCCGGCGACCTGCATGGTCTGTGGCCCGTGTTGAATACGCAGCGCCACCAGTTCAACACCCTGCGCCGCCACCCGGCGCAAGGTCTCGCCATAGGCTGGGTCGATTTCGTCGGCAGGGCCGAAAAACACTCCTTCAGGGCGGTTGAGAGCAAACACCATCACCGCTCGAAAACCCTGCTTGCGGGCATGACTCAACAACTGAAGGTGTTTACGGCCGCGTTCGGTCACCGCATCGGGAAAGCTCAAGGCCTGATCCTGCCAGAGGGTCACATTCTTCACCTCGACCCAGGCATCCGGCCTGCGTCCCCCACTCAGCAGCAGATCGAAGCGGGCCCGCTCCTCACCTGCCGGATCGTAGGTCACCTCACGGCGGATTTGCCGATAGCCACGCAAGCCCTCGACCACCCCTTGACGAATCGCTTCTTCCACCACGGGATTGGTGCGCCCGGTGTGCACACCGATCCAGCCCTGCCCCATATCGATCCGCTCCAGGGTCCAGGCCAGCTTGCGACGGGGATTGTCGCTGTAGCTGACCTGCGCGGGGGCACCCTCCTCCCAACATCCCTGCATGCTGCCGGTATTGGGACAGTGGGCGGTGATCCGGCGACCGTCGTCGAGCACCACATCGGCCAGAAAACGCTTGTAGCGCTTCAGAATCCGGCCTGTAAACAAGGGGGGTAACTGCATGGGAACTTTGCATGGTGTCTGGTGGAGACTTACACTAGGGTTTGTTCACACCAATCCAATAGGCGCTGCTGGGACTGTTTTTTGCGTCCAGCAAGGCAGAATGAGCGAGATACAGCCCAGTTGTATGAGCGAATGATAACGCTACTGGGCGCAAAAACAGCTCCAGTCCTTCGGGTTGATCATGAAAGAAGCGCAACTCGTGGTTCATTTGGAGTGACCAGACTTCTCTCTAGCGCCCCGAAGGAAGTGCCCTCGTGGTGCGCCGTGATTGGCGCTTTTTCAGAGACAACCGTGCCAATTGGATCGGTGTTAACAGACCCTATCTCGATAATAAAACGTCCCTTCCCCGAGGACTGTAGATGAAACGACAACTCTTTTGCTTTGCCTTAAGCACCAGTCTGACCCTGCCACTGATGGCCCAGGAGCCCTATTACCCCGGCTACGACTATAGCCGGGAAGGGGACTACGACGCAGACAACACCACGCGTCAATTCAATTTCAATCCCGGCGACATGATGAACGGCATGGGTAATCCGATGCGAAACTTTTTCGGTTCTTCCAACCGACGCTACAATGACTACCCTTCAGGCGGCTATGCTCCGCCGGCCTATCCACCGGCATACGGCTACCCCGCTTATCCGGGTTACCAGACGCCCTATCCCGGCTATGGCGATCCTGCGCAGCCACCGGCCGCGCCGGAATACCCGGCAACCCATGCCGCCCCTTCGGGTCAGCCCTTCCAGGTCGCACCCCCGGCAGCGTCCAGGATGCCGCCCCCGGCCTATGGCGCGGCGCCACCCGCCGCAACGAACTACCAGCCGATGGTCGCGAATCCGGATCAGTCCGCCCCCTATCGCTTCCGCCCGCTGGAGGAGACGGCGCCACCACCGGTGCAAGATTCGCTGCAACAGAGGCCACCCGAGCCGACCGCCATGCCGCAACCACGCGAGGTTGCGCCACCCGCAGCGGGCTATCGGGAAGCGGCACCCTTGGCGCCGCTGACCTATCCGCAGGAGAGCGGCTACCCGGAACCCCTGGCGCCACTCACCTATCCCGAAGCAGAAGCTCCGGCACCCGCCCCCCAGGTGGAGATGCGCGACAGCCGGATACAACCGGACCCCAACCTGAAATTCAGGCCGTTGGACAAGCCGGGATATTCTTCGGAGTTGGGCGAATAGAGGCTCGGTGCAGGCTTCCCAGCAGGACTCAACCCACCGAGAACCGGGCAAAATCCTGATAGCCGATGAACTCGCAGGCGACCCCGCTCACCTGCGCATCGGGCGGTCCCCTGCGCAGCCATTCGCGCAGTGTCTCCACCGCCTCCTTGTCACCGCAGGCCACCACTTCGACACGCCCATCCAGCAGATTCTTGGCATAGCCGGTAAGACCCAGACGCTGGGCCTCGTTGCGTGTCGACGCCCGGAAAAAGACGCCCTGTACCCGACCCGCCACCAGGCAGCGGATGCAAAGGGTCGGGTTGTCGCCGGTCTCATTCATCGGTCAATCTTATCACCAGCTTCTCGCCGGACCGCAAGACCATCTCCTCGGCGGGGGTGAAGCGGGCTTCCAGCAGATAGCTGGCGCCGTTGTCTGACCTGCTCACCGGATCGTATCCGAGCGACGCGATCTCGCCGTCCAGCCACACCCCTCGAATCCCCACCTGCACCCTGCCCCCGACCTTGAGGCGCGCCAGGGTCCGATCGTCCGCCTGGGCGCGCGCCAACATCCGCCTGTGATCGACCAGGGTCACCAGTGGCTGGGCCTGCAGCCGATTGACGACAGCCTCACCGGGTTGCACATGAACCGCCACCACACGGCCGCTGAAGGGGGCGTTGATACGGCTGTAGTCCCGCTGCAGTCGGGCCTCAATCAGCTTGGTTTCGGCTTCACGTAACGCGGCATCCGACTTGGCCAGTTCGATCTCGGCCAGCTTGCGGTCGTGATCGGAGATCAGGGTACGGTCGAAGAGCTCCAGGGTGCGATCCAGCTCGCGTCGCGCTTCCTGGTTCAACTGCTGCGCCGCTTCCCGCAGCGCCTCCGCAGCGGCCAGACGGGCCTGATGGGCGCGGGGATCGAGTTCCACCAGCACCGCTCCCTTCGCCACTTCGTCCCCGACGGTCACGTTGACCTTGCTGATCATGCCGCTGGCGGTGGTGCTCAGCGTCACCTGGTTACTCCATTCACTGGTACCGGGCAGGTCCTGCGCGATCGAGGAAGCGCTCAGCAGCATCAGTCCGAGCAGGAGACTGGACTGGTGTACGCGTGTGCCGGTTCGTGTCATGGTGTTGCCTCCGCTCCCTTCTCCAACAGATCACCTGCCAGCGCCTTGAGACGGGCTTGTTGCAGCAGGATCTGGTATTTGTTTTTCGCTTTCTGCCATTGAATATCGGCGATCTGGGTCATGGAGTCGCCCAGATCGGTCTGCATATCGAGTTCATAGAGGGTCCGACTGCGATCGAGATTGAGATCCCTGTAGTCGGCCGTCACCTGCAGCTCCTCCGCTTCCAGGTTCAGTCGATCGAGCTCCAGCCAGATGTCGAGGACCTGCTGACGGACCTGCAGTTCATAGGAGGCCAGTTCCGCCTCCTTCTGTTGCAGCAGAGCCCTTTGCTCCGCGGTCAGCGCGTCGGTTCTGTTGCCACTGTAGAGGGGCAGTTCGAACACCAGCGCCGCCGTCAGCGGATTGCGCCCTCCCAGCTCCCGCTCGTAGGTGGCCGCCTCCAGCTCGCCGCGCAGGACCGGATTGTCGGCAGCTTCACTGGCCAGCAACTGCTTGCGTGCCGCCTCCACTTCCGCCCGCAGACTGCGCAGTCGCGGATTTTCCTGCAACGCCCGTTCGACCCAGGCCTCCATATTCGAGGTCATCGCCTCCGCCTCCAGCTCGGGAATGGCGATCTCGGCCGGCAGATCGTTGGGGCGATTCAGGCTGATGGCCAGCTGCGAGCGCGTGATCCGCTGCTGATTCCGGCTGGAGGTCATGCGGCGACGGGCCTGTTGGAACAGGCTCTCCAGCTCGAGCACCTCGATGTCGGACGACTTGCCGAGCTCCTGCCGGTTGGCCGCCCGGTCGTAACGGATATAGGCAATGGCCAGCGCCTCGTTGTCACGGGAATATTTCAGATCGGCCAACAACACCTCGAAAAAACGTTCCATGACTTCCAGCCGGCGCTGTTGGCGCACCTCCTGCAAACGCCACTGGCGGGAGTCGAGTGCCGCTTCGGCCGCCTCCTCAGCACGCGCCGTGCGGCCGAAATCGTAGAGCTGCTTGCTCAGGTTGAGGCGGGCCAGACTATCGTTCCGGGTCTGGTAGTAGGCAATCTCGGAGGGGTCGACTGCACGCAGTTCGGCGGTGAAACCGAGCTCGAGATCATCGCTGGCGCCCGCCTGACGGTAACGGGCCCGGGCCTGTTCCAAGGCCGCATCGGCGAGCATACGGTCGGGATGGGCCTGATCGGCAATGTCCAGGGCCTGCTGCAGGGTCAGGGGTGATGGCAGCGGGGGTTGCTGTGCGGCAACCTCAGTGAGCGGCGTAACGCCGATCATCAAGCTCAATCCGGCAGCAAAGGTCCTCCAGGACCGGGTTTTCTCCATCACGGTTATTTGAGTTCCTTTCGCTTCTGTCGCTTGTAGCGGGAGAAATTGGTCTCTTTATAGTGACCGTCCACCACGAACTCGCCCAGCCAGAGAAACTCGTCGGCATCGTTGGTGGCTCCGGTAAAGCGGGTCACCATGTTGCCTTCCAGGTCGAAGAAACCGAACACCGGGGTAGCCCGCACCTTGTGCTGTTTGAAGGCGAAATCCTTCTCCTTCATCGCCTGGCCCTTGAAGTCGGTGATCTCGACGTCGCCCTCGATGTCGACGCTGTAGATCAGAAAATGCTCCTTGAAGTAGTCCTGGACTTCCACCTGGTTCAGCACCCGGGTCTTCATGCGGTGGCAAAAAGGGCACTCGTCCATCTCGAACATGATCAGGATGCCCGTTTTACCCTCGTCCCTGGCCATCTGCAGCTCCTCGCTGAAGTTGCCCAGGGACTGATCGAAGAAAAAAGTTCCCGGGTCGCGTGTCGCCCCATGGACGTTGGCGAAACCGATCAACAGCAACAGCGACAGCCAGCGCAGGGTGGTCTGCATGCTTCTCTCCCTATTTCCCTTTGTTGATGAAGGCTTCCAGGTCCTCCAACGTCACCGGACCGACCTGACGGGCGGCCAGCTCCCCCTGGGGATCGATCAGATACGAGGTGGGCAGTCCGGGGACCCGACCCAGTTCAGTGCTGGCGGCCGGCTCCATCATAAGAATCGGATAGCTGAGGAACTGCTCCTCGACAAACGCCTGCAGCCGCTCCTTCTTGATTCTCTCCATGGCCACGCCCAGGACCACGGCATCCTTGTCCTTGTGATTGGAGTGAAAGACCTCGAGCTCCGGCAACTCTTCACGGCAGGGCGGGCACCAGGTGGCCCAGTAGTTGACCAGCACCCATTTCCCCCGGTAATCCGACAGGCGATAGGTTTTGCCGTCGAGACCCTCCAGTTCGAAGTCGACCGGCTCGGCATGAGCCAGCAGGGGCAATCCGCAGAGGAGGATGAGCGAGAGGCGACGGAAGAGGCTCCGTGACAGCATATAAGAACTCCGAATTTTCCCAATGGATCAACAAGTAAGACGATATGCGGATCGTCATGTGACGTTGAATCTGACCCCCATTCTCGGGCGAAATTCCATCAAGTGCAATTCCGGGAAACCTTAACAAAAGGGTGCTATCGAGATGGCGCGGGCACAGCCGGATGTTATAGTTGGCGATCGGCAACTCGCAGGAAGCTACGGTCCGGGGCCATTGACACGAACCCAACCGGATCAAATGTCCCTGAGAGATGCCAACCGAGGCGTGAGAAGAGAAGTTTGGTCGTTCCCAACGAACGACGAGAAGCGGGGCGCGGCGTTTTTCGGGCCCAACCCGAGGGACTGGGGCTATAGTTTCATCCAACGGCGTTGCAATCCGCACATAGAGAGTGACTTTACTGCACTCATTCTGCCTTGCGGGGCGACAAGACAGCCCCGGTAGAGCCTATTGGATTGGTGTTATCAGACCTGAGTATGTTTGACTTTTTTTCCCACCGACAGAGTCCCGGCAAAGCGGCGATCTTCTTCGTCCCAACGCCAGACCCTTTCGAAAATCCTCTGGTCGAGACCAATCCGGCCACACTGCGCCAGTGGGCCACTGCGCTTCCCTTCGCCAATCCGGACCAACTCTCCGAAGCGGTCCTCACCAGCCTGGTACGCCTCAATCGTTTTCCCGGTGCGGTGCGCAGGCGAGATGAACTGATGGAGGTCTACAGCACCCCCGTGTTGCGTCTGCTGCACGGCAGCGCCTCGCGCAAAGGTTCGGGCTCCCTCCACCACCTGCGTCGGGTGATGCTGGAGATGGCCTACGGTTACAGCCATATCGCGAACGAGTGTCTCGCCAGCAAGGCCAGCAGAAAAAATATGGACCGGCTCAAGCTGGCCATCTACTACGCCATCAAATTCTATCTACAGGAGTACCTCTACGCCTGCGAGGAGTTCGACTGTCGGACCCTGCATACCTATCGGGAGGTCTCACGCCTGCGCACCTTTGCCGAGGAACAGAAGATCCATCTCATCCCGGTCGACGAGGGAGACCATCCCGATGTCGAGCGTAGTATCGAGCAGCAGTACAACCGTTTTCTTCTGCTGCGTCTGCTCGACCCCTGCCATCTGCAGGAGGGCGAACCGCGCATCTGCTTCGAATACCTGGACACGGTCGCCAGCTTTGCCCACTGTATCCCGCCGGGCCGGGACATCGACAGTTCAGGTCACTATGTGGTCGATCGACTCGGCGAGGTGTCACCCAGCCTGTTCGAACCGGACGGTCTGGAGAACCTGGCGCAGCCACGCTTCACGCTCTTCAACCTGAATCCGGTCAGCCAACGGATACACCAGCTGTTGCGCAGCCTGGAGCGCTCCGAGGAGCTGAGGCCAATCTGCATGAACAGATTGACGACCCAGGAGATCACCAACCTGTTGGCGCGCATGCTCAAATCCTGGCATATCCGCCTGCAACGGGAGAGTGAACGCCACACCACCTCCGGACAGGTCAGCCTGTGGACGGGTCTGCAGAACATCTACAGCTATCTGACCCGGGATGAACGCCCGGTCTCAGAAGAAGAGGCTGAGGAGAGCAGCGAAATCACCATGACTCAGGCCCAATCCTTACAAAGCCTGAACTATGACCCCGCGAAACCGCAGTTGACCGCCCGCCGTTTCAACCAGAGCCGATCCGGTGTCGCGCTTCACCTGACGATCAACCCGAACACGCCATCCATGGTGGGGGAGTTGATACTGATCAGCCTGCAGGCGGGAGCCGGGATCAACGAATGGAAAATCGGTATCGTCAAGCGGGCCCTCAATAGACAGGGAGGGACGCTTGAGATCGGCGTGCAGTTCATACAGGGGCGCGTCGTCCCGGTCAGCCTGCAATCCGCCCGCCACTCGCCTAATCCGGTTGAGGAGGAGGCGCCGGAACAGCCGACCTACTGCGGCCTCTATATCGACCAGGGGCATACCCACCGCAGTTCCCTGATCGTGCCCAAGCACTTCTTCGTACTGGGCCAGGAGTACCGGGTGGAGGAGATGATTCCGACGCCGACCATCACGCCCCTGCAGATGCTCGAAAGCACCGCCCATTTCGAGCGCTACCGGATCAAACCGGTCTGAATATCAGCCGTACCCGTCACTGTTCGTTCAACAGGCTCGCCAACGGCTGATCCAGGTTGGCCTCCAGGTCCTCCTCCAGTCGCGCCATGAGCAGGCGCAAGACCGCCGGCTCCTCGCTCACCGCCTGCGGGGATGGCAGCACATAGGGGGCCGAACGGTAGAGCTCCAGCAAACTCACCTCCCCCAGATCCCGCGCCAGCAGCCAGCCCTTGTCTTCGGCCCGGGTCACCAGCCGCGCCCGCTGCAGGTCCAGCAGCGCCAGTTCGATCTCCTCGTCATTGGATTGGGGCAACAGCCGGGCAAGCTCCCGCACACTCAGCGAGCGCCCGTCGTGCTGCGCCCCCCTCAGCGCGCGTAACAGCCGCAGCGCCAGCAGCAAGGCCTCGCCCCCCTCCTCGCGCGATTCACGCCAATCCTCCCGATAGATGCCCAGACAGTAGGTGAATTCCGCACCCAGCAGGGTCACCAGCCAGGAGAGATAGATCCAGATAAGGAAGATCGGCACCGCCGCCAGGGCGCCGTAGATGGTCTCGTAGGTGGGAAAAGCGGTGACGTAGAGGGCAAACCCTCGCTTCGCCAGCTCGAACAGCAGCGCGGCCAGCACACCGCCGGCAACGGCATGCCTCAGCGGCACGTTACGGTTCGGTACCAGGGCATATAGCAAGGTGAAAGCCAGGGCGGAGATCACTACCGGCATCAGGCTGAGCATTCGGGTTCGCACCAGCATCACCGTCTCGCCATCGCTGAACAGCGGAATGGATACCAGATAGGAGGTGACGCCGACACTGAACGCAATGAGGATCGGACCCAGGGAAAGGATCGCCCAATAGACCGTGAACTTGGCCACCGGCGAGCGTTTACGACGCACATGCCATATGGTGTTGAAGGCCTTGTCGATATTGCTCATCAACATCAGTGCGACGATGATCAGGAAGGCGAAGCCAACCCCGGTCAGCTTGCCCGCCTTCTGACTGAAATTTCGCAGGTGCTGCTGCACCGCCTCCCCCGCCGCCGGCACGAAATTCTGAAACAGGAAATCCTCCACCTGCTGACTCAGGCGGTCCGAGGCGGGAAAAACCGAGAACAACGCCAACATCACCGTCATCAAAGGCACCAGCGAGAGCAGGGTGGTATAGGTCAGCGCGGCCACGTGCTGCACGCCGGCATCCTGATTGAAATGGTGCAGCAACAGACGCGTGAAGGACCCCAGGTGACGCAGGGGGGAGCGGCCAGTCGGCTGATCGGGCGCCTCATTCATGCTTCACTCTCCCTCCCTTGTGCGGCATCGATGGGTAGCAATATAGCGCAAAGACCCGCCAACCGGTGACAGAAAATTGCCATCGCCAATCCATGGCGGCGACTTTCGATGGATGGCGGCCCAGACAGAGACTTGACGGATTTGGACAATCGTCCTACGCTCTAGGACAGTTGGCCTAACCACCTGTTCATCTCTCGTATCGATTTAACTTTGAATCCACCACCGCTACCCGTTCGGATATGACAACCGCTTCCACACGCGACCAGATCATCGATGCCGCCGATCGACTGTTCTACCAACAGGGCTTCGACCATACCTCCTTCGCCCATATCGCCGAGGCGGTGAACATTTCGCGGGGAAATTTCTACTATCACTTCAAGACCAAGGACGAAATTCTCGAGGCCGTCATCAAGCGGCGTCTGGCGAACACCCGGGCCATGCTGGAGCAATGGGAGGTCGAAGGCGCGACCCCGACCGAGCGCATCCGCAGCTTCATCAACATTCTGATACTGAATCGATCGAAGATAAAACGCTACGGATGCCCGGTAGGTACCCTGTGTACCGAGCTGGCCAAGCTCGGCCACCCGTCGCAAGACGAGGCCAACCGCCTGTTCACCCTGTTTCGCATCTGGCTGAAAAGGCAGTTCGAGCAACTGGGAAGGAAACAGGACGCCGACGACCTGGCGATGCACCTGTTGGCGCTCAGTCAAGGCATAGCCACCCTGGCCAGCGCATTCAATGACGAAAAATTCATCAAGCGGGAGGTCAACCGACTCTATGAGTGGCTCGCCCCCTACACCCGCAATCCGCACGCCACTCGATGAAACAGCGTTCCTAATTCGCTCTGGACTCTAAAGGTCACTTGAGCGCCACCATCAGATGAGGAGGCGAAATCAGATGTTCGTAGTGCTACTGAAGTTTTCCACGCATAAACACCTGGCCGGCCAGTATATGGATGGTCACAACGCATGGGTTCAGCGCGGGTTCGATGAAGGCGTCTTCCTCTTGGTCGGCTCTCTTCAGCAAGGGATGGGCGGCAGCATATTGGCCGACAACACCAGTCTCGAGCATCTTCAGCAACGGCTTGCAGAAGATCCCTTCGTCTCCGAACAGGTGGTCGCCGCGGAGATCCTGGAGCTGACGCCCAACAAGAGCGACCCGCGCCTGGCGTTTCTCCTCGCGCGCCCATAGGCCGGCAATGGAGGCGATGATGAGCGATACGGTTACCGGACCCGATGGCAAACCACGCTGCCGCTGGTGCGCAGCCGCGCCCGAGTTCATGCACTACCATGACAATGAGTGGGGCTTTCCCGTCGGCGACGACAGGCGACTGTTCGAGAAACTGTGCCTGGAGGGGTTTCAATCCGGACTCAGCTGGCGCACCATCCTGGCCAAACGCGAAAACTTCCGTTCGGCCTTCCACGATTTCGACTTCAACAAGGTCGCCCGTTTTGACAAAGGTGATGTCGAGCGATTGCTGAACGACAAAGGGATCGTTCGCCATCGGGGCAAGATCGAGGCGGTCATCAACAACGCCAGGCGTGCGCAGGAGCTGGTCGAACAGGAAGGTTCCTTGGCCGCCTTTTTCTGGCGTTACGAAGAACCCGCGGAGAGTCGGGCCGAAGCGCAAACCGTCTCCACTTCGGAAACCTCGATCGCATTGTCGAAAGCCTTGAAAAAGATGGGCTGGAAGTTCGTCGGCCCGACCACCGTATATGCCTTTCTGCAGGCCATGGGCCTGATCAACGACCATGTCGAGCACTGCGTGATCCGGGAAAAAGTTCAGCGGGCACGAGCCCAATTCAAACTCCCGCGGTGATCTAACAGCCCGCATGGCGTCATCCGCCCCTACCACGGTCGCCCTGGGACAGCGGCATCGGCCAGCTCTGGCCCATCGGCTTTCTGGAGCAAATCAGGGGGGATGGTTACAATGGCGCCACATTCACAGGAGGCACCCGATGAGCGTCGAGATCTATCACAACCCCCGCTGCAGCAAGTCGCGTCAGACCCTGCAGCTGTTGCAGGAGCAGGGCGTGGAGCCCGAAGTGGTGGAGTATCTGAAGACTCCGCCTGACAAGGCCACCCTCAAGCGTATTCTCAAGATGCTGGGCCTGGAGCCGCGCCAGCTGATGCGCACCAAGGAGCAGGAGTACAAGGAGCAGGGACTCGACGACCCGAGCCTGACCCGCGATCAGCTGATCGATGCCATGATCGCCACCCCCAAGCTGATCGAACGTCCGATCGTGATCAAGAACGGCAAGGCGGCGCTCGGGCGGCCGCCGGAGAAGGTGCTGGAGATCCTCTGACATGGGCGAGATCCTGATCCTCTACTACAGCCGATACGGCGCCACCGCCGAGATGGCCCGGCAGATCGCCCGCGGGGTCGAGGAGGTCGGCGGCATGCAGGCCAGGCTGCGCACGGTGCCGGCCGTCTCCACCGTCTGCGAAGCCAGCGAACCGGACATCCCGGAGAGCGGCGCGCCCTATGTCAGCGAGCAGGATCTCGAACAGTGCGACGGCCTGATGCTGGGCAGTCCCACCCGCTTCGGCAACATGGCGGCGCCGATGAAATACTTCCTCGACACCACCAGCCGGCTGTGGATGAGCGGCGCCCTGATCGGCAAACCGGCCGGGGTCTTCACCTCCACCTCCAGCCTCCACGGCGGCCAGGAGAGCACCCTGTTGTCGATGATGCTGCCCCTGCTGCACCACGGCATGCTGATCGCCGGGGTGCCCTATAGCGAGACCACCCTGCTGCACACCCGCAGCGGCGGCACCCCCTACGGCGCCAGCCACCTGGCCGGCAGCGACAGCAAACTGCCCCTCACCGACGAGGAGAAGCAGATCTGCCGCTCCCAGGGTCGCCACCTGGCGGAGATCGTGCAGCGGTTGCGCCGCTAGTCCCTGCCTGCGCCATGCCCCAGCAGTTGCCCCTCGGTCTCTCCATCCGCCCCAGCATCGATTTCGCCAGCTTCATCGCCGGCCGCAACGGCGAGGCCATCTCCCGCCTGCGCACGCCGCAGGACCCTTTCGTCTATCTCTGGGGTGAATCGGGCAGCGGCAAGAGCCACCTGCTGCAGGCGGCCTGCCTGCAGGCCCATCGCGAGGAGCGGCTGCCGGCCTATCTGCCGCTGAAGTCGCAGGGTGAGATCGACCCCGAGATGCTGCAGGGTCTTGAACGTTATGCCCTGGTCTGTCTCGACGATCTGGAGCAGATCGCGGGAGACGCGCTGTGGGAACGCGCCATCTTCAACCTCTTCAACCTGCTGCGGGAGAACGGCGGACAGCTTATCGTGGCCGCCGACCGCCCCCCCGCCAACCTGCCCATCGCGCTCCCTGACCTGGCTTCCCGGCTGACCTGGGGCCCCTGCTATCACCTACTGCCGCTGGATGACGAGGAGCGCCTGGAGCTGCTGCTCAGGAGCGCGGAGCGCCGAGGCATGAGCATGAGCGTGGAGACGGCGAGCTTCCTGCTCCAGCGCACGCCGAGAGACATCCATTTCCTGACCCTGCTGATGGACCGTCTCGACACCGCCTCGCTGGCCGCGCAACGGCGCCTGACCATACCATTTGTACGTGAAATCCTTAATATCTGAGGATTTATAATCGAACCACGATTGAGGCTGCCGACGCGCGCACCTCATCCCGACACTACAAGGAGTTGTGATGACCACGACCCAAGAGACGATTCAGCAGAAACTGCAGCAGGCCTTCTCGCCCATCCATCTCGAGGTGATCAACGAGAGCCATATGCACAGCGTGCCCGAGGGCAGCGAGTCCCACTTCAAGGTGGTGGTGGTGAGCGACGCCTTCGAAGGCGAGAAGCTGATTGCCCGCCATCGCCAGGTCAACCGGGTGCTGAGCGAAGAGCTGGCCGGCGGCATCCACGCCCTGGCCCTGCACACCCTGACCCCCGAGGACTGGTTCAACCGGGGCGGCACGGTGACCGATTCGCCGCCCTGTCTGGGAGGCTCGAAACAGGACTGAACCGCATGAACCTCTCCTGGCTACCCGCCTTCCTGCGACCGATGCAGCGGAGCGCGGCGCAGCAACAACAGGTGGACCGGGAGACCCGCCGGCTGGCGCTCTACCATTTCCCCCGGTGCGGGTACTGTCTGCGCGTACGCCGGACCATCTGGAGATTGAACCTGCGCATCGAGCTGCGCAATGCGGCGGACGATGCCCGCTGGAGCAACGAGCTGCGCGCGCACGGCGGCAGGCTTCAAGTCCCCTGCCTGCAGATCCGCCACCCCGAGCAGACGGAATGGCTCTACGAGTCGGACGACATCATCCGCTATCTTCAGGTTCGATTCGCCGGCTGACCGGCCAACCCGCCTGGCCGCTCAATCGGCTGGGCTCAGAACCGCAAATCAACCCCGCTGCAGCACCACGCTCACTTCGAGCTGTACGCCGCTGCGCCAGAGCGTCAGGGTGGTCTGATCGCCGACCCTGAAATCGTCCAGCCGCCCCAGCAGTTCGTTGACCGTGGTCACCGGGCGGCCGCCGACTTTCTGGATCACGTCGCCGGCGATGACATCGCCGTTGGCGTCCACCCGGGTACCCCGCAGGCCGGCCGCCTCCGCCGCCGAGCCGGGTCCGACCCGCAACACCACCACACCCTCGATGCCGAGCTCATGCAGGATCGCCCGGTTGATGTCCTGGTCGACCGAGATGCCCAGGGAAGGGCGCACATAGCGACCGCTGGCGATCAGCTCAGGCACCACCCGGTTGACCGTGTCCACCGGCACCGCGAAGCCGATTCCGGCATAGGCCCCGGAAGGACTGTAGATCGCCGTGTTGATGCCGATCAGCCGTCCCGCGCTGTCGAGCAGGGGCCCGCCCGAGTTGCCCGGATTGATAGCGGCGTCGGTCTGGATCAGGTGGTCGATGGCGACCCCGCCGCGACCCTCCGACAGGGTGCGGTCGAGGGCCGAGACCACCCCGGTGGTGAGGGTGTAGTCGAGGCCGAAGGGGTTGCCGATGGCGAACACCTTCTGCCCCACCTTGAGATCGCCGCTGCTGCCGACAGGCACCGGCGGCGGCCGGTCGAAGGGGACCCGAATGCGTAGCACCGCCAGGTCGTGATCGGGGCTGCTGCCGATCAGCACCGCCCGGTAGCTGCGGCCGTCATTCAGCCGCACATTGGCCTCGGAGACGTCGGCGATCACGTGGTGATTGGTCACCACATGGCCCAGATCGTCCCAGATGAACCCCGAGCCGGTGCCCTGGGGCACGCTGAAGATATCCCGGGTCCAGGGATCGAGCAGCCGCTGGACCGTGGTGATGTAGACCACCGAGGGACTCGCCTGCTGGAAGATCTCGACCGTGGTCTGCTCGTCCGCCGCCAGATCGCCCCTTGGCGTCACCGGCCGCGGTTCGCTGGTGAGGCCGATGATCCAGTACTCGAGCAGGGGCAGAAAGGTCCAGGCCAGCACCAACAGCAGCAGGCCGA
>JBNLGI010000243.1:0-3515 GCA_050305975.1 Sedimenticolaceae bacterium | reverse complement strand
GCAAGCCGCACCCTACACTTGAAATAAGCCGTAGGGTGCGGCTTGCCGCACCGAATAGCTGCCGGTCGAAACCTAATCCTGCCCCTCGATCTTGGCCCAGGAGTCGCGCAGGGTGACGATACGGTTGAAAACCGGGCGATCGCTGCCGATCTCCCGTCTGTCCGGCGTGAAATAGCCCTCCCGCTCGAACTGGAAGCGCTCATCGACGCCAGCCTCCGCCAGCGCAGGCTCGAGATAGCAGTCGGTCAGCATGCGCAGGGAGTCGGCGTTGAGGTTATCGGTGAAGCGACCGCCCTCTTCGACCTTGTCCGGGTTGGGCCGATCGAACAGTCGATCATAGAGCCTCACCTCCCCTTTCACGCCATGGCGGGCGGAGACCCAGTGGATCACACCGCGCACCTTGCGCCCTTCCGGGTTCTTGCCCAGGGTGTCGGGATCGTAGCTGCAACGCAGCTCGACGATATCGCCCTGGTTGTTCTTCAACACCTCTTCGCACTTGATCACGTAGGCGTTGCGCAGGCGCACCTCGCCGCCGCTGACCAGCCGCTTGTACTTCTTGTTGGCCTCTTCGCGGAAATCGGCCTGATCGATATAGATCTCGCGGCAGAAGGGGATCTGCCGGCTGCCCATCGACTCGTCCTTCGGATGGTTGGCGGCGGTCAGCCACTCCTCGCCCTCCTCGGGATAGTTCTCGATCACCAACTTCAGCGGATGCAGCACCGCCATGCGGCGCGGGGCGTTGGCGTCCAGGTCCTCGCGGATACAGTTCTCCAGCACCCCCATCTCCACCAGGTTGTCCGACTTGGTGATGCCGATGCGGCCGCAGAAGTCGCGGATCGATGCCGGCGTGAAACCGCGGCGGCGCAGGCCGGCGATGGTCGGCATACGCGGATCGTCCCAGCCCTCGACGAAACCCTCATCCACCAGCTGGGTCAGCTTGCGCTTGCTCATCACCGTGTACTCCAGATTGAGCCGCGAGAACTCGATCTGCTGCGGATGGCAGGGGATGGTGATGTTGTCCAGGGTCCAGTCGTAGAGGGGACGGTGATCCTCGAACTCCAGGGTGCACAGGGAGTGGGTGATCCCCTCCAGGGCGTCGGAGATGGGATGGGTGTAGTCGTACATCGGGTAGATACACCAGGCCTCCCCGGTCTGGTGGTGGATCACCCCGTGGCGGATGCGATAGAGGGTCGGATCGCGCATGTTCATGTTGGGCGAGGCCATGTCGATTCTGGCCCGCAGCACCCGCTCGCCGTCGGCGAACTCGCCCGCCTTCATGCGCGCGAACAGGTCCAGGTTCTCCTCCACCGAACGGCTGCGGTAGGGACTCTCACGGCCCGGCTCCTTGAGCGTGCCCCGGTACTCGCGCATCTGCTCCGCGTCGAGGTCGCAGACATAGGCCTTGCCGGCCCGGATCAGCTCCACCGCGAAGTCGTAGAGCTGCTGAAAGTAGTCGGAGGCGTAGAACAGGCGATCCTCCCAGTCGTAGCCCAACCAGCGCACATCCTCCTGGATGCTCTCCACGAACTCCACGTTCTCCTTGTGGGGATTGGTGTCGTCGAAGCGCAGGTTGCACTTGCCGTTGTAATCCTGCGCCAGGCCGAAGTTGAGCACGATCGACTTGGCGTGGCCGATATGCAGATAGCCGTTTGGCTCGGGGGGGAAACGGGTGTGCACCCGCCCCTCGTTTTTGCCCGCCTGCAGATCCTGATCGATGATCTGGCGGATGAAATGGCTGGGGCTGCTCTTGTCCTGTTCGCTCATGGTGCTTGGTTCTGCTTTAGTAGTGAAATCTACGGGTTATCGGTGCGGCAAGCCGCACCCTACGCACTGGCGTAAATTCGTAGGGTGCGGCTTGCAGCGCCCGAAGGAAGTGCCCTTAGGGTGCACCGAACAATCGCACACCACATCAGCCGGCGTTGGCCTCGCGCTGACGGATATACTCCAGGGCCCGATCGATGCGACGCAGGGTGGCGCTCTTGCCCACCAGGCGCAGGGTCACGTCTATACCCGGCGAGGCGGCGCGGCCGACGATGGCCACGCGCAGGGGCTGGGCGACTTTGCCCATGTTGAGTTCGAGCTCTTCGGAGACCTGCTGCACGGCCGCATGCAGAGACTCGTCACTCCATTCGCCCAGACTCTCCAGCACCGACCGCATACGTTCCAGCGGCACCCGCGCGACGGGACGCAGATGCTTCTTCGCCGCAGCCTCGTCGAAATCCTCGTAATCCTTGTAGCAGAAGGCCACCATCTCGGCCATCTCCACCAGCGAGCGAGCACGCTCCTGATGGGCCTCGGCCACCTCGGCCAGATCCGGACCCTCGGCCGGATCGATGCCCAGCTCCCCCATGTGGGGGCTGAGCAGGTGGGCTATGCGCTTGGGATCGTCGCTCTTGATGTAGTGCTGGTTGAGCCACAGCAGCTTCTCGGTGTTGAAGCTGGAGGCCGCCTTGTTCACCGCGTCGATATCGAACAGCTCGATCATCTCGTCAATGGAGAAGATCTCCTGATCGCCGTGGGACCAGCCGAGACGCACCAGATAGTTGAGCAGGGCCTCGGGCAGGAAGCCGTCGTCCCGGTACTGCATGACGCTGACCGCGCCGTGGCGTTTCGACAGACGGGCGCCGTCATCGCCGAGGATCATGGGCACATGGCCGTACTTGGGCAGCTCCGCGCCGATAGCCTGCAGAATATTGATCTGCTTGGGGGTGTTGTTCAGATGGTCGTCGCCACGGATGACATGGGTGATCCGCATGTCCATATCGTCGACCACAACCGTCAGGTTGTAGGTGGGAGAGCCGTCGGTGCGGCGGAGGATCAGGTCGTCGAGCTCCTCGTTGTTGAAGCTGACCCGGCCTCGGATCAGGTCCTCCACGGTCACCACCCCGCTGTCGGGATTGCGAAAACGGATCACATGCGGCTCGTCGGGACTGACATGCCGGTCCCGGCAGTGGCCGTCGTAGCGCGGCTTCTCCTTGCGCTGCATGGCGGTCTCACGCAGCGCATCGAGGCGCTCGCGGGAGCAGTTGCAGCGGTAGGCGAGCCCTTTCTCCATCAATTCGTCGATCACTTGATTGTAGCGATCGAAGCGCTGGGTCTGGTAGAAGGGTCCCTCGTCATACTCCAGTCCGAGCCAGGTCATGCCCTCCAGGATGGCGTTTACCGACTCCGCCGTGGAGCGTTCCAGGTCGGTATCCTCGATGCGCAGCACGAATTTGCCGCCGTGCTTGCGGGCGTAGAGCCAGGAGAAGAGCGCGGTGCGGGCACCCCCCACATGGAGGTAACCGGTGGGACTTGGGGCGAAGCGGGTACGGACAGTCATCGATCTCACAATAGGGGAAACGGGAAAGGGGGGATTCTATCAGACCCTGGCCTATTCGGTAGAGACGTTTGACGCCCCAGGTGAAAGCCCATTAGAATGCGCACCTCACCGCACGAGGGCGCATAGCTCAGCTGGGAGAGCGCTGCAGTCACATTGCAGAGGTCACAGGTTCGATCCCTGTTGCGCCCACCAT
>JBNLGI010000242.1:0-3364 GCA_050305975.1 Sedimenticolaceae bacterium | reverse complement strand
TCGATCCTGCACGCCAGGTTGGACGCCACCCGCGCCTGTCGTTACACTACGCCTCCTGCTTATGCGCCCGTAGCTCAGTTGGATAGAGTACCGCCCTCCGAAGGCGGGGGTCACAGGTTCAAATCCTGTCGGGCGCGCCATCTTCCCCCGTTCCTGACTTGGCCGCGGGAGGTCTTATGTCCAGCTATCGTCACGCTTCCCACGCGGGCAATCCCGCCGACGTGCTCAAACATCTGGTGCTGGCGGAGATTCTCTATCACCTGCGTGCGCAGGGGCAGCCGTTCACCTATATCGACACCCATGCCGGCGCCGGCATCTATCGGCTCGACACCCCGCCGGCGTCGAACCGCCGTGAGTACGAGACCGGCATCGCCCGCCTGATCGACACCGGCGAACCGGAACTGCAGACCTATCTGAAGATCATCCGCCATTTCAATGCGGACGGCTGCCTGCGCCGCTATCCCGGTTCGCCGAAGATCGCCGCGTATCTGATGGCGCCAGGAGACGAAGGCTGGTTGTTCGAACTCGACCCCGGCGAGTTCGCCACCCTGCGCAAGGGATTCCCGCATACCACGTCCTTTCATCTGAAACGGGAGGATGGTTATCCGGGCCTGATCCGGTTGCTGCCACCCGCCAGCAAGCGAGGCTGCATTCTGATCGACCCGCCCTATGAAGCGGCGCAGGAGTACGAACAGGCGGTTGCGTGCCTGGTCGAGGCCCACCGATGCTTTGCTGCAGGTACCTACATCATCTGGTACCCGGTCATCGAGCGAAGCGCGATCGAATGGATGGAGAATCGCCTGCACGACATTGGCCCAGGCCCGATTCAGCGCTTCGAACTGCAACACGCGGAACCGCATCCCGGCAGGCCATGGGCCAGCGGGCTGTTTGTCATCAATCCGCCCGCGTCCCTGTTTCCCCGCATGCAGGGACTGCTGCCTGTATTGGCTGAACGACTCGGCGAAAGGGGGGTTTTCGGATTTCGTTGCGAGGAGTTGACGCCTGCATGACTATCGCCAATCAGCGCCGGCACAACATTCAGTTGGCATGATGAAAACAGTAGCGCATAAGCGAGTTCGTGAACGACAAACACAATCGACGCCACACCTCCCTCCATCCAGCCTCGCAATACCCGATTTATTTACCGAATTACATAGAGTTACAGCTCAACAACCTGACCCTGGCACGAGACCTGCTCCGCTACAGTCTCAAACGACCAAACCACAGATCACCAGGAGGGCAGGAACGGATGTCAACGAACACAGCCGAAGCGATTGAGCTGGACCCGATACAGGCCGCAGGCCTGCAACCGCCACCGAGCGCCTCCGACGGCGAGAATCCGCTCGAACATCTACTCAACACGCTCAAGACCGTCACCGGCGTTATCAAGGAGACGAAAACCCTGGTTTCGCTGGTGGTGGGCGCTTCGATGAGCATCACCGCCGTCATGAGCAGCAGCGCGGATATCGTCAGCAACCTCTCGGAAGTGTTCCATGGCTCGAGCACGCACATGTCGGACAATCTGCGCGTCGAAGTCAGGACCGACAAAGCGGTGGCCCCGCTGACGATGAAGATCTGCCGGTTTGATGCACAGGAGGATACGATGCACCTGGCATACCTGCTGGTGGAGGGCGAGGGCACCAGCAATACGGAGCCTTTCGTACTCATCCGCAAGCCCTGTAACGACAAAAGGCTCAAACAGTTTGCCTGGATCAATCCGGCCGATTCCGAGGAGATCCGGTCCCAATTCAACGACAGCAAACTATCCGAGCTGGATGCCTACATCACCTACACCCGGGCCGAACTCTACCAGCTCGACTACCTGCTCGAAAAAGCGAAACAACTGGCCACTGAAGGAGAACAGCAATGAAATATCTCATGACTCCACTTCTCATCACAATCGTGCTGTTTTCGTCAACGGCGAACGCCTCTTGCTCCCAGGGCGGCCGCACCTACACGGACGGCGAGCGCGTCGGCCCCTTCGTCTGTGAAAGCGGAAGATGGGTGCGCCGTTGACAACCATCCGACGAACGGCAGGGGGCGCCCAGCCCCCTCCCACCTCGAAACCATGCAGCGACTGACCAAAACCGGAAATCTTGATTGGCCTTTTCCGCCGGCCGCTCCCGAACACCCTGCACAACGCCCTGGAGAATTGCTGCCAATCGTGATGCAATGTTTGCGCTGCTTCAGGTACGCCACGACAAACCACGAATCGCCTGGAGCAAATCCCATCGCACATCCAGCAAGCGGAGGCCATCCTGTTCAATAAAGCGGTATTCCTCGATGCGGAGTCGGTCGACCGCGGCGATATCTCCTGGTCGGCCCTGAAGGCCCTGGCCCATCACTCGGAGTGGCATGAAGCGACCGCTCCCGAGCAGACACTGGCGCGCATCGCCGATGCCGACCTGGTGATCAGCAACAAGGTGGTCATCGATCGACCGCTGATGGCGGCCTGCTCCAATCTCAAGCTGATCTGCGTGGCCGCGACGGGCACCAACAACGTGGACCTGGAGGCGGCTTCCGAGCGGGGCATCGCGGTGACCAATGTGACCGGATACGGCACCCCCTCGGTGGTGCAGCACGTCTTCTCTCTGATCCTCTCGCTCGTCACCCGGCAGACACACTATCGGGATGCGATCGCCAGGGGCGATTGGCAGCGCGCGACCCAGTTCTGCCTGCTGGACTATCCGATCTGGGAGCTGAACGGCAAGCGCCTGGGTATTCTCGGCTACGGCGAGCTGGGCAGAGCGGTCGCCCGCGTGGCCGAAGCCTTTGGCATGGAAGTGCTGGTGGGCCAGCGCCCGGGCGGTCCGCCACAGGCCGGCCGGATAGCGTTGGAGGAGCTGCTTCCACAGGTCGACATCCTCAGCCTCCACCTGCCGTTGGCGGAAAACACCCGCAACCTGATCGGCACCCGGGAACTGGCCCTGATGCAACCGCATGCCCTGCTCATCAACACGGCCCGTGGCGGCATCGTGGATGAGAGCGCCTTGGCGGAAGCACTGATCGATGGCAGCCTGGGTGGTGCGGGAGTGGACGTGCTCTCGAAGGAACCACCGGTCGACGGCAACCCCCTGTTGAATCCCGAAGTGCCCAATCTGATCCTCACTCCCCACATCGCCTGGGCCAGTGTGGAGGCACGGCAACGACTGATCGACGAGGTCGGGGCCAACGTTCGGGCCTTTCTATCCGGCGAGTCCCGCAACCGGGTAGCCTGAACGCCGGCCACGATTCGTCTGCAAACGCTGTTTGCCGGTCCTTTCCGTTTCGACAGCCCCTGACCCGAATGGCAATTAACTTCAGCCATGTTTCGGTGCGGCAAGCCGCACCCTACGGCTTGATCACGTGTAGGGTGCGGCTTGCC
>JBNLGI010000241.1:0-10622 GCA_050305975.1 Sedimenticolaceae bacterium | reverse complement strand
TCGAGGTCGTTGGTCGGTTCGTCGAGCAGCAGCAGGTTGCCGCCGCTTTTAAGCAGTTTGGCCAGGTGGACGCGGTTGCGTTCGCCGCCGGAGAGGTCGCCGATGCGCTTCTGCTGATCCGAGCCCTTGAAGTTGAAGTGGCCCACATAGGCCCGCGAGGGCATCTGGAAACGGTCGACGGTAATGATGTCCTGGCTGTCAGAGATCTCCTCCCACACCGTCTTACTGCCGTCCAGCGCGTCTCGGCTCTGGTCCACGTAGGCGATCTTGACCGTATCGCCGATGCGCATCTCGCCGCCGTCGGGTGTCTCCTGGCCCGTGATCATGCGGAACAGGGTGGTCTTGCCGGCGCCGTTGGGGCCGATGATGCCGACGATGCCGCCCTTGGGCAGGTTGAAGGTGATGTCGTCGTAGAGTACGCGGTCGCCGAAGGCCTTGCTCAAGCTCTTGGCCTCGATCACCAGATCGCCCAGGCGGGGACCCGGCGGGATGTAGAGTTCGTTGGTCTCGTTGCGCTTCTGGAACTCCTGGGACTGCAGCTCTTCGAAGCGCTGCAGGCGCGCCTTGCTCTTGGCGTGGCGGCCCTTGGGGTTGCTGCGCACCCACTCCAGCTCCGATTTCATGGTCTTGATGTGGGCGGCCTCTTCGCGGGCCTCCTGCTCCAGGCGTTTCTCCTTCTGCTCCAGCCAGGAGGAGTAGTTGCCCTCCCAGGGGATGCCGTAGCCGCGGTCGAGTTCAAGGATCCAGCCGGCCACGTTGTCGAGGAAGTAGCGGTCGTGGGTGACCGCCACCACGGTGCCGGGGTACTCGTGCAGGAAGCGCTCCAGCCAGGCCACCGACTCCGCGTCGAGATGATTGGTCGGCTCGTCCAGCAGCAGCATGTCGGGCTTCTCCAGCAGCAGCCGGCACAGCGCCACACGGCGGCGCTCGCCGCCGGAGAGGGTCTTCACGTCGGCGTCCCAGGGCGGCAGGCGCAGGGCGTCGGCGGCGATCTCCAGCTGACGTTCGATGTTGTGGCCGTCGGTGGCCTGGATGATGTCCTCCAGTTTCGCCTGCTCCTTGGCCAGGGCGTCGAAGTCGGCGTCCGGGTCGGCGTAGGCGGCATAGACCTCGTCGAGCCGCGCCAGGGCCTGCTTCACCTCGCCCAGGGCCGCCTCCACATTGCCGCGTACGTCGGTGGTCTCGTCCAGTTGCGGCTCCTGGGGCAGATAGCCGACGCGGATGCCGGCCTGCGGCCGGGCCTCGCCCTCGATCTCGGTGTCGATGCCGGCCATGATCCGCAGCAGGGTCGATTTGCCCGCGCCGTTGAGTCCCAATACACCGATCTTGGCGCCAGGGAAGAAAGAGAGGGAGATATCGCGCAGAATGACTTTCTTGGGCGGAACGATCTTGCCCACCCGGTTCATGGTGAAGATGTATTGAGCCATGGTTCTACTGTGTGTTTTGGAGGTGAGTGACGACGCTCTTCAGGCGCCGCATGACGAGCGGCGTATCATAGCATGGAGAGAAAACGACTCGGTAGAGAGTCGATCGGGAAGTTGCAAAGTATCAGGCGAGGGGCTGGTCGCTGCTCAGTTCGCTCTCTTCACCTCGCAGGCTGAAGGATCGGGTGTGTGTCTGCTGATCTTTGATCAGCTTCAACAGATCCTCTTCCGGGATGGGATGACTGTAGTAGAAGCCCTGCGCCAGATGGCAACCGGCAGAGAGCAGATGATCGATCTGCGGCCGGCTCTCCACCCCTTCGGCGATGAGGTCCAGATTGAGCCCCTTGGCCATGGCGATAATGGCGTTGATGATCGAGTTGTCGCCCTTCGATTTGATGCCCTGCACGAAGGAGCGGTCCATCTTGAGGGTGTTGATGGGCAGGGTCTGCAGATAGCCGAGCGAGGAGTAGCCGGTACCGAAGTCGTCGATGGCGATGCGAATGCCCTTATTGGCGAGTTTGGACAGAGTCTCAATCGCCTTGTCCATGTCCTGCATGATGGCGTGTTCGGTGATCTCCAGCTCGAGTATGTTTCTCGGCAGCTGCATGCGCTTGATGATCTTCAGCGTCTTGGCGACGAACTGTTCCATTTCGAGCTGCTGCACCGAAATGTTGACCGACAGACTGAGCCTGATCGACTCCTCTTCCATCCAGCGCTTGATGTCTTCGCACGCTTTGCGCAGGACCCACTCGCCCAGCGGTATGATCAGGCCCGACTCCTCGGCCACATTGATGAATTCGCTGGGCAGGATCAATCCCTTCTGGGGATGCTGCCAGCGAATCAGTGCCTCGACCCCGACGATCTTGCCGTTGAGAATATCGTATTGAGGCTGATAGTGGATTCTCAGCTCGTCGGTCGAAATGGCTTTGCGCAGACCGTTTTCGATGTCGAGCGATTGGGAATAGTCGCTCTTCATGTTTTCGGAGTAGAAGGCGTAACCGTTCTTGCCGGCGCTCTTCACCTTGTACATTGCAATGTCGGCGTTCTTGATCAGAGTGTCCTTGGTGTCGCCGTCCGACGGATAGATCGCGATGCCGATACTGAAACTGATGTAGATCTCTTCACCCTTGATGACGAAGGGTTCGGTGGTGATGCGCAGAATCTTGTCCGCCAGGTTGCGCGCATCCTGAATATCGTTGATCTCGGGAATGAGCAGGTTGAATTCGTCGCCGCCGACGCGGGCCAGGGTATCGGCCTCACGCAGTTCGCTGCGCAGTCTCTGGGCTACGGACTGCAACAGTTCGTCGCCTACGAAGTGGCCGAGGGAGTCGTTGATGACCTTGAAGCGATCCATGTCGAGATAGAGAATCGCCAGTTTCTTGCCGCTGCGTTTGGATTGCGCCATCGCCATGTTGAGGCGGTCGCGGAACAGGGTGCGGTTCGGCAGGTTGGTCAGCAGGTCGTGGTAGAGCTGGTACTTGATCAACTCCTCGGCCTGTTTGCGTTCGGTGATGTCGCGGGCAACGCCGTAGGTACCGATAAACTCCTTATGGTTATCCTCGTCAACGGTATAGATGCCGATAGAGCTGAGTTCTATCGGCACCGAACGCGATTCGAAGTAGCGAGGGCTGGTGCCATCCTTGCAACGCAACCGCAGTTCGGTGCTGCGGGTCGCGCGATCGCCGGTACGGCGTTCGTTGAAGGTAAAGTTGGCCTGGTCGAGATCGTCCTCGTAGATCAGTTTGGAGAAGTGTTGTCCGAGGACATCTTCCTGTCGGTATCCCAACAGTGTCTCGACCCGGTCGTTGACGAAGGCGAAACGACCCTCCTCGTCCAGCAGGTAGATCATGTCGGGTGAATTGTTGACGATGAACTTGTGCAGGTTCTCGGACTCTTCGAGACGCTTGAGGATCGATGCGTTCTCCCGTTTCAGTTTGCGCCGTTCGACCGTATTTGAAATGGCACGCAGCAGTTCGTCCGGGGCATAGGGTTTGCGCAGGAAATCGTGTGCCCCCCGGCGCAGTGCCTGGGTCGCGTGGTCGAACGTGGTCTCGCCGCTGACCACGATCACGTCGCAATCGATCTTCCGCTCCTCGAGAAAGGACATGACCCCGTGGCCATCCAGTTCCGGCATGTTGAGATCGAGCAGCATCAGATCGAAATGGCGCTCGCTGAGCAGTTCCACCGCTTCGCGACCGCCTTCCGCCAGGGTCGCCTCATAGCCGGCGAGGCGGAGAATCTCCTTCAGGCTGGCCCGGGCGCGGGGCTCGTCATCCACCACCAGCACGCTGGCATGAAAGCTACGCTGGGTGGGGTTGCTCTTGATACGCATCGGGATCTTGTCGAGCTCTCCTTGAATGCCTCTCCAGGGTGCCGGATAGATCGAGTGCATGGTGGGCTCCGCTTAATTCATGCCGGTACGCGGCAAATAGAGCTGAAAACGTGTGCCTTGGCCCGCATTGGAAGTACAGCTGACGTGGCCGGAGAGTTCGTCCATCAGATTTTTTACAATAGCCAGTCCCAGGCCGGAGTGGGAGCTGTCCTTGGTGGATGTGACGGGAGTGAAAAGCTGTTGCATGATCTCAGTCGGAATGCCGGGTCCGTCATCGACGACCTGTATTTCAATATAGGCCTTGCCGTTGAGGAAGGCGTTATCACGGGTTGTTATCGTTATATTCCCACCCTGTTCCATCGCTTCCACTGCGTTTTTAAACAGATTGGTCAAAATCTGTTTCAAGTGGCCGCGCTGAGTGCGAATTCCGCGCATCGACCGGTCAAGGTCCAGAGTAGATGAAATATTGTGCGACGGGAAGAGGGAAGACTGGAATAGTTTGTCCAGTTCCTCGATCAAGTGATTGACATCCACGCTGCGCTGCTGCTGTTCGACACCGGCCGGGATGTCGCGGATGCGCAAGATGATCTTGCCGACCCGGTCGATCTCTTCGCGGATGATGTTCAGCTCCTCCTGCACCGGGTGATCCTCGCCCAGTTTCATGCCGAGGATATGCAGGTAGTTATTGATGATGCCGAGCGGATTGTTGGCCTCGTGCACCACCTTGCGGGCTTCCAGATGGAAAGCGGCGCGCTCTTCATCGATGAGCAGATGCTGCTGCTGTGCCATCTCACGCTGACGCAGCACGATCTGCGCCGCCTCCTGGGCGAACAGGGCGAGCAGCTCGCGCTGCTCGGAGAGGGCCGGCCACTCGACGGAGTGGCAGCCCACAGCGATGAGACCCAGCGACTGGGTCTGGGTGGCGAGCGGTAGATAGGTCAGCGCCTCGCGCTTGAGATAGCGGCCCAACTGCCGGTCGGCGACCGAGAGATCGGCCGCCAGCTCCTGGTCTTCGGTACTGACGATCTGCAGGTTGAGAAAGGCTTTGGCCGCCAGACTGCGTTCCGCGTCGATGGAAAATGAAAGATCGGCCAGCAGACTGTCTTCCGGATGTGCCGGATCGATGGGCTGCAGGCGTTGTTGCTCGCTCTCTTTCAGGATGAAGCAGACCCGCTTGAGTCCGAACAGCAGATCGAGATCCCTCTGGATCTGCTGCAGCGTCATCGGCAGATCGCTCTTCTCCGGCATGCTGTCGATGCCGCCGCCAAACAGCGCCGCCTGCCGCACCCGCTCGCCGAGAGCGGCGTAATGGTCAGCAGCCGACTTGTCCTCTTTAACGCTGGGGAGCGCGATATTCAGGCTGCGAGCGGTGGAGACCGCCTTCTCCCGCGAAGCTTCCAACAGCTGTTCGACGATCGACTGGTTGAGACCGAACAGCAGATCGGCCCGTTCCAGCACACCGCTGTCCGGAGCCTTTTCCAGTCGCGCCAAGTCGCTGGCCAGATTTATCAACTTGACCAGATGAGAGCCGTCGAGGATGGAAGCAGCCGGCTCATGCTGGTAGAGCACGGCGTCGGAGAGAAAAGAGTGAAGCTGCCAGCTGTCGATCAGCTCGGCGGCCACTGCCGCCGAGCTGTAACCGACACGTTCTTTTTCCGCCTGCGCCAGGTCTTCGCCGCTCAACCCTTCATCCAGCAGCGGGCCATAGGTTTCAGTATCGCTTTGCAGCAGGGCGAGCTGGCCCAGACGATGCAATAGACCGGCCAGATAGGCCTCGTCGGGTGAAGGGTAGGTGGTGAGCTCCGCCAGCGACTTGGCACAGTGGGCGCAGACCAGGGAGTGGTACCAGATGCGGTCGACCGCGCGCCCCGCCGATTTGCCGAGTTGACTGAAAAACTGCTGCACCGCGCTGTTGATGGCGATGGTGCGGACAGTGCGTGTGCCCATCACGACCAGCAGGCGATTGAGGTTGGTAATCTCCTGCCACTGGCGATAAAAGGGGGAGTTGGCGGCCGAGATCACCTTGGAGGTGACCGCGGCATCCTGCTGGATGATTTCAGTCAGCCGCTCGAAGCTGACATGCGGATCGTTGCAACTGTCGATGAGTTGGATGAGAACGGCCGGAGGCGTCGGAAGACCGGCAAATCTCCCACTGAAGGGCTTTTTCTCAGGGGTGTTAGGCACAAAGATCCTAAAATTATTGTGTTAACAATTGGTTATCAAACTTATTAATAGCACTTAATCAAATCGGATAAAAGAAAGAAACCTGATATCTCCGTTGAAATCCCGAGCGGCGCCGCAACAGGGCCGCTGGTTTGATCCCAGGTTAGTCGAGACGGTGCCGGTTCGTCGTGGTGAGGGCGGAAGATTCGAGTGACGAAAAACTGCCTGAATTTGCCGGTTCAAGTCGTCAAGTATTTGGCTCTTTTGAAATCGAGATAAATAACATTCTGTTTTAGAAGAAAAAAATACACAGGTTCCCAGTGGCATCTATTTTGCATTTCAGTGCATAGCTTGTTAGAGGAACTGTGACATGGCGAACGAGAAAGCGGCTGAAGATCTCGACCTGGGCGAAGAGAAGTCCGGCAAGAGCAAACTCATCATTATCATCTCGGCAGTGGCGCTGCTGCTGATTGGCGGTGGCGTGGCTGCCTATTTCCTGCTTTCCGGTGCCGATGATGAGGCTGGAGCTGCGGTGGGCGAACAGGCCGCTGGCGCGGCTGAAGCCGACAAAGAACCGGTGCAGTATCTGCCCCTCGATCCGCCATTCGTGGTCACGCTGCCCGGTCGTCCGAGCCTGCTGCAGGTGGGTGTCAGCGTGCGCTTCTACGGCGTCGAACTGGAAGAGTTCGTCAAACACAACGATCCCATGATCCGCCACAACCTGCTCAACCTGCTCTCCGCCGTGGATGCCCAGCAGCTGAAACAACGCGCCGCCAAGGAGTCGCTCCAGCAGAGCATGCTGGACGAACTCAACCGCATCCTCAAGGAGCTGAAGGCCCCGGGTCAGGTAGAGGCCCTCTATTTCACCAGCTTTGTGATGCAGTGACGCCATGAGTGCCAACGACTTACTTTCCCAAGAAGAGATCGATGCCCTGTTGCATGGCGTCGATAACGGCGATGTCGCGACCGAGACCGATGTCGGTGACGGCGAGGGCGTCAACTCCTACGACTTCACCAGCCAGGACCGCATCGTACGCGGCCGTCTGCCGACGCTGGAGATGATCAACGAGCGCTTCGCCCGTCTGTTCCGCACCAGTCTCTTCAATATGTTGCGTCGCACCGCAGACCTGGCGGTCTCCGGAATCCAGATGCAGAAGTTTTCAGAGTTCGTGCACAGCCTGTTCGTGCCCACCAGTCTCAACATGATCAAGGTGCCGCCGCTGCGTGGAAAAGGGCTGTTCGTGATCGATCCCAAACTGGTCTTCAGCGTGGTCGACAATTACTTCGGCGGTACCGGTCGCTTTCATACCAAGATCGAGGGCCGCGACTTCACGCCGACCGAAAACCGGGTCATTCAGCTGCTGCTCAAGCGGGCCTTCGACGACCTGTCTCAAGCCTGGCGGCCGGTGTTTCGCGTCAATTTCGAGTACAGCGGTTCGGAGGTGAATCCTCAGTTCGCCAATATCGTCAGTCCCTCCGAGGTGGTGGTCGTCACCTCCTTTCATGTCGACCTTGAGAGCGGTGGCGGCGATTTTCACATCTGCATGCCTTATTCGATGGTGGAGCCGATCCGCGAGCTGCTCGATGCCGGCGTGCAGAGCGACCGCGGAGAGCGGGACGAACGCTGGGAACACTCCCTGCGCGAAGAGATTCTGGGTGCCCAGGTGGAGCTTGCCAGCACCCTGGCCGAGGTGGAGATGACGGTAAAGCAGCTGGCCAATCTCAAAAAGGGCGACATCATCCCCTTCGACATGCCGGAAGAGGTGGATGTGGAAGCCGCCGATGTGCCGATCTTCAAGGCGCGTCTGGGTGTCTCCGACGGTAACTACTCGCTGAAGGTCTCTCACTGGGCGCAGCGACAACGGCGCAAAGGTCTGCACGAATTTCTGGAGATGGAACGCAAGTCCATCCGCAAAGAAGCGGACAGAGACAACTGATCTGCAGGTCAAACCGGCCTGCCCGACTCCCCTGAGAGGGTTGAACCATGAGTGACGACAAAAACACAGATACCAATGAAGCACTGGCCGACGAATGGGCCGCCGCCCTGGAAGAGCAGGGTGAGCTGGAGAGTGCCGGAAAGTCGGCAGCCGCCACCGCCACTTTCGAGGAGCTGACCGACGATTCCACGGGCGGGGCGGTGAACATGGATGCGATCCTCGATGTGCCGGTCACCATTTCGATGGAGATCGGGCGCACCAAGATCAACATCCGCAACCTGTTGCAGCTGAATCAGGGTTCTGTGGTGGAGCTCGACCGGCTGGCCGGCGAACCGATGGACGTACTGGTCAACGGCACCCTGATCGCTCAGGGTGAAGTGGTGGTGGTGAACGAAAAGTTCGGACTGCGCCTGACCGACATCATCAGCCCCTCGGAACGGGTGAAGAGGCTGAAATGATGTTGCGCTGGTTACCGCCACTCTGCCTCTTTTTCAGCGAGACGCTGCTCGCCGCCGATGCGGTACAGGAGAAGATCGCAGCCAAGACGACAGCGCTCGGTAGCGAAAGCCTGTTCCAGACCGCCGGCGGCCTGTTGCTGATACTGGCCTTGATTCTGGGCGGCGCCTGGTTGTTCAAGCGCTACGGCAACCTTCCCATGGGCGGCAAGGGCGTGGTCAAGGTACTGGGCGGCGCCTCCGTGGGCAGTCGCGAACGGGTGGTGCTGATCGAGGTGGAGAACGCCCGGCTGCTGCTCGGCGTGGCGCCCGGCCAAGTCAGGACCCTGCATCGGCTACCGCTGGACGAGCGCTCCTTCAAGCACGCCTTTGGCATCGCCAGCGAACAGCACAAAGCGGATGAGGATGGCGCCTGATGAGAGGGTGGCTGCTGATCGCCGGTCTGCTCTTGAGCACTGTGGTACAGGCGGCACCCGGTGTCGACGCCTTCAGCGTGACCAGCGACGGGCAGGGGGGGCAGACCTACACCCTGACCATCCAGATTCTGCTCTTCATGACCGCCCTGACCCTGCTGCCGGGCGCGCTCATGATGATGACCTCCTTCGCCCGCATCATCATCGTGCTGGCGATACTGCGCCAGGCGCTCGGCACCCAGAGCACGCCCTCCAATCAGATTCTCATCGGGCTGGCCCTGTTCCTCACCCTGTTCATCATGATGCCGGTGTTCAACGAGGTGAACCAGGTGGCCCTGCAGCCCTACCTGGCGGAGCAGATCGACGTCGCCCAGGCACTCGAACAGGCGGCCAAGCCGGTCCACGCCTTCATGCTGGCGCAGACCCGCGAGGACGATCTTGCCCTGTTCGCGCGCATCGGCGACTTCGGCGAGTTCGAGTCGCCGGAGCAGGTGCCCTTCAGCCTGCTGCTGCCCTCATTCGCCACCAGCGAGTTGAAGACCGGTTTTCAGATCGGTTTCCTGCTCTTCATTCCGTTTCTCATCATTGATCTGGTGGTGGCCAGCGTACTGATGTCGATGGGCATGATGATGCTGTCGCCCATGATCATCTCGCTGCCGTTCAAGATCATGCTGTTCGTGCTGATCGACGGCTGGGCGCTGGTGTTCGGCACCCTGGCATCGAGTTTTCAGGTTTAACCGGGAGAGGGTCGCATGAGTCCAGATACCGTGATGGCAATTGGTCAGAACACCCTCGAAGTGGTCGGTATCCTGGCGGGTATAGTGCTGCTGCCCGCATTGGCGGTGGGCCTGGTGATCGCCATGTTCCAGGCCGCCACCCAGATCAACGAGATGACGCTGACCTTCATCCCCAAACTGGTGGTGGTCGGACTGGTGTTGATGCTGGCCGGTAATTGGATGATTCAGCTGCTGATGAATTTTTCGCTGAATCTGATCGAAAGCATTCCGGAACTGCTCCACTGATGGCTCCCGCCCGCTGCGACCATGATCATCAGCGAAGCACAATTCAACGCCTGGCTCGCGGCCTACCTCTGGCCCATGGTCCGCATCGGCGCCATGCTGACGGCGGCCCCCGTCTTCAGCGCGCGCCAGGTGCCGGTACGATTTCGTCTCGTATTGATGTTGCTGATGACCTGGATGGTGATTCCCGCCCTGCCGCCGATGCCGGCGGCGGACGTGCTCAGCCACACCGGCTTCACCATCATGCTGCAGCAGATCCTGATCGGTGTGGTGATGGGCTTCATTCTGCAGATGGTCTTCGGCGCCCTGGTCTTCGGCGGCCAGGTGGTGGCCTACAGCAGCGGTCTCGGCTTCGCCTCCATGGTCGATCCGCAGAACGGAGTCCAGGTGCCGGTGGTGTCCCAGTTCTATCTGATTCTGGCGACCCTGCTGTTTCTGCTCTCCAACGGCCACCTGCTGGCGATCGAGCTGGTGGCCGACAGCTTTCAATCGATGCCGGTGGCGGTGGACGGCATCTCGCGCAACAGTCTGCTCGATATCGTGGCCTGGGGCAGCCGCCTGTTCGCCGGCGGACTGCTGATCGCCCTGCCGATCCTCGGCGCCTTGCTGATGGTCAACATGGGCATGGGCGTGGTGATGCGCGCCGCGCCGCAGCTGAACATCTTCTCGGTCGGTTTCCCGATCATCATGCTGCTCGGTTTCGCCCTGATGTGGGTGACGCTGCCCAACCTGTTCAATGTCTTCAATCAGATCCTGGAAGAGTCGTTCCAACTCATGATGCAGACCCTGCGCGTGACGAGGTGAGCCATGGCTGAGAATCAAGACGGCCAGGAAAAAACAGAACAACCGACAGCGAAACGGCTGGATGACGCCCGGCGC
>JBNLGI010000240.1:0-2139 GCA_050305975.1 Sedimenticolaceae bacterium | reverse complement strand
GAGATGGCCCTGCCCAACCACCCGGACATCGCCTACGAGTTCGTCAAGACGCTGAAGGATTGCGGCTACCAGTGGGTGCTGGTGCAGGAACACACGGTGGAGCACCCGCAGGACGGCTGGAGCCCGCGCCAGCCCCATCTGCCCCACCGCCTGGTCTGCACGAATTCGAAAGGTGAGAGCATCAGCATCATCGCCATCGTGAAAACCCAGGGTTCGGACACCAAACTGGTGGCCCAGATGCAGCCCGCCTACGAGGCGCGCAGCCTCTACCGGCAGACCCTCGACGGACACGAGGTACCGCCCCTGGTGACCCAGATCGCCGACGGCGAGAACGGCGGTGTGATGATGAATGAGTTTCCATCAAAGTACATGGAAGTCATGCGCGAGAGCACCGGTTCGGACTGCCCGGCCATGAACGTCACCGAGTACCTGGAACATCTTGCCGTGCAGGGTATCGGCGAGGAGGCCTTTCCGGTCATCCAACCCCTGTTCCAGAAGCAGATCTGGGATCGCATGCGGCCCGGCGAGGGCCCCGACAAACTGGCACAGGTCATCGAGACCCTCGGCCAGGAGGATCACCGCTTTCACATGGAGGGCGGCAGCTGGACCAACAATCTATCCTGGGTGCGCGGCTACGAGCATGTGCTCAAGCCGATGGACGAGGCCAGCTCACATTTCTACCAGACGGTGATCAAACCCGGCATAGCGACCGACGATCCGCGTTACCGTAACGCCCTGTTCCACCTGCTTGCCTCGCAGACCAGCTGCTACCGCTACTGGGGCGAGGGCCTGTGGACGGACTACGGACGCGAAATCTGCCGCCGGGTCGACGACATTCTTGATTATGATTTCTAGGGTCTGTCGAGACTCATCCAATAGGCCCTAACAGCGAGAGACAGCCATTTCTATGGAAAGCAAAACCATCGACAAAGAACTTTCACGAATTCAGGATGCTCGGCATCACGATCCGTTCGCCGTGCTCGGCCGTCACCCCGTGGGCGATCAGACCCTGGTGCGGGTCTACAATCCCCGCGCAATGGAGGTCTCCATCGTCGAAGGCGGGTTGACTCTGGAACACCTCAGCGACAGCGACTTCTTCGAGTGGCGGGGTGACGGCAGCGCGCTGCCTGAACACTACCGTCTGGCGTGGCGTGACAAAGAGCATCGGGAGCACATCAACCACGACCCCTACTGCTACGGCCCGCAGATCCCAGACTTCGACCTGCATCTGTTTTACCAGGGTCGCCATCACCACGCCTACCGTTTTCTCGGCGCACGCGAGCACGAGGTGGACGGCACCGCCGGTATCCTCTTCGCCGTCTGGGCGCCCAATGCCGAGCGCGTCAGCGTGGTCGGCGACTTCAACGCCTGGGACGGTCGCTGCCACCCCATGCGCGTGCGTGACGGCGGCGTGTGGGAACTCTTCATCCCCGATCTCGAACCGGGCCACGTCTACAAGTACGAGCTGCGCAATCGCCACAACGGCACCATCTTTCACAAGGCGGACCCCTACGGAAAACAATACGAACTGCGTCCCAACACCGCCTCGATCATCGCCGGCAACAGCCCCTATCAGTGGGGCGACGGCGACTGGATGGAGCAACGCACCCACAAGGAGTGGCAGCACAGCCCCATGTCGGTCTACGAGGTCCATCTGAACTCCTGGCGTCGCGACATGGAGGGCGAGTTCCTGAGCTATCGGGAACTGGCCGTGCAACTGGTCGACTACGTGACACAGCTGGGCTTCACCCATATCGAACTGCTGCCGATCACCGAACACCCCTTCGACCTCTCCTGGGGCTATCAGGCCACCGGCTACTTCGCGCCCACCAGCCGCTTCGGCAGCCCCGACGACTTCCGCTTCTTCGTCGACCACTGCCACCGCAACGGCATCGGTGTACTGCTCGACTGGGTGCCGGCCCACTTTCCCAAGGACGCCCACGGCCTGGCCCGTTTCGACGGCACCGCCCTCTACGAGCACGAGGATCCCCGTCTGGGCGAGCATCTCGACTGGTCGACCCTGATCTACAACTTCGGGCGCAACGAGGTGAAGACCTTCCTCATCTCCAGCGCAGTCTACTGGCTGCAGGAGATGCACATCGACGGCCTGCGCGTGGACGCGGTCGCCTCCATGCTCTA
>JBNLGI010000239.1:0-16664 GCA_050305975.1 Sedimenticolaceae bacterium | reverse complement strand
TCGTAGGCCCAGCCGTCGCCGCCCACCAGCCAGACGCTCTTCCTGGCCAGGCTGTCGGCGGTGGCCAGCAGACTGCGGGCCTGCGGGGTGCCGATCTTGTGCAGCTTCTCCTTCAGACTTTCGATACGCGTGCGCTGCTCGAAGATGGCCGGTTCGCTGTGCTGGTCGGCGTTGAGTAACGCATCGGCCAACTCCTCGCCGATCTCTTTGCGCAGGGAGGCCAGAAGTTCACGCGCATGGTCGCGCTGTTTGTCGATGGCCACCCGCATACCGAGGCCGAACTCGGCGTTGTCCTCGAACAGGGAGTTGTTCCAGGCCGGGCCGCGCCCCTGCGGGTTGGTGGTGTAGGGGGTGGTGGGCAGATTGCCGCCGTAGATCGACGAGCAGCCGGTGGCGTTGGCGATCAGCATGCGGTCGCCGAAGAGCTGGGTCGCCAGCTTGACGTAGGGGGTCTCGCCGCAGCCGACGCAGGCGCCGGAGAACTCGAACAGGGGCTGCATGATCATGGCTCCCTTGAGGGTGGTCTGCTTGAGTTTGCTGCGGTCGTATTCCGGCAGGCCGAGGAAGAACGTCCAGTTGGCCCGTTCCTGCTCGTGGTAGGCCGGGTCGGCCGTCATGTTCAGGGCCTTGCGCTGGGGATTCTGCTTGTCGCGGATGGGGCAGATCTCCACGCAGAGGCCGCAGCCGGTGCAGTCGTCGGGGGCGACCTGGTAGCTGATGTGGGTGCCGGGTTCGAAGTCCTTGCCGCCTTTGACCTGAGTGTGCAGAAAGCCCTCGGGCGCATCTGCGGTCAGGCTCTCCGGGAAGACCTTGGAGCGGATCGCCGCATGCGGGCAGACCAGCGGGCACTTGCCGCAGTGGGTGCAGAGATCCATCTCCCACTTGGGCAGCTGCAGGGCGATGTTGCGCTTCTCGTAGGCGGTGGTGCCGAGCGGCCAGGTGCCGTCGGCGGGCATCAGACTGACCGGCACGCTGTCGCCCCTGCCGGCGATGATTGGCGCGGTCACCTGCTGCACGAAGGCGGGGGCGGATGCGGGGACCACCGGTTTGCGGCTCAAGTCGCGGCTCACCGATTGCGGCACCTCCACCGGGTGCAGCCCGGCCAGGGCGGCGTCGATGGCGGCATAGTTGCGCTCCAGCAGACGCACGCCCTTCCTGCCGTAGGTCTTCTTCACCGCCTCCTTGATCAGGGCGATCGCCTTCTCCTGCTCCAGCAGGCCGGAGATGGCGAAGAAGCAGGTCTGCATGATGGTGTTGATGCGCCGGCCCATGCCGGTCTCGTCGGCGATCTGGTAGGCGTCGATGACATAGAAGCTGAGCCGCTTGTCGATCATCTGCTGCTGCATGTGGCCCGGCAGGGTCTCCCACACCTGATCGGGCGGGGTGGGCGAATTGAGCAGGAAGACGCCGCCGGGGGCCGCCTTGTCGAGCATGTCGTAGCGCTCGAGGAAGATCGGCTGATGGCAGGCCACGAAACCCGCCTCGCCGTCGCCGATGAGGTAGGTCGAGTCGATCGGCCTGGGACCGAAACGCAGGTGGGAGACGGTGACCGCTCCCGCCTTCTTGGAGTCGTACTGGAAGTAGCCCTGGCCGTAGTTGTCGGTCTGTTCGCCGATGATCTTGATCGAGTTCTTGTTGGCGGAGACGGTGCCGTCGGCACCCAGGCCGTAGAAGATGCAGGCGGTGACCCCCTCGCTGGCGGCGGGTCGGAAGCCCGGGTCCCAGTCGATGCTGGTGTGGCCGACATCGTCGATGATGCCGACGGTGAAGGGGTGCTTGGGCCGCTCCTTGCGGAGTTCGTCGAACAGCCCTTTCACCATGGCCGGGGTGAACTCTTTGGAAGAGAGACCGTAGCGGCCGCCGCAGATGCGCGGCAACCGCTCGCGTCTGCCGTCGCTCACGGCCTGGGCAAAGGCGCCCAGCACATCTTTATAGAGGGGCTCGCCGTCGGCGCCCGGCTCCTTGGTGCGGTCGAGCACGGCGATCTTGGCGGCGCTTTCGGGGATGGCGTCGAGCAGTCGCTGGGGAGCGAAGGGCCGGAACAGGCGCACTTTTACCATGCCCACCTTCTCGCCCCCGGCGACCAGGTGCTCCACCGCCTCCTGGGCGGCGCCGATGCCGGAGCCCATGAGCAGGATTACCCGCTCGGCCTGTGGGTCGCCGACATATTCGAACAGCCCGTAGCGCCGGCCCGTGAGTTCGGCGAAGCGGTCCATCACCGCTTTCAGCTTGCCGGGCACCTCGTCGTAGAAGGGGTTGACCGTCTCGCGGCCCTGGAAGTAGACGTCCGGGTTCTGCGAGGTGCCGCGGATCACAGGATGATCCGGCGAGAGGGCGCGATCGCGATGGGCGGTGACCAGCTCGTCGTCGATCATGGCGCGCACGGTGTCGTCGTCGGGCAGGGCGATCTTGTTGACCTCGTGGGAGGTGCGGAAACCGTCGAAGAAGTGTAGGAAGGGGATGCGCGTCTCCAGCGTCGCAGCCTGGGCGATGAGGGCGAAGTCGGCCACCTCCTGCACCCCGGCCGAACAGAGCATGGCGTAGCCGGTGGCGCGGCAGGCCATGACGTCGCTGTGGTCGCCGAAGATCGACAGCGCCTGCACCGCCAGCGAGCGGGCCGATACATGCAGCACCGTGGGCGTCAGTTCGCCGGCGATCTTGTACATGTTGGGGATCATCAGCAGCAGCCCCTGGGAGGCGGTGAAGGAGGTGGACAGCGAGCCTGCCTGCAGCGCCCCGTGCACGGCGCCGGCGGCGCCTCCCTCGCTCTGCATCTCGATCACGTCGGGCACCGTGCCCCAGATGTTCCTGATGCCCCGCGCCGACCACTCGTCGGACCACTCGCCCATGGGCGAGGCGGGGGTGATGGGGTAGATGGCGATGACCTCGTTGGTCAGATGGGCAATATGGGCGGCGGCCTCGTTGCCGTCGATGGTGACCATGTTGTCTGGCATATCCTGGCTTCCTGGTCGGGTTGTCTCACGCGAACGGGGTTTGCGATGTTAGAAATAAGGTATAGCAGCAATTCACTTCGATGCCGTCGATTGTCACGGAGGCTTGCAGGTGGTTATTGACTGTCGTCATGCCATGATCGATTTATCGATATTCACCCTATGCGATCGCCATTCCTTGGCTAGACTTAACTCAGCATAGGAAACCTGTTCTGCAAACGACTATCACCGGGGACTGTGGAATGGATGCCGAAAGACCCTCGTGTATGGATTAGGTTTAACTCTACGCTTTCTCCCATTCATGACCAAACGCTAGTTTCGAGGATCCAGTGTGAACTCGCAGACCCATTTGGCTCATAACAGACGCCCGGGCTTTCTGCCGCGGGCGGATCTGTCGCTACTCTTCGGCGCACTGAAAGAGGCCGGTTACCGGATAGTCGGTCCCCGGGTTCGGGACGGTGCGATCCAATTTGGACCGCTCGAAGCCGCGGACGCGCTGCCGCAGGGCGTGACCAACGACCAGCAGCCCGGACACTATCGCCTGCAGATCGGCGACAGTCAGCGCCTGTTCGATTGGAATCACGGTCCGCAGGGCCTGAAGCCACTCTGCTTCGCCCCCCGCGAGGTGCTCTGGGAGGAGTCCAGCAATCCCTTCGGATACCGGCGCACCCTGCCGGAGGTGGCCAAGACCGCGGTCATCGGCGTGCGCGCCTGCGACCTGGCGGCGCTGTCGATCCAGGATCACCACTTTCTGCTGGAGATGCGTCCCGATCCCCACTACCGCCAGCGTCGCGAAAGCCTGCTGCTGATCGGCGTCGACTGCGCCCACTCGGCGGCGACCTGCTTCTGTGCCTCCACCGGCGACGGACCGGCGCTGGACGGTGGTTACGATATCGGCATGGCGGAGCTGGACGAGGGCTTCCTCATCTGGTCCGACAGCGACCCGGGGCGCGCCATCACCGAAGGGCTCTCCCTGCCGCTCGCCGACGACGCTCAACTGGAAGCGATGCTGCAGGCCAGCGACCGGGCGGTCCAGGAGCAGCAGCGCCGGCTGCCGGACAAGGAGGAGCTGGCGCAACTCTATCAGCGCCTCAATCACAGCCACTGGGACGATGTGGCGGAGCGCTGTCTCTCCTGCGGCAACTGCACCGCGGTCTGCCCCACCTGCTTCTGTTATCAGGCCGAGCATGAAGCGGCCCTGACCGGCGATGCGGCGGAGATGGTGCGCAGCTGGGACTCCTGTTTCAGCCCGACCCACAGCAGCATGGGCCACTTCCAGGTCCGCAGCACCACCAAACAGCGCTATCGGCAGTGGCTGACCCACAAGCTGGCGGGCTGGCAGGTGCAGCAGCGTCGCATCGGCTGTACCGGCTGCGGCCGCTGCATCGCCTGGTGTCCGGTGGGCATAGACCTGACTCAGGAGGTTACGGCGGTGTTGGAGGAGGGCAGTCTCTATGTTTGATCCCCACATTCCCCACGTTGCCGTGATCGAACAGCGGATCCAGGAGGCGCCCAACATCTTCACCCTGCGTCTGCGCTACGACTGGGATGTGCAGGAGGCCTATGAGTTCGATCCCGGACAGTTCAACATGGTGACCCTCTTCGGTGTCGGCGAGATACCGATCTCGATCGTCAACGATCCTTTGGAGAACACCTTTTTCGACCATACCATCCGTATCGTCGGACGGGTCTCCGATGGCCTGTCCAAGCTGCAGCCCGGCGACCGCGTGGGTATCCGCGGTCCCTTCGGCCGGGGCTGGCCGCTGGCGCGGATGAAGGGCAAGGACGTGCTGCTCATCACCGGCGGCCTGGGCTGCGCGCCCCTGGTCTCGGTGATCCGCTATCTGGTTCGGCGCCGGGACTATTACGGGCACATTCAGATCCTGCAGGGCGTCAAGCACTCCAACGACCTCATCTGGCGCGAGCAGTACGAGGAGTGGGGGAAGCTGCGGGACGTGAACATCCTGCTGGCGGCGGACGTGGCCAGCAAGGGCTGGAAGGGCCAGCAGGGGATGGTGACGGAGCTGATCGGCCAGATCACCCTGCGGCCGCAGAGGACAGTGGCCCTGCTGTGCGGACCGGAGCTGATGATGTTGAGCGCCATCGCCAGCCTGCGTGAGATGGGGCTCTCCGACGGCAGTATCTGGTTCAGCATGGAACGCAACATGCAGTGCGGCATCGGCCAGTGCGGCCACTGCCAGATCGGTCCCCACTACGTGTGCCAGGACGGGCCGGTATTCAACTATTCGGACCTGGCGGATTTTCTGGGGGCGAAAGGGTTTTAGCTGAAGAGTTTTGAGTGTTGAGTTTTGAGTTGTTGTGTGCGGCAAGCCGCACGCTGTTTGGATGTACTCTCCCAGGGGGAGAGGGCCAGTAAATATCGTGAGCGTATGCGAACACATGCAACTCAAAACTAAAAACTCAACACTCAAAACTTCTCGCTAACGTTAGCACTACCCGATCAAGGGGGTGGTCTTTGAGAGGTGAAACATAATCATGAGCGGCACCAAACCCAAACTCGCGGTTCACAAGTTCAGCTCCTGCGACGGCTGTCAGCTGGCGCTGCTGAACCTGGGCGAGCCGTTGCTGTTGCTGCCGGAGCTGGTGGAGATCGTCCATTTCGCCGAGGCCGGCCCCAGCGATCCAGTGGCCGAGGCCGATATCTCGCTGGTGGAGGGGAGCGTTTCCACACCGGAGGATATCCACCGCATTCAGCAGGTGCGCGAACGCAGCGGGTTGTTGATCACTATCGGCGCCTGCGCAACCGCCGGCGGGCTGCAGGCGCTGGCCAATTTCACCGACCGCAACGCCTGGATGTCGGCGGTCTACGCCCGTCCCGACGACATCGAGACACTCGAGAACTCCAACCCCATCTCCGACTATGTCAAAGTCGATTTCGAAATTCCCGGCTGTCCGGTCAACTCACGCCAGGTGGTGGCAGCGCTGCGCGACCTCTTGAGCGGCATCAAGCCCCGCAGGGAGACCCAGCCGGTTTGCATGGAGTGCAAGCGCCGGGGCCTGGTCTGCACCCTGGTGAGCAAAGGGGAAGCCTGCATGGGCGCGGTGACCACGGCCGGTTGCGGCGCTCTATGCCCGGCCGCTGGACGCGGTTGTTACGGCTGTTACGGGCCACTGGATCAGATCAACGACCATTCGCTGGCGGCGCGTTTCGCCGAACTGGGCCTCGACCGCCCGGCCGCCGCCCGACGGTTCCACTTCATCGCCAACCACGCTCCCGCCTTCAAACAGGCCGGCGAGCGGCTGAAAGACGACACCCATGAATGATCAAACCCGCGATATTCAAATCCGCGTGCCGGTACTGACCCGGGTCGAGGGCGAAGGCGCCCTGGAGATCGACGTGGCGGACGGCGCCATCCAGCATCTGGCCCTGCGCATCTACGAACCGCCCCGGCTGTTCGAGAAGTTCGTCGAGGGCTACGAGTGCGACCAGGTCATCGATATGGTGGCGCGTATCTGCGGCATCTGTCCGGTGGCCTATCAGATGAGCGCGGTGCAGGCCTTCGAAGGACTGTTCGGCTTCGAGGCGCCCGCCTGGCTGCTGGACATGCGCCGGGCCATGTATTGCGGCGAATGGCTGCAGAGCCACGCCCTGCATATCCACCTGCTGGCGGCTCCCGACTTCCTCGGTTTCGATTCCGCCATCGCCATGGCGGCCGACTATCCGGACGCGGTGCGTCGCGGTCTCGAGCTGCAGACCCTGGGCAACGACCTGATCGCGCTCTTCGGCGGTCGTTCGGTGCACCCGGTGGGGGTGCGCGTCGGCGGTTTCTACCGGGCGCCCAGGCTGGATGAGGTGGAGCCCATACTGAAGCGCCTGCAGGCGGCCCTGCCGGCGGCGGAGGCGTTGGTGGGCTGGACCGCCGGGCTCGATTTTCCGGATGACGAGCAGGCCTTCATCAGCGTCGCCCTGAGCCATCCGGATGAGTACGCCATCGGCCGCGGCAACCTGATTTCCGGCCAGGGCCTGGAGACCGAAATCAGCTTCTACGAGAGCTTTTTCCAGGAGCACCAGTCGCCCCACTCCACCGCCCTCCACTCGACCCTGGACGGACGGCCCTATCTGGTCGGCCCGCTGGCCAGACTCAATCTCAACTTCCATCAGTTGCCCAAGCCGGTACGCCAGACCATGGACGCCTGCGGCATCCATTTCCCCAGCCACAACATGTTCCACAGCATCGTGGCACGGGCGGTGGAACTCCAGCTGGCGATCCATGAGGCGATCCGCCTGCTCGAGGCTTACCGGGAGCCGGAGTCTTCCTACGTTCCGCTGCAGCCACGCGAGGGCAGCGCCTTCGGCTGCACCGAGGCGCCCCGCGGCATTCTCTGGCATCGCTACGATGTGGACGAGCAGGGCATCGTGCGCTACGCGCGCATCGTGCCGCCCACCAGTCAGAACCAGGGCCGCATCGAGGAGGACATCCGCCACTCGCTGGAGCGGCTCGGTCTCGCCAGCCCGGACGACGCCCTGCGGCTGAGGGCCGAGCAGGTGATCCGCAACTACGATCCCTGCATCTCCTGCGCCACCCACTTCCTCAAGCTCGACCTGCGGCGCCGATGACCCGGATTCTCGGGGTCGGCTCCCCCTTCGGCGCCGACCGCCTGGCCTGGGACGCCATCGACCATCTCTCCGGCACGGATCTGGGCGAGGTCGAGCTGGTCAAGCTCGACCGTCCCGGAAGCGGCCTGCTGGCCTATTTCAACGGCGTGGAGCAGCTGATCCTGCTGGATGCGGTGCGCTTCGATACCGAGCCGGGCGGCGTCAGCCTGCTCGATCCTGGACAGCTGGACGGAGTTCCATCCGCTACCTCCAGCCACGGGTTCGGCGTGGCCCAGGCCCTCGAACTGGGAAGGCGGCTGGGCTGTCTGCCGACTCGCCTGCAGCTGGTGGGCATCCACACCGGGGCGGATCTCTCGGCCCCGCCGAGCCTCGACACCCTGGGTTTGGAGCAGCTGATCCGTTCCCTGTTACCAGGGTCCGACAACGGGCTCTGATCGCAATGGCACTTGCTTAAGCGTAAAAAGCACCTGTGTATTGATGATGTTCAACGAGTTTTGGTGGGGCAGGGCCCCACCCTACCGCTCGATTCAGGGTGCAGGGTGGGGCCCAGCCCCACCGTTGACCCGAAATCAGCGAAAAACCCTGATAATATAAGTGCCATTCGACCTTGATCGGAGCGGCTCTATTCCGGTGCTGCGGCTTGCTGTTAGCGATCGTGTTTCCTGGCATATCAGCACGAGACAAAGGCCCCCCAGTGCCGAACGCGCCTCTATCGCTTTGCACTTCGCTAATATTTCAAGAATAACTTTAAAAAAACCATAGGTTGGCATCACTTCAAAGTGGCTGGGTGAAACATGCGGGTTAATCGTGCATCCGCATCTTAACCACGATACTGGAACGCTCTTCGTCTGTTCGCATCAATCACGAATCAGGATCGGTCCACTCCGACCTGATCCACGCACTGTCCGACGGCAGGAATGAAGGTAATGGATTGACCGGCGCCGCGCCGATTTCCCATCAGAATTTGTCTGTGTTGCCGACAAATCACACATAAGGTGGGGGAAGATTAATCAATCATAATGACAATAAAGCAGATCGGACGCTTTCAGGTAGGCAGGGTGCTGGGTTCCGGGAGCCAGGGAAAGGTCTATCTCTGTCACGATACCCAGTTGGAACGCCGGGTCGCCATCAAGCTGCTCAACCAATCGTTGAGCGGTCACGCTTTTCGCGACGAAGCGCGCACCATGAGTCGGCTGCAGCACCCCAACATCGTCTCTATCTACGAGATGGGCCAGCACAGAGAGACCCCCTATCTGGTCTTCGAATATGTCGAGGGAGAGCTGCTCTCGAACCTGATCCGCGCCCAACGCATGGAGCTGTTGCGGGTACTGCAGATATTCCAGGGTCTGCTCGAAGGGATGGCGGAGGCCCATAGCGCGGGAGTCGTGCATCGCGACCTCAAACCCGCCAATATCATCATCAATCGAAATCAGGTGCCGAAGATCATGGATTTCGGTATTGCCCGGCTGCTGGCGGAGCAGAACGGGCCGGATGAGCAGTTGATCGGCACTCCCCGCTATCTGGCGCCGGAATACATCCAGTACGGCGAAGCGGGGCCCCAGGCTGATGTCTTCGCCCTGGGTGTGATTCTTGATGAGATGCTCACCGGCATGCCGGTCTTCAGCGGCAGTCAGCGCGAAGTGATCGATGCCATCCTCAAGCTCGATCCCGTGCTGCCGTCCCAGTTCAATCGCGACGTGGATGAGAAGCTCGACCGTTTCGTGCTCAAGGCGCTGGCCAAGGATCCGGCGCTGCGTCATGGCAACGCGTCGGAGATGCGGCAGGCCTTTAACGCATTGCGCAATCCCGGGGCCAGAGTACCGAAGCTGCAGGATGATGCCAGCGGTACTCTGGAGTTTCTGCTGCGGCGGATGAAGCGAAAGAGCGACTTTCCCGCGCTCTCCAATTCGGTACGCAGCATCAACATGATGAGCGACAGCGGCAACCAGGATGTGAACCAGATGGCCGGCGTCATCGTCAAGGATTTTGCCCTGACCAATAAAATTCTCAAGGTGGTCAACTCTGCCTACTACGGGCGTTTCTCCGGCCACATCGGTACCGTCTCGCGGGCGGTGGTGGTGCTCGGTATCCAGGCGATCCGCTCTCTGGCCGCCTCATTGATCTTCTTCGATCATATCGAGGACAAACAGCAGGCCGAACAGCTCAGAGTCATGATCTCATCGGCCATTTTCCGGGCCACGCTGGCCCATCACCTGGCGGAGGTGATCGAGCGCGAGGAGGTCGAGGCCTATTTCCTTACCGCTCTGCTGAAAGACCTTGGCAAATTACTGGTGACCTTCTATCTGCCGGAGGAAGCCAAGGATGTCGATTGTCTGGTCAAGCTCGAGGGACGCGAACCGCTGCCTGCCCAGCAGAGTGTGTTGGGCGTCAGCTTTGAAAAGATAGGCATAGAGATAGCCCGCCAGTGGAACTTCCCAGACTCCCTGGTCGACAGCCTCAGGGACTGGCAGGTGGGACGTAAGCCTGCTAACCAGGTGGAGCGACGCCGTCTGGTCAGCAGCTTCGCCGATGAAGTGTTGGCGATCCTGGTCTCGGCGGATGCCACGAAGGGACCGGAGCTGAAGTCGCTGGTGCGCAAATACGGCATGGCGCTGAATATGAACTGGAGGGTGGTCAGCCGCATGATCCGGTGTTCGGTGGAGGAGTTCGGGGAGATGGCCAAGGTGCTGACGAGCGATATTTCCCAACTCTTCGTCGATCAGCTGACGATGGTCTGCGAAAAGCTGTTGTCGATGGCGATATCGAGCGATGACAAGTCGGGGGGGCTGGCGGGGCTCAATGAGGAACAGATCACCGACGACAGCGAAGGCCTGGCCGAAACCGAAACCTATTCAACCCGAAGCGGGGTCATGGCGAAGACAGACACCTCGCAGGAGAGTACGGAAACCCTGCTCATGGACGGCCTGAACGAGGTCACCTGCATGCTGGTGGGGGAGTGCAGCATGACGGAGATTTTCAACGTGGTGCTGGAGACCATGTATCGCTCGGTCGGCTTTCACCGGGTGGTATTGGCGTTGTTGGATCGCAAGCAGGGATCTATTTGCGGACGCCTCGGGTTCGGCGAGGCGGATGAACGCTTTATCAAGGGATTCAGGCTTCCCGTCGCCTACCATGTGGACATGTTTCACGGGGCGTTGAAGAACTCGGTGGATGTCTATATCTCCGATACGACCAGCGAAAAGATACAGGCGGAACTGCCCGAATGGTACCGGCGGATATCCGACGCCGGCTCCTTTCTGCTGTTGCCGCTGGTGATCAACCAGCGGCCGGTCGGTCTGATCTATGCCGATCACATCAAGCCGCACGGACTGAAAATCGATATCAGGCGGTTGAATCTGTTGAAGTCTTTGCGCAATCAGATCGTGCTTGCGGTGAGATGAGGGGGTCATGCCGGAAATCCCTTGGCCACCGCCTTTTCGGTACCGATCCGCCTCATGCTGGCGTGATATCTCACAATGGTGTGATACTTCGTCCGTGAGACGGCGGTTCCGTGGCCGGGGCCGCTATACTTCAGGCGGCAGGCGCCTTTGGGGCGCATCGAGTCTGGTTCCAGGCGGCCGGTTGAAACATTCGGGCAAGTGCTCCTGTGGCTGTGTACTGACGGGGGTAGACCCAACAGATTTTCCCCATCCGGCCGATACACCCCGGAATTGGGGGGCATAAGAAGATTCATGGCGATAAAACAGATCGGACGATTCCTGGTAGGACGGGTGCTCGGTTCCGGGAACCAGGGCACGGTCTATCTCTGCCACGACACTCAGCTCGAACGCCGGGTCGCCATCAAGCTGCTCAACCGGTCGCTGAGCCAGAGCGCTTTCCGCGACGAAGCGCGCACCATGAGCAAGCTTCAGCACCCCAATATCGTTTCCATATATGAGGCGGGTGAATTCCAGGAGACCCCCTATCTGGTGTTCGAGTTCGTCGAGGGTGACCTGCTGTCGACGCTGATCCAGGGAAAACCGCTGGAATTGCCCCGCACGCTGCAGATCTTTCAAGGCTTGCTGGAGGGGATGGCGGAGGCCCACAAGGCGGGGATTGTTCACCGCGACTTGAAGCCCGCAAATATCATCATCAACCAAAATCAGGTGCCGAAGATCATGGACTTCGGCATCGCGCGTCTGTTGGCCGAACAGAGCGGGCCGGACGCACAGCTGATTGGCACCCCGCGCTATCTGGCGCCGGAGTACATCGAGCACGGGGAGGTGGGACCCCAGGCCGATGTCTTCGCCCTCGGCCTGATTCTGGACGAGATGCTGACCGGCATGCCGGTCTTCAGCGGTCAGCAACAGCAGGCGGTGCTCGATGCCATTCTCAAGCTCGATCCGGTGCCGCCCTCCCAGTTCAATCCGGCGGTGGAGGAGAAACTCGATCGCTTCGTGCTCAAGGCCCTGGCCAAGGATCCGGCCCTGCGCTACGGCGACGCCGCGGAGATGCTGCAGGCCTATAACGCGTTTCGCAATCCGGGGGGCGGGACGCTCAAGCTGGAGGAAGACGCCAGCGGCACGGTGGAGTTTCTGCTGCGGCGCATGAAACGCAAGAGCGACTTTCCCGCGCTCTCGAATTCGGTGCGCAGCATCAATGCCATGTCCCACGCCAGCGACAAGGACGTGAACCAGATGGCCGGTGTCATCGTCAAGGATTTCGCGCTCACCAACAAAATCCTCAAGGTGGTCAACTCGGCCTATTACGGGCGTTTCTCCGGGCGCATCGGCACCGTCTCTCGCGCGGTGGTGGTGCTGGGCACCCAGGCCATCCGATCCCTGGCCGCTTCGCTGATCTTCTTCGAACACATCGAGAACAAACAGCAGGCCGAGCAGTTGCGGAATCTGGTCTCTTCGGCCATGTTCCGCGCCACCCTGGCGCATCGGGTGGCCGACGAGATCGATCAGCACGAGGCGGAGGAGTATTTTCTCACCGGCCTGCTGAGGGATCTCGGCAAGATCCTGGTCGCCTTCTATCTGCCGGAAGAGTCGAAGGAGATCGAGCGACTGGTGACGTTGGAAGAATGGGATCCGTTGACCGCCCAGCACAGCGTGCTTGGAGTCAGCTTCGAGAAGATCGGCATTGAGATCGCCAAGCAGTGGAATTTTCCCAAATCCCTCACCGATACGTTGAAGAGCTGGGAAGGCGACCACAAGCCGGTCAGTCGGGTGGAGAAACGACGCCTGGTCAGCGCCTTTGCCGACGAAGCGATGCAGACCCTCGTGACCTCGGGATCCGACAGCGAGTCGGCACTCCAGGAAGTGGCGCAGAAATACGCAAAGAACCTCAATCTGAGCGAGAAGAAGATCGGCAGGCTGGCGCAGCACTCGGTGGAGGAGTTTCAGGAGGTGGCCAAGGTGCTGGCGAGCGATATCTCGCCGGATTTCGTCAAGCAGCTGAGCCAGGCCTCCGGTAAGGAGCCTGCCGAGGAGTCGAGCGCGACACACCTGCCGCGGGCGGCGCTCGAGGACGGGCTTGCCGAAACCCAGATTCTCAACGGTACGGGAACCGAGTCCCACGCCGTGGAGCCCGAAGTGATGGAGAGCGCCAACGCGACGCCGGAAGACGCCGAGGCGCTGCTGATGGACGGTCTGCAGGAGGTGACCGCCATGCTGGTGGGCGAGCACAGCGTGTCGGAGATCTTCAACGTGGTCCTGGAGACCATGTATCGCGCGGTGGGGTTCGAGCGGGTGGTGCTGGCGCTGCTCGACCTCAAACGGGGCTGCATGGCCGCCCGCCTCAGCTTTGGCGAGGTGGAGGAGGCCTTCATTCAAGGATTCAGTTTTCCGACCGCCTACAGTGTGGATGTCTTTCACGGGGCGCTGAAGAATGCGGTGGATGTCTATATCGCCGACGCCACCGACGAAAAGATCCAGGCGGATATACCCGATTGGTACAAAAAGATATCCAATGCGGGTTCCTTCCTGTTGTTCCCTTTGGTGATCAACAAACGACCGGTCGGTCTGATCTATGCCGACCACGCCAGTCCGCATGGGCTCGATATCGATAAGAATCGGCTCAATCTTCTGAAATCGTTGCGCAATCAGATTGTGCTGGCTGTGAGATAGATCATGGATAACGGAGGCAAATACAATGACTATGACAGGACAACGGCGGGTCGCAATGGCCCCGCCTTCGCTGGATGCAGATAACTATCCCGGCGCAAGGCTGAACTCTCTTTTTGAATTCGATACCGACTGTGATTAAACAGTCCGAGGCTATCGAGCGCGCGACCAGCAAGGGAAGCGCGCTAAAGGGGAGGTCACAGAAGGTCATGAACTCAATGCAGGATGCGGTGTTGCGCAAGCAGATCGATCTGCTCTTTTCGCAGAGCTATGTGGCCGTGGTCACTGCCCTGGGCGTCGCTCTTTTTGTCGGTCTCTACTACTGGGGGGTGGCGGACAGGGTGCTGTTGCTGAGCTGGCTCGGCATGATTGCGCTGCTGAGTCTGGCCAGGGCGTTTCTGTTCCGTCGCTTCGATCGGGTCAAATACAAAAATTTCCCTCCCGGCCGCTGGCTTCGCCGGCACATCGTGCTTACCTTCGCCAGTGGGCTGGTGTGGGGGTTGTTGAGCCTGATCTACGATCCCGGGTGGCCGATCCCGCATCAGGTGGTGCTGTTCGTGGTGATCGCGGGCATCGGGTCCGGCAGTATCATGGCCTATTCGGCGGTGCTCGAAGTCTTCGTGGTGTTTCTCATACCCCTGTTACTACCGCTTGAGGTTGGATTGTTCGTACGTGGAGATCAGGCCACGACCTTCCTGGGCGGTTTCGTCTTCATGTTCGCCTTCGGCATGCTGATGTTGGCGCGGCGCTTCCACATGATGCTGATCGACTCGATCCACCTCTCGCTCTCGCATCAGTTTCTGCAGCAGGAGGTGAGCACGGGTACGCGGCGCCTGATGCTGACGGAACGCGCCTTGCAGAACAGCGAAGAGAAGTTCGATCAGGTGCTGGAGTCCTCGCTCGATGGTTTCTGGGACTGGGACCTGGGCAGCGACCAGCTCTATCTGTCGCCTCGTTGGAAAGAGCAGATCGGCTACTCCGACGATGAGCTGCCCAACAGCTTCGAGAGTTGGGAGTCGCGGCTGCATCCGGATGAGCGTGACGAAGTGATCCGCAAGCTTCATGCCTATCTCAACAAACCCTGGGGCAGCTGGGAGGAGGAGTTCAGGCTGCGGCACAAGAACGGCACCTATCGCTGGATACAGGCCCGCGCCAAACCCACGTTCGACGCCAAGGAGAAGGTGGTGCGCCTGACCGGTGTGCACATCGACGTGACTGAGCGGGTGATTGCCGAGAGTCGCGCCAACTATCTCGCCTATCACGACAGTCTGACCGATCTGCCCAACCGCCTGTTGTTCAACGACCGGGTGGATCACGCCATCGCTCAGACCAAACGCAGCGGTCAGCGACTGAGTATCCTCTTTTTCGATCTCGACCGCTTCAAGCACATCAACGACAGCCTGGGACATCCCGCCGGCGATCGCGTGCTCACACAGGTCGCAAAAAGGCTCAGCATGGCGGTGCGCGAGGAGGATACCCTGGCGCGTCTGGGTGGCGATGAGTTTGCCGTGCTGGTCGAAAATGTGGAGCGCACCCGGAGTCTCGCGCTGGTGGCCGAGAAGCTGCTGGCCTGTTTCGAGGAGCCGTTCGAGGAGGAGGGACATGAGTTCTTCCTCAATGCGAGCATCGGTATATCGGTCTATCCGCGTGATGGAGAGACTACGGCCACGCTGTTGAAGAATGCGGATGCCGCCATGTACAAGGCCAAGAACAGCGGTCGCGGAAGCTTTCAGTTCTATACCGAGGAGCTGACCAACAACGCCTATCACCACTTCACGCTGGAAAACAGACTGCGTCAGGCATTGCTCAACGATCAGTTCGAGGTCCACTATCAGGCCAAGATCAGCCTGCTGGACAGAAAGCTGGTGGGAGCGGAAGCGCTGATCCGATGGCGGCATCCGGAGTTGGGTTATATCCAACCGGACGACTTCATCCCGGTGGCAGAGGAGACGGGGCTGATTCAGGAGATCGGCGAGTGGGTGCTGGTGAATTCCTGTCGCGACGCGCGGGAGTGGTCTGAGCGGAAGATCGACTTCGGCCACGTGGCGGTCAATCTTTCAGGAGTGCAGTTACAGAACGAATCCTTCGTCGCTTCGGTAAAGCGCGTATTGGAAGAGACCGGGTTGGATGCTCGCTATCTGGAGCTGGAGGTGACGGAGAACTTCCTGATGCGCGACGCCGAGGCCTCCGCGCACTATCTTCACAATCTGCGCCAGCTTGGTCTGAGTATCGCCATCGACGATTTCGGCACCGGCTATTCGTCGCTGGCGCATCTGACCCGCTTCCCCATCAATAAATTGAAGATCGACCGCAGTTTCGTCAAAAACGTCTGCCGCGATGCGCAGAGCCGGGAGATCTCGCGCACCATCATCAGCCTGGGCCACACGCTCGATATGCAGATCGTCGCGGAGGGTATCGAGGAGGAGTGTCAGCTCGAGTTTCTGCGCCAGGAGGGATGTGATGAGGGACAGGGTTACTACATCTCAACGCCGCTGCCCAAGGCGGCGTTCCTGGCTTTTATCGGGGACTATGCAGACGCGCAGACTCCGGCCCAACTGGTGGATGAAGGTTGAGACGCAGACGGCGCTCAGCGGCTCTCCGTGTGCGCCAGTATCTGTTCCATGAAAGCGCGCCAGGTCGCGTCGGGTTGCCAAACCTCAAGCACATCCGCCTGCGCCTCCGCGACTGACCAACCCAGCTCGAGTATGCGATAGAGGGCCATGAAACAGGAGACCCGTTTGTTGGCGGCGCAGTGGATGAAGCATTTGTATTCCGCCAGCGGATTGTAGAGGTCGCGAAAGGCGAAGAATCGATCGACTTCCGGCGCTTCGAAGCTGATCGGGAGATGCGCGTAACGCACTCCGTAGGACTCCAGGATGGATTGTTCGCTGGCAAGCGCATAGGGCGCATCGGCAAGGCCGAGATTGATCACCACTTCGTAACCGGCCTCCCCGATCGCGTGGAGTTCCGCCTCGTCCGGCTGTCCGCCTGTCGCCAGCTTGTCGTGAAGTCGTTTGAAATTGTAGATCTGTTCTGGGAGGGCCATGACCGTCCTCGGGTAGATGT
>JBNLGI010000238.1:0-16613 GCA_050305975.1 Sedimenticolaceae bacterium | reverse complement strand
CAGATTTTACCGCGCTTCTTGTCAACGGCGGCCTTCTTGTGCTTGATATTGGCCCACTTACTGTGTCCAGCCATACAATCCTCTCAAATCGCTATAATCAAACGGTTTATATTACCACTGAGCCCGGTTGGCAGAAACCATCCCGGCGCCATCGCCGGCCCAGCTGCTTGGCGCCGGAGAGGCCTCACGCCGCCGCTCCGGATCAAAAATGGGCTGGCGCAGCCGATGCAGTCGATGGCATCATCCGCAGACACCACTGATCGAACCACCATGTCACACGCCGCTCACCAATGGGTCGAACGTCTCTCCGCCGAGACCTTGCCGGTCATGCGGCGCAGCCTGACCCAGGTCCGCGACCTGCTGAACCAGCCCAGCGTCAATCATCGCAGTCTGGCCGGGGTGATCGCGCGGGATCCCGGTTTCAGTCTGCACATCATCCGGCTGTTCAACCATCTGCCCAATGCGCCGAAAGAGCCGGTGAGCAAGATCGAACTGGCGATTCCCCTGCTGGGCATGGCCCAGGTCGAACAGGCAACCCGCAGCCTGCCCTGCCTGGAGGATCGCTTGCAGGGAGCGCCGCGGCGCGGTCTGATCGCCTGCTACAGCCGGGCGGCTCACGCAGCCATCTATGCCAACGCCTTGACACTGCGCCGACGCGACACCGATGAGGGCGCGGTCTACACGGCGGCGTTGTTGCATGACATCGGCGAGATGGCGCTGTGGTCCCGGGAACCGGATCGAATGAAGGAGATTCAGAGCCTGCTGCAGCAGGGCGACGGTCACGAGGATGCCGCGCTGGAGGTTTTCGGCTGCACCCTGCAGGATATCAGTGCCGGCCTGGGCGAAGCCTGGGGGCTGCCGGAGCTGGTGAGGACCGCACAGGGCCTCGCCAACAGCTACCTGCCGCGCCCGCTCAGTGTCATGCTCGCCTCCGCTCTGGCCCGGGAGAGCAGTCTGGGATGGCAGCGCCCGGCGACCCTCGATGATCTTGAACTGCTGTCCGAATTTCTCGAGATACCGTTCGATGAGGCCGTAGCCTGGTTCCATGGGCAGGCGGCCGAAGCGGCCCGGCAGCTGCAGGCGCTGCCCCTCCCCCTGCCCGCTTTCCATCTGCTTCATGGCGATGAACCTCCGATGGAGCAGGCCCCCACTGCAGATGATGCAGCAGCCAGGGCGACACCCCCCCCCTCGACGACGGCGCCATCGACCCAGACCGCGTCTTCCGCCCAGCACCATCCGCAAGCGCAACCGGAGCCGCCAGCCACGCCAGCGCCGCCTGCCAGCAGCATCTCGCCTCTGCAGCAACTGATCACCACGGCACTCAAGGAGCTGCGGCAGGAACACGGTCTGCATCGCGCCATGTTCGCCATGCTCAACAAGGAGAAGACAGAGCTGCGCGCCCGTCTGGTCAGCGAGCAGCCGGCCGAAGGGACACTCAGCGCCTTCCAGGTGGACCTGGGCGCACCGACGCTGTTCAGCCTGCTGTTGAAAAAACCTCAGGCCATCTCCCTGACCCCGGCCAACGCGGAAAAGTATCAGCACCTGATCCCCGATCCCTTGCACGGCGTGATCAACAGCCGCCAGTGCCTGGCCATGTCGGTATTCCTGCGCAACAAACCGATCGGGCTCTTCTATGCCGACAATGGATCGAAACAGCCCGTCACACCCCAGCAGTTCGCCAATTTCAAGGCGGTCTGTCAACGCACCATCCAGGCCCTGAGCTGACCGCTCCGCAGCCGCCGGCACGGCCGCGCCTGCAGCCCCTGATCCACCCTGCGATCCCCGCGAATACTTGACCAAGATCATTGTCTCAGCAGGTCCAGCCATTAGGATTGATTGGATAAGTAACGACCAAGGTTTTACAGTGCCGCAACAAGTCTCTTATCAAATCGACAACACGCTCTACCTCAGTATTACAGACCGCTGCACCCTGGAGTGCGCATTCTGCCCCAAGACACATGGTGACATGAGGGTCAAGGGCTACGACCTGACCTTCGATCACCGCCCCACGGCCGAGGAGATCATCGCCTCCATCGACGATCCCAGCCGTTACGACGAGGTGGTCTTCTGCGGTTATGGGGAACCCACCATGCGCCTGAACGTGCTGCTCGAGGTGGCTCGCGACATCAAGGCCCGGGGCGGGCGCGTGCGTGTCAATACCGACGGACTCTGCAACCTGGTCCACAAGCACGACACCCTGCCCGAGATGGCCGAATGCGTCGATGCCCTCTCGGTCTCGCTCAACGCGCAGAACCAGGAGGTCTATGACCGCCACTGCCGACCCAACCTGCCCGGCTCCTATGAGGCGATGCTCGCCTTCCTGCGCGAGGCCCCCAAACACATCGAAGATGTCACCGCCACCGCGATCGAAGGTCTTGAAGGCGTCGACATCGCCGCCTGCGAGGCGATCGCCAGGGAGTTGGGCGTCAAGTTCCGGCGTCGCATCCTCAACGAAGTGGGCTGATGGCGACACTGGCTCAACAGGCGGCCACCTTCGGCCAGTTGATGCTGCGGCGCTATGGCGAGCGGGTGCACAAAGTCGCCCTGGATGCCGCCTTCACCTGTCCGAACCGGGATGGCAGCAAGGGAACCGGAGGCTGCACCTTCTGCAACAACGTCTCGTTCAGCCCCAATGGACGCCGCCCCAAACCGCTGCGCGATCAGCTGGAGGCCGGTAGGAAGGTGATTCGCAAACGCACGCGCGCGCACAAGTATCTGGCCTACTTTCAGGCCTACACCAACACCTACGGGGAGATCGACCGGCTCTCACAGCTCTATGAAGAGGCCCTGGCCGAACCCGACGTGATCGGTCTCTCCATCGGCACGCGCCCGGATTGCGTTCCAGACGGCGTGCTCGAACTTCTGGCCGAGTACCAGGACCGGGGCCATGAGATCTGGCTCGAACTGGGACTGCAGTCGGCCTTCGACGAGACCCTCCAGCGGGTCAACCGGGGACATGGCTTCGCCGAGTATGCCGACACCGTCAAACGCGCACGCCGGCGCGGCATCCAACTCTGCACACATCTGATTGCGGGCCTGCCGGGGGAGAACGGCAGACACTGCCAGGAGACCCTCAAACGTGTCCTCGATCTGGGCACCGAGGGACTCAAGCTGCACCCCTTGCATGTGGTCAAGGGCACCGCGCTCGCCAATGCCTGGCGCCGAGGGGAATACCAACCGCTGAAGCTGGAGGATTATGTCGAGATCGCCGCCGACCTGGTGCAGGCGACGCCCGAATCGGTGACTTGGCACCGGCTGACGGGCACCGCCTCGCGGGAGATCCTGCTGGCTCCGCTCTGGTGTGCGGAGAAGTGGCGCGTACTCAACGCCATCACCCACGAACTGCAACGGCGCCGCAGCTCGCAGCGACGCGTCGCCTAGCACCAGTAGAGGAACAGGTTATGGAACTGGTCTGTCCGGCGGGCAATCTGCCATCACTGAAAGCGGCCGTGGACAATGGTGCGGACGCGGTCTATTTCGGCCTGCGCAACGATACCAACGCACGTCACTTTCCCGGTCTCAACTTCAACATGCCACGAGCCGCCGAGGGCATCGCCTACGCACGCGCCCGCGGCAGCCGCGTCTTCATGGCGATCAACACCTACCCCAGACCCGAGGGCTGGCCACGCTGGCAGGAGGCGGTGGACAGCGCTGCCGAGTTAGGCGTGGATGCGCTCATCTGCGCCGATATCGGAGTACTCGGTTACGCCAGCCGGCAGTGGCCTGAGTTACCGCTACACCTCTCTGTGCAGGCCTCTTGCACCAACTACGAGGCGCTGCAGTTCTATCGCGACCACTTCGGCATTCGACGGGCGGTTCTGCCCAGGGTGCTGTCGCTCAGCCAGGTCCGCCAAGTGGTCGACAACACCCCCGTGGAGATCGAAGTCTTCGGTTTCGGCAGTCTCTGCGTCATGGTCGAGGGACGCTGCATCCTCTCCTCCTATGTCACCGGCCAGTCGCCCAATACCTGCGGCGCCTGTTCACCGGCCCAGTTCGTGGAATACCGCCAGTCCCCGCGGGGACTGGAATCGCGGCTGGGCGGCGTGCTGACCGATCGCTACGCCAGCGGTGAGCAGGCCGGTTACCCGACCATCTGCAAAGGCCGCTTCGAAGTCGGCGAGCACACCTTCTACGCCATCGAGGAGCCGACCTCGTTGAACACCCTGGCGCTGCTGCCCGAGCTGCTCAGCGCCGGCGTCAAAGCCATCAAGATCGAGGGCAGGCAACGAACGCCGGCCTATGTCGGCAAGGTGACCAAGGTCTGGCGCGAAGCCATCGACAGCTGTCTGGGAGACCCCGACGGCTACGCGCCCAAGGCCGCCTGGGAACTGGCCCTGAATCAGGTCTCCGAAGGCACCACCACCACACTCGGCCCTTATTACCGGCCCTGGCAATAAGGAGGCGCGCCATGCAACTCTCTCTCGGCCCCGTGCTCTACTACTGGTCACGCGATGACCTCTACGCCTTCTACGAAGAGGCTGCCGAGCTGCCCGTGGATATCATCTATCTGGGCGAGACCGTCTGCTCCAAGCGGCGCAGCCTGCGCACCGAAGACTGGCTGGAACTGGCACAGAAGCTGAACCGGGAAAGCGGCAAGCAGATCGTACTCTCCACCCTCTCGCTGCTGGAGGCCGAATCGGAACTCAAGACCCTGCGCAGAATCTGCGACAACGGAGAGCTGCTGGTGGAGGCCAACGACATGGCGGCGGTACAGATCCTGAGTCGGATGGGCCTGCCTTTCGTCACCGGGCCAACGGTGAATGTCTATAACGGCGAGACGCTGAGGGTCCTCGAACAGGCCGGATTGAAGCGCTGGGTCATGCCGCTGGAACTCTCCCGCTCCACGCTGAGGTCCATGAAGGCGGAACTGGGGGAAGCAACGGAGTGTGAGATCTTTGCCTATGGGCGTATGCCACTGACCCTCTCAGCCCGCTGCTTCACCGCACGCTCGCACAACCTGCCCAAGGACGATTGCCAGTACAAATGCATCGACTATCCTGAAGGACGCTTGATGTCGACCCAGGACGGCGATCCTTTCCTCGTGCTCAACGGCATACAGACGCTCTCCGCCCTCACCTGCAATCTGCTGGAGGAGATCGGAGAGCTCGAATCGAATGGAGCCGACATCCTCAGAATCAGTCCCCAGCAACGCCATACCGGCCGCATCGTCAAGGCGTTCAGGCAAGCCCTAGAGGGCGGCGCGCCTCAGGATCTGAAGTCGTGTTCGCCACTGGGCTTTTGTAACGGGTTCTGGCGCGAAGGCGCGGGCATGCAGCAACTTGACCTCTGAGTCGACGGACAACCCAACCGTCACAACGAAGACGGGCAAACACCCCTCACCAGCCTGTCGACTGCCCCCCCTGCTGCGACCGGCCGAGATCAGCGTGACAGAGATCTCCGTCACCCGTGAACTCGATCCAACACCGACGACCAGGCCGACCCAGCTGCGGTAAGCATCTCAGCCGGGCAACAACATGAACGCGCGTAAGCATCGGCTGACGAGATTCCTTTTTATTCCTATTTCTTCACCTACCGTTTGAGACACTGTGTTCGTGTCTATTCCGGCACACCGACGAAGGCGGGTATGCAACAGTGGCGAGGCTGACCCAATTGCGGTTATTCTTGTTTTTACAGCATGTTCCGCAATTCCCGTTCACTCAACTCACGTATCCGTGCGAACCGCACTATGACTATAAGCAAGACATTCAGAGCCAGCCTTCTGCTTACCGCGCACAGTTGTCTGGCGGTGCTTCCGGCGCTTTCGGCTCACGCATTGGCGGCTGACGAAGCGGATCTCTCGGAGTCCTACTACTTCGAAGATTTCCCCGTCACCCTGACATCGACGCGCCTCTCCCAACCGATCCAGGATACTCCGAATGCGATGACCGTAATCGATCGCGAGATGATTCGCGCCACTGGCGCACTCTCGATCCCCGATCTGCTGAGATTGGTACCCGGTTTCACCGTCGCTTTTTATGCCGGATCCCGCGCAGCCGCAACCTATCATGGCCTGTCCGATCAATACGCCCGGGACATGCAGGTATTGATCGATGGCCGCTCGGTTTATGACCCTGGCTATGGCGGGGTCTCATGGTCGGACCTGCCGATCGACGTCGAGGACATCAATCGCATCGAGGTGATTCGCGGGCCCAATGCCACCGCCTATGGCTCGAACTCCTATGCCGGCGTGATCAATATCATTACCGATCTCCCCGCCGACGCTTTTGGCACGAAGATCAGCGCAACATCAGGTGAAGGCGGCCGCAGAAAAATCTACGCACGGCATGCCGCCCAGATCGATGATTTCGATCTGAAGCTGGCCGCAGGATATGACGAGGGTGATGGATTCGATGAACGCTCGGATGATTTCCGATCAAGTTGGATCAACTTTCATGGCGACATGGATCTGGATCATGACAATCTGCTTCAGCTGATCTTCGGCGCCAGCCAAGGCAACTATGAAGAGGGATTCTCCGATGTCTTTCAACAAGTCAGGGAACTGGACAACAGCTACAACTTTCAACAGATTGGCTGGACCCACACCCAGAGCTCAAACAACTATTTTCACCTGCAGCTGTACCACAACCACCAGGAGATCGAGGACACCAATACCTCGCCTCCCATATCGCAAATGATCCTGTCACTGGAAGAGCTACAGAGTATTCCGGAGAGCCTGCGTCTCGATGTTTTCGCCAATCTGATGGGGGCTCCGGATTTCAACAGCTTTCTCAACGCTATGGATATCAACGACGGGCGATTCATCATCTCCTGGCTCGGCATGTCTTCCGACAGATACGATCTCGAATTCGAGCAGACACTACAGGTGAATGACGATTTTCGTTTCGCCTGGGGTGCGGGTCTTCGGCGAGACGAGGCCGAGAGCGTTCAGATTTTTCACCAAACCGACGCGGTTTCTCGCGACCAGGCCAGGCTGTTTGCCAACGCCGAGTGGCAGGCAAGGCAGGATCTGATCTTCAACATCGGCGGGATGTTGGAGGACTATGAAGACTATGCGCCGATATTCTCTTATCGCACTGCGGGAAATCTGCATCTCGACCGACAAAACACGTTGCGTCTCAATCTGTCTCGCGCCTATCGAATGCCAACGCTGTATGAAAGCAACGCCAATTTTGTCGTCTTCATCAACGAACCTCTCAACGACTTCAATACCTGGATCAAGACACAGGGAGACCTGGATCCACAACAGCTCGACAGCATTGAACTGGGCTATCTTGGTAATTTCAACGAATATGGCCTGACAGTCGATGTCAAGCTGTTCAAAGAACGCTACCGCAACGTCATCGCTTCCTATCGTGATTTTGATTATCCAGATCCCGACAGAGGCCTGAGCGATACCACCGTGCTGGACAATTTCAATGCACTGATCAACGAAGGCGCCCAGAATTATTCAAACAATGGAAGAGTCGATATACGCGGAATAGAAATCAACGCAAAATTCCTCCCCACCCATCAGGATCTCGTCTTTCTTGGATACAGCTTTCTGCACACTCGCGGCATCGAGATTCAACGTCACGAGAATGCTCAGTTTCATTATGATGATGAAGTATATATACGCGTACCCAAGCACACTCTGAGTCTTCTGTTGAGCCATCAATTTGACAATGGATATGAAGCCAGCACCGCGTTTTACTACACGGACGCGATGTCGTGGTACGGCGAAGGAGACCCGGTCCCCGAATACCGGCGACTGGATCTCAGGCTGGCGAAACGTTTTAGACTTCTCGATTCGAATTCCGAGGTATCACTGCTGATTCAGAACCTGAATGGCGACAATTTTGACTTCTATAACAGCGACATATACCAAAACATCTGGAAAAAAAGGGCTTACATCCAATTCAAAACGGCATTTTGATCGGTGGATCTACGCATGAGAATTTCGAGCGAGACGGGAGTAGATGTTGCCTAGGCAAGCCCGCAACAGACACGGCGCAAAAGGATCCGCGTTATCGCATCTTTCGCGCGCACGTGTATTGGTTGCATTGCTCTTGCTCCTCCTGCTTGGATGCAGCCTCTCCCTCGATGCGGACGAACGAAACAAAACCGTCATATTCATCCTGAGCGGCGACGCCCCCGTATACACCGAAGTCGCCACGACCACAGAGGAGTTCGTCAGCACGGGTTGCAGCAGGAAAAAGATCGATTGCAACAATCTTGTTTTCAAACGAATCACCGCTGACGAAATACCTCCCGAGTCTATCAAGCACTCGTTTTTAACAATCTCCCTGGGTACGCGTGCCGCCGAATGGCTAGACAATCAATCCTACGACGGAAATCAAGTCAATGCCATGCTGCCCTATCCGGGAAAACTCAAGGCAGAGTCGCTTCAGCGCAATACAAAGGCCAGGATTTTTATAGATCAACCCTATGAGCGCTATTTCAACCTCATACGGGCAACAATCCCACGAGCGGCCCGCATAGGGCTACTGATTCATGAAAGCGACGTTGACAAGATTTCAACCATCGCGGAGAGTGCTGACGCGCATAATCTCACGATCAGAACCAGCATTGTCCGAAGTGAACGCGATGTTGGCGAAGCCTTGAGTCACATATTGAGCGATATCGATGTGTTATTGGCTCTTCCGGACTCACGCATTCATAACAGCCATACCATTTCGCACATTTTGACTACGGCATACAGGAACAACATCCCTCTCGTCGGCTTCTCCTCCGCCTATGTGAAAGCCGGCGCAGCATCCGCCGTATACACCTCGCCAGAGGACATAGCGCGACAGGTCTCCGATACCATTCTCGAGTATTTGCAGACGGGACATATCAACAAGCCTATACAACAGGCGACCTATTTTTCCGTTTCCATAAATTTTGAAGTTGCTCGCTCATTGGGTTTGCCGCCCAGTTCGCCCAGCGATGTCAAGCAGGAAATCTCCACGGGGGCGTTCAAATGATACGCTGGATGAGCTCGCTCAGAACCCAAGCCTTACTGATCGGCATCCTGCCCGCATTGGCGCTTGCGCTCTCGGTCACCACCTATCTCATCAATTCACAGCTCAGCCGTCTCTCGGAGTCATTCAACGAGCTGGGCCATTCAATTGCCAGTGAAGCAGCCGCCATCAGTGTCTATGGCATCTTCACTCGCGACAAATCAATTCTTGATCAGAGCTTGAAGCCCGTTTTCCTTCAGGCCGATGTTCATGCAATCAAAGTCTACGACAACCGTGGCATCTTGCTCACTTACCTAAAGAAATCTACGGAGCGGAATCGCCTCCCCTTTGCCGAATTCACTGCACCCGCCGTTTTCAGCATTGACGAGATTCAGGTCGCAGACTATCCGGAACAGCAACCGACCGGTAGCAGCATAAATCCGGAAGACATGGGTAACGTGGTCGTCTACATGGACAAGACCCGACTGAACGAAAACAGGCGCACCATTTTGCGCAACTCCCTGATCATGCTCGTTATCGGCCTCATCGTCACCGTTGCCATAACCCTTGCCCTCATTCGCGGCATCATACGTCCGGTCACACGCCTGACCCAGGCAGTGACCAAAATGCGCGACGGCGATTTCTCGGTCCGCGTGCCTGAAAGCTCGACCGGCGAGATCAGGAGTCTGGAAGAAGGCTTCAATACCATGGCCGCCGAGATCTACAACTCGCACGAGACCATGCAGCAACAGATAGACCAGGCCACCAGCGATTTGACCCAGACCATGGAGGCTCTCGAAATACAGAACGTGGAGCTCGATCTCGCGAAAAAGCGCGCTCTCTCAGCCAGCAAGGCAAAAACCGAATTCCTGGCCAACATGAGTCATGAAATCCGTACCCCGATGAATGGAGTACTGGGTTTCACCAACCTTCTACTCAAAACGAACCTGACAAAGAAACAACACGATCTCGTCAAGACCATATCCAAATCGGCAACCAACCTGCTGGACATCATCAATGAAATCCTCGACTACTCCAAACTGGAGTACGGCAAGCTGGAGCCCGAAACCGCCCCATACAATGTCACCGAGTGCTTCGAAGAGCCCATTGCCCTGCTCTCTCCGTCGGCACATGACAAAAAGATCGAATTGGTTCTCCTGATCTATTCCGACGTACCAAAAATTCTGATCGGTGACGAAACACGTATTCGGCAGATCCTGGTAAATCTCGTGAACAATGCGATCAAATTCACACATCAGGGTGAAGTGGTTGTACGCGTTATGGCCGACGAGGATAGCCAGGGCACAAGAAAACTCAAATTCAGCATCGCTGATACCGGCATCGGCATCAGCAAAAAGGCTCAACAATACCTGTTCGAAACCTTCCAGCAGGCTGACTCGACGACCAGCCGGACCTACGGAGGAACCGGCCTAGGTCTCAGCATCTGCAAGAAACTCGCTCAATCGATGAATGGCGACATCAAACTGGTGAGCACATTGGGAATCGGTTCGACATTCATTGTCGAACTCCCAATGATCACACCCAGCGTGGATATCATTTCCACGTTTGACACCAAACAATTTACCGGTAAACGCGCCATCCTCGCAGACAAGCATCAGTTATCCCACCTTTCCATACAACACCTTTTGACTTCCTTCGGTATCGAAGTGGTGACTCAGGATTTTCCAGTCGAATGCAACCCGCAATCGGATCTTGTGGTGCTTGGATTCGGTCACGAGGATATACGCTCAGGGTTCGCAGAAGCCGAAATCCGCAGACTGAGGCGTATCTGCTGGCTACCATTCATCATCCTCATGAGCGCAAACGAGAAGACCATCATAGACCAATATCAGGCGTTGAGTGGAGACTGGTACCTGTCAAAGCCGCTAACAACCCAGACATTGCGTAGTGTGCTCATAGAGATCTTTTCCAGTCGGAGCCAGCATTATATCCACAGCCCATCCAGTTCGGTCGATCGTTTCGGGAATCTGCTGACCGGCAAGGCAATTCTTGTCGTTGACGACAACGAGATCAATCTCAAGCTGATCAGTACCTTGATGCGCGAAAAGGGCGCGGTCGTGACTGAAGCCACCGACGGTCATGAAGCGGTCAACCTGGCGAGCAGGAACAATTTCGACCTCATCATCATGGACATTCACATGCCCGGCATGAAAGGAACTGCAGCCGCAGTCAAGATCCGTGAAAGCGAGGTGGACAGTAAACGCTACACCCCCATCATCGCGCTTACTGCCGATGCCGTACCCACTACCCGAACGCAGATCAAGGAATCGATGATGGACGCCTATCTACTCAAACCCATAGATGAACTGCAGATGTGGCCGATTATCGAAAACGTACTCAACGAATCGACACCTACCCGTCTGCATCAACTCACGCACTGGCGGCAACATCCGTCACTCAGTGCTCTGTCGCTACCGATACGCGATCTGGATAAAGCTTTGAGCGTAACGGGCGGGGACAACAAGCTGGCTGATGAGATGTTCGAGCAGCTCAAGCGAGAACTGCCGAACCACCTCGTCACCCTCAAGTCCGGAATCGCAGACTGCAACTGGTCATTGCTTCGCGAGATCACTCATAAGATGCACGGCTCCACCTCCTCCTGCGGGGTTCCCGCCCTGGACTATGCCGTTCAACAATTCCATGCAGCCTGCCGGGATCAGTCAGAGAAGAAGGCCTCTCGGCTGTTGCAGCAGATTCAGCATGAAGTCGAGCGTCTATTGAAAAACTGATCGGCATTCCCGACAATGGCGCCCAGTTCCGACTGGAAGTTTCACAACCTCGTCTACACGCACATGGTCCCCAAAGCGTTCAGCACATGGATTTCCGCCTGCTGAAACGCAATCAAGGTCTCCCGGACGAAGGAACTAGAAACGCTTTTCCAATCACCCAAGGATTACAAGCTTTACCGGCATGCCTTCCAATCTTCCCATCGGCATCTTCGACTCCGGCATCGGCGGTCTCACGGTCTTGCGCCATATCCGTGAACAGATGCCCTCGGAGTCGATCGTCTATGTAGCTGACCGGGGCTATCTCCCCTATGGCAGCAAGCCTGACACATTCATTCAATCCCGTGCGATCACCATCAGCGAATATCTTCTCGCGCTGCCGGTGAAGGCGATCGTTGTGGCCTGCAATACCGCTACCGCTGCGGCGATCCACACCCTACGCGATCGCTACCATCTACCGATCATCGGTATGGAACCAGGCGTGAAACCGGCAATTGCGCAAAGCAAAAAGGGCATCATCGGCATTCTGGCCACAGAGCGCACTCTGGGAAGCGGCAAATTCAAGATCCTACTCGAGCGCCACGCCAATGGCTCGGATGTCTTCATCAAACCCTGCCACGGCTGGGTAGAGCATATCGAGGGAGGGGATCAGAACGAGGCGCTGACCCACGCCATGATCGAGGAGACCGTTGCTCCGCTGCTGGCCAAAGGGATCGACACACTGGTCCTGGGCTGCACCCACTATCCTTTCCTGATCGACTCCATCAAACAGGTGGTGGGGGACGAAATCAGGATCATCGACACCGGTCTGGCGGTAGCCGCCCAGCTGCATCGTCGACTTCTCGAAAATGACCTGCTCAGCCCCACCTCCGGCATCGGGACGGTGAACTTCAGAAGCAGCGGCCCGCTGGACGAGATGCGTGAACTGCTGACCAGACTTTGGGCTGCGGATGCCGACCTGGAGGATCTGCCGGATCAGGCAAACCGCTCATAGACCGCCAGACAGCGATCGATGGCCGGCCTGAGACGACTGGGCAGCGGCAGGTTCTCCATCTCTATGGCCGCCAGCATGTTCTTTAGATGAACGCCCAATCCCGTATCGCCGTCCATGGTCAGGTGGCGTTGAAAAAACAGGGTGTCCGGGTCCTCCCGGTTGGTGATCAACAGCAGGTAGTCGTAGACGCTGCCGCGTATGCTCAGGTCGACCTGAGACTGGCTTGACTCGATAAAGACACCCTGGTGCATACTGACCACATAACTCAAGCCGGCATCGCTGACATCGATGCGCACCGTCCGCCCCTCCAGAAAGTCCAACTCCCCTTCCTGCATCTCGCGCCTGAAGACCTGATTCAAGATCTTGCTCAGGGCATAGCCATGCACTTTGCGTGGCAACAGTTTCAAGGGCAGCGCGAGCGGCTTGGGGAGTTTCGGGCGTCTGGCGAGATGCTGCATCGATTCATGCCTCACAGTTAACCGGTGGAATGGCCGGGAATAATACCAATAGTCGCCCGCTTCTGCGAAAATCCCAAGCATGCAGATACCCCACGATTCCCCCTTCCATCTCGACAACAGCTCGGGCTTCGCCCAGTGGAAACGCCATAAACTCGCCAATTATCCTCAAAACATCAATGAGTTAGTCGTCGAGATCCGGGATCCCAGACAGCTCTCTTCCGGCGAGCACGATCAATTGCTGGGACTCTGCCGCAAGACCAACATGGCCATCTGGGCCGGACTTTCGGGGCACGATAGCGACAAGGAGATCATTCGCAGTCTGGGGCGTTCATTCGGACTCGAACACCTCGACCACAACATGTGCGCCGACAACGATGCGATCACCTCCCTGACAGTCCAGTCGGACGCCCTGCGACAGGGTTACATCCCCTACTCCAACCGGCCGATCGCCTGGCACACCGACGGCTATTACAACCGGCTCGATCAACAGATCCACGGTTTGTTGCTGCACTGTGTGCAGCCCGCCGAAGAGGGGGGCGAAAACGAGTTGCTGGACCACGAGATCGTCTATCTGAGGTTGCGCGATGAGAGTCCGGACTACATCCGCGCCCTCATGCATCCTCAGGCGATGACCATCCCGGCCAACGAGGTCGAGGGCGAAGAGCTGCGTCCCGCGCGCTCCGGACCGGTCTTCGCCGTCTATCCCGACGGCCACCTGCACATGCGCTATACCGACCGCAGCCGCAGCATCGAATGGCGCGACGATCCACTGCTGGAGGAGGCGGTGAGTCGTCTCAAACAGCTGCTCAAGACCCCCTCCCCCTGGCAGTTCAAGGGCAAGCTGGAAGCGGGTCAGGGCCTGCTTTGCAACAACGTGTTGCACACCCGCAGCGCCTTCAGGGACGGCGAACACCCGCGACTGCTCTATCGGGCACGCTATTTCGATCGGATCGCAGGAAGTTGATTTTTAGGCAGCGAGGCGGACCGCGCCAGCACCCGCGCTGACGGATCCGGTGTCCCGCCTCGCCACCTGCGAGGGAAAATCTCCGCAAGCTCGGCAGGGCGCCGCTCAGGCGTCGTTGTGCAGGTCCAGGATGCTCCGGTCGGCCGCTTCGCTCTTGGACTTCGCGCCGTCGTTGCGCAGCAGCTCCAGCTGCTCCAGATAGGGCTTGCTGACATCGCCGGTGACATACTCGCCGTTGAAGACCGAGCAGTCGAAACGCTCGATATCGCTCTTGCCCTTCTTGTGCACCGCGTCGATGAGATCCTCAAGATCCTGATAGATCATGCGATCGGCGCCGATGATATCCCTGACGTCATCTTCAGTGCGATCGTGGGCCACCAGCTCGCTGGCGGACGGCATGTCGATGCCGTAGACGTTGGGGAAGCGCACCGGCGGCGCGGCGGAGGCGAAGTAGACCTTCCTGGCGCCCGCCTCGCGGGCCATCTGCACGATCTGCTGGGAGGTGGTGCCGCGCACCACCGAGTCGTCCACCAGCAGCACGTTCTTGCCCTTGAACTCCAGGTCGATGGCGTTGAGTTTCTGGCGCACCGATTTCTTGCGCACCGTCTGCCCCGGCATGATGAAGGTGCGGCCGATGTAGCGGTTCTTGATGAAGCCCTCGGTGTAGCGCACACCCAGCTCGTTGGCGAGGGTGAGTGCCGCGGTGCGGCTGGTATCGGGTATCGGTATCACCACGTCGATGTCGTGGTCCGGCCACTCCCGCTGAATCTTCTTGGCCAGCTTCTTGCCCATACGGGAGCGGGCCTTGTGCACGAAGATGTTGTCGATGATCGAATCGGGACGGGCGAAATAGACGAATTCGAAGATGCAGGGAGACTTCACCGGATTGGCCGCGCACTGTTGGGCGTAGAACTGCCCCTCCTTGCTGATGAAGATCGCCTCGCCGGGCTCCAGGTCGCGCACCCGCTCGAAGCCGAGGGTGTTGAGGGCGACGCTCTCGGAGGCGATCATGTACTCGGTACCCTGATCGGTCTCGCGCTTGCCGTAGACGATGGGACGAATGGCGTGGGGGTCGCGAAAGCCGATCAGACCCACTCCCGGGATCATCGCCACCGCCGCGTATCCGCCCCGACAGCGGCGATGCACGCCGGCCACCGCTTTGAAGATATCGTCGGGCGCGATGCGCAGCTTGTTCTGCATCTGCAGTTCGTGGGCGAAGATGTTGAGCAGGATCTCCGAATCGGAGGAGGTGTTGATGTGACGCAGATCCTCGACGAAGAGATCCCGTGTCAGCTCTTCCGCATTGGTCAGATTGCCGTTGTGGGCCAGGGTGATGCCGTAGGGGGAGTTCACGTAGAAGGGCTGGGCCTCTGCCGAGGAGGAGCAACCGGCGGTGGGATAGCGCACATGGCCTATGCCCATGTTGCCCTTCAGCCGCAGCATGTGGCGGGTATGGAAGACGTCGCGGGCGAGACCGTTGGCCTTGCGCAGATAGAGCCGCCCCTTTTCGCAGGTCACGATGCCGGCTGCATCCTGCCCGCGATGCTGTAGCACCAGCAAGGCATCGTACAGGGACTGGTTGACGGGGGACTTGCCAACGATGCCCACAATACCGCACATAACCTAGCTCTCCCAGTCGGTTGCAAAGATCATGGTAAGCCACCCGGAGCGGGGGCAAACCTTGCTGCTTTCACTCGTGTCGATCATTTCGGACATAGCGGCAATTTCATCAGTAGCTGAAATTCGCCGCGATGTCCGCCGGCAGATAGCCCTTCATCCAAACGGCCATCTCCTGAAAATAGGGCAGCAGACGGGACTCGTGCCACCAACTGTCCTCCGGAAGGGGTGTCAGTCCGGCCAGCAGCACCAGAATGGCGACCACCAAGGCCCCCCTGGCGACCCCGAAAAAGATCCCGATCAGTCGGTCGGTTCCGCTCAACCCGGTGCTTTCGACCAGGGATTTCATGAAGTGATTGATCACGGCGCCCAGCAGCAGAACCACAAGTACGATAATAGCGTACGCCACCCCCAGGCGGATGGAGGCCACGTCGATCCAGGGTTCGAGTTGGACGGCCAGCGGACGGAAGAAGAACCAGGCCAGAGTGAAGGCGGCGACCCAGGTCGCCAGCGAGAGCGCTTCCTGAATGAAACCGCGTATCAGGCTGATGATGGCCGAAACGGCGATGATGGCGATGATCAGCAGATCGACCCAGATCATGTCCACCCCGAAGCGCTACCGGTTTGGAAGGTTTCCTTGAACATAGGTTATGCAAGGCCCTGAAACAGATAGCCCGGAGAGACTCCGGGCTATTCTATCGTCTTTGGTGGAGCCAGGCGGGATCGAACCGCCGACCTCAACACTGCCAGTGTTGCGCTCTCCCAGCTGAGCTATGGCCCCGGAAAGTCGCGCATATTAGAAGATCATCGGGCGTTTGTCCAATGCTTTTTATCCCCAATCAGGTTGCGGACAGATCCGCTCGTTTTAGCCGGTCTGCACGGTGCGGCAAGCCGCACCCTACACTTGAAATAAGCCGTAGGGTGCGGCTTGCC
>JBNLGI010000237.1:0-13473 GCA_050305975.1 Sedimenticolaceae bacterium | reverse complement strand
CCGGCGGGCAATCAGCTGGGTGTACTGGGAGCCGAAATCGAGGATCAGGATGCGGTGGGCGTGGATATCGGTGGTCATGCTGAGTGGATTCCGCTGGAGAGAAACAGAAGGGGGCATGCGATCACGACCGCCATGCCCCCGTATCGAGTGAATCTGTCACTTCGCTCAGTCGCGCCGGTAGTTGGGCGCTTCCTTGGTGATGGTCACGTCGTGCACATGGGATTCGGTCATGCCGGCGCCGGTCACCCGCACGAACTGCGGTTTGGTGCGCATCTCGTCGATGGTGGCGCAACCGGTGTAGCCCATGCTCGAACGGATACCGCCGATGAGCTGGAAGATGATGTTCTGTACCGTGCCTTTGTAGGGGACCCGGCCCTCGATGCCCTCGGGCACCAGCTTGTCCTTGTCGCTGGTCTCCTGGAAGTAGCGGTCGCTGGAGCCCTCCTTGCCCGACATGGCGCCCAGGGAACCCATGCCACGGTAGGATTTGTAGGAGCGGCCCTGGTAGATCTCCACCTCGCCCGGCGCCTCATCGGTACCGGCGAACATGCCGCCGAGCATGACGGAGTAGGCGCCCGCCGCCAGCACCTTGGCGATGTCGCCGGAATAGCGGATGCCGCCATCGGCGATCAACGGCACGCCGCTGCCCTCCAGCGCCTGGGCCACACCGCTGACCGCGGTGACCTGGGGCACGCCGACACCGGCGACGATACGGGTGGTGCAGATGGAGCCGGGGCCGATACCGACCTTGACCGCATCGGCGCCCGCCTTGACCAGATCCCGGGCGGCGTCGGCGGTGGCGATGTTGCCGCCGATCACCTGCACCTCGGGATAGTGTTTCTTGACCCAGGCGACCCGGTCGAGCACGCCCTGGGAGTGGCCGTGGGCGGTGTCGACCACGATCACGTCGACCCCGGCCTTGACCAGGGCGTCGACCCGCTCCTCGGTACCGGCGCCGACACCCACCGCGGCGCCGACCCGCAGCCGCTCCTGGTCGTCGCGGCAGGCGTTGGGGTTGTCCTTCGCCTTCTGAATGTCCTTGGCCGTGATCATGCCGCGCAGCTCGAAGTTGTCGTCCACCACCAGCACCTTCTCGATGCGGTGCTTGTGCAGCAGCTCCATCACCTCGTCTCGGCTGGCACCCTCTTTGACGGTGACCAGCTTCTCCTTGCGGGTCATGATGTTGCGCACCGGATCGTCCATCTTGCGCTCGAAGCGCAGATCGCGTCCGGTGACTATGCCCACCAGCTCCTTGCCGTCGACCACCGGTACGCCGGAGATATTGTGCGAGCGGGTCAACTCCACCACCTCGCCGATGCTGACATAGGGTCCGACCGTGATCGGCTCCCGGATGACGCCGCTCTCGTATTTCTTGACCCGGTTGACCTCGCCCGCCTGCTGCTCCGGCGTCATGTTCTTATGCACGATGCCGATGCCCCCCTCCAGCGCCAGGGCGATGGCGAAACGGGACTCGGTCACCGTGTCCATGGCGGCGGAGATCAGTGGAATATTCAGCTCGATGCCCCGGGTGAGCTTGGTTCTCAGGTCGACATCCTTGGGCAGTACCAGGGAGTGGGCAGGGACCAACAGGACATCGTCGAATGTGAGGGCTTCCTCGATTACTCGCATGGCATTTGTTCCGGGGTGGGGGTGAAGTTAGCCGCGCATTATAGAATTTGCCGTGTGGCGGGTAAACCGCGAAAACCGCCAGGCCGGACCGGGGGCGTTATGTTGCGGCAGCCCCCGCCCGTAGGGTAGGGCCCTGCACCACCGATAACCCTGGGTCAACCACACCCCGTTCCATGCTGCGGCAAGTCTCAGCCTGGGCTTTGACGCCACAACCACGAGCGATCCGTGGCGGGTTGCGGCCTGCTGCACCGCTCCTCTGCTATCATAGGGAGCCATTTCGGCCACGGAACCGACCAACACAGCCGCCATGTCCCCGCTCGAAGCCCCACAGCGCGACATCTACAGCGTCTCCCGCCTGGTGCGCGAAACCCGCGCCGTGCTCGAAGGCAGCTTCCCCCTGCTCTGGATCAGCGGCGAAATCTCCAACTTGGCGCAGCCCGCCTCCGGCCACATCTATTTCAGCCTCAAGGACGAAGCCGCCCAGGTGCGTTGCGCCATGTTCCGCATGAAACGCCAGCAGCTACGCTTTCAGCCGGCCAACGGCCAGCAGGTGCTGGCGCGCGCGCGCGTCAGCCTCTACGAGGCGCGCGGCGAATTCCAGCTCATTGTCGAGCACATGGAACCGGCCGGCGAGGGAGCCCTGCGCCTGGCCTTCGAACAGCTGAAGGAGAAACTCGCCGCCGAGGGACTCTTCGCCAGCGAGCACAAGCAGCCCCTGCCCGAGCTTCCCCGCCGGATCGGCTTGATCACTTCCCCCACCGGCGCGGCCATCCGCGACCTGCTGAGCGTGCTGCGCAGGCGTTTCCCCGCCCTGCCGGTCGTCATCTATCCGGTACAGGTCCAGGGTGAGGAGGCGCCCCGGCAGATCGTGCGCATGCTGGAACTGGCCAACCGGCGCAACGAGTGCGACGTGCTGATCCTCAGCCGCGGCGGCGGCTCTCTGGAGGATCTGCAGGCCTTCAACGACGAGGCGGTGGCGCGGGCGATCCACGCCTCGCGGATCCCGGTGGTCAGCGGCGTGGGCCACGAGATCGACTTCACCATTGCCGACTTCGTCGCCGACCGGCGGGCGCCGACCCCATCCGCCGCCGCCGAACTGGTGGCGCCGGACCAGATGGCCTGGCGCCAGCGCCTGGACCAGCTCGCGCAACGCCTGCTGCAGGTGCCGAGACGGCACCTGCGCCAACATGGAGAACGGCTGGACGGTCTGCTGCGGCGTCTGCAGCGCCAACACCCGGCCCAGCGCCTGCAGCAGCGCGCCCAGCGACTGGACGAGCTGGCCCAGCGGCTGCTGCGGACCACCGATCTCCTGCTGTTGCGCCACAACCGCCGGCTGGAGCAGTTGCAAACCCGTCTCTTCAGCCACTCGCCGGGCAAACGTCTGGAGCGGCTGCGGATGATTCACCAACAACTCGACGGGCGTTTGCGGACAGCTATGCAGAGGCGTCTCGAGACGGCCCGCAACCGCCTCGCCCAACAGGCCCGGGACCTGCACACCCTGAGCCCGCTCAACACCCTCTCCCGAGGCTATGCCATCGTCGTGCGCCAGCGGGACGGTCAGATCGTCCGCGCCGCCAAGGAGGTGGCGCCGGGCGAACGTGTCAAGGCACGGCTCGCGGAGGGGACTCTGCTCTGCGAGGTCATCGACAGGGAGAAGTGAAGATGAAGGGTCTTCAGCTGCTCGCCCTGGGCTTGCTCCTGACGCTGAACGCGCCGAAACTCCCGGCTGCCGAGTGCGTGGTGCTGCTGCATGGACTGGCGCGTACGGCCGACTCCATGGAGACGCTGGCTGAAGCGCTCGAGACAGCGGGCTACCGGGTGGTGAATGTGGACTACCCTTCGCGGGAAAAACCGATCGAGGCACTGGCGGAAGTCGCCGTCCCGGAGGGTCTGCAGGGCTGCCGCGTGGCCGCCGCGCAGCCGGTCAATTTCATCACCCACTCCCTGGGCGGCATCCTGGTGCGCCAGTACTACAGCCGGCATCCGCCGGACGGCCTGAAACGGGTGGTGATGCTCGGCCCGCCGAACCGGGGCAGCGAGGTGGTCGACAATCTGAAGGACTTACCGGGCTTCGAATTTCTCAACGGCCCGGCCGGCCGGCAGCTCGGCACCGACCCTGAGAGCGTCCCCAACCACCTCGGCGCGGTCAACTTCGAGTTGGGGGTGATCGCCGGCACCAGGACCTTCAATCCCATCCTCTCCAATTTTCTGCCCGACCCTGACGACGGCAAGGTCTCGCTGGAACGGACCAAGGTCGCCGGCATGTGCAGCTTCATCGCCCTGCCCGTCACCCACACCTTCATGATGCAGGACACCCAGGTGATCGAGGAGGCGCTCCACTTTATTCAGGAAGGCCGTTTCACCAGTCCGGACGCCCAGACCGGCAAGTGCCGTTTCGCCAAGCCCAGACAGCGCGCCGATTGAGACGACAACGATACGCTGCGGCAAGCCGCATCCCACTTCCCAATTGCCGCAGGGTGCGGTTTGCCGCACCGAGAGGGGTATGATCATGCACAGGTGGTGGGGCAGAGCCCCACCCTACACCCTGAATCAACGGGCCCTGCCCCACCAGTACGCCCGATAGCGGCGTGGAACGATCGATCTTGTTTACCGACCCCGGATCACAACTCCGGCGAACGGACCACCAGCATCTTCTCCACCTGCATGTCACGCAGGGTATGGGGAATGCCGCCCACCCCGAGCCCCGACTGGCGCAGGCCGGCGAAGGGCATCCAGTCGACGCGGAAGGCGGTGAAGTCGTTGACCATCACTGCCGAGGCGTTGAGCCACTTGTAGCCGCGCAAGACACGTTGCAGGTTGTTGCTGAAGACCGCCGCCTGAAAGGCGTAGGGCAGCGCATTGGCCTGGGCGATGGCCTGATCCATGTCGTCGCAGCTGTAGACGCAGACCACCGGCCCGAACACCTCCAGCCTACTGACCTTCGCCTCCGGCGGTGGATCGAGCAGCACGGTGGCGGGGTAGCATGTCTCGGAGATCGGCGCACCGCCGCAGAGCAGCTCGGCGCCGAGAGCGACCGCTTCCGTCACCCACTCGTGCACCCGCTCCAGCTCCCGCGGGCGGATCAGGGGACCGATGGCGGTCTCGGCCAGGGTTGGATCACCGACAGTCATCCCGCCCCCCTCGGCCGCCAGACCCTCGGCCACCCGGCGGGCGATGGAACGGTGAGCAAAGACACGCTGCACCGAGACGCAGACCTGGCCCGCGTGGTAGAAGGCCCCCTTGGCCAGCAGCGGCAGGGCGTCGGCCAGATCGGCGTCGGCCTCGACGATGACCGGCGCCACGCCGCCGTGCTCCAGGGCGCAGCGGGTACCGGCAGCGAGCCGGGAACGCAGCATCCAGCCGACCTTGGCGCTGCCGATGAAGCTGAAGAAGTCGACCCGCGGATCAGTCACCAGTCTTTCCGCCACTGCATGATCGCTGGTCAGCAGGGCCTGGGCCCACCCCTCGGGCAGCCCCGCCTCGTGCAGGATCTGGATGAAGCGCATGCAGGAGAGCGGCGTGTCCTCCGCCGGTTTGACGATCACCGGACAGCCGGCGGCCACCGCCGGTCCCACCTGGTGCACGATCAGGTTGAGCGGATGGTTGAAGGCGCTCACCGCCACCACCACCCCGATCGGCTCGCGATGGGTGAAGGCGAGCCGCCCCTGGGAAGCGGCATTCACCCCCATGGGGATCTCCTCTCCGGCCTCGCTGCGCAGGGTCTCGATGCAGATCTGCATGCCGTCGATGGCCCGCGCCACCTCGACCCGGGAGTCGGGCAGCGGCTTGCCGCCCTCGCGTGCCGCCTCCAGCGCCAGCTCCTCGGCCCGCCCGGCCATGATGTGTGCGGCCTGCTTGAGGATCTCGATGCGCCGGTACAGCGGCAGCCACTGCTGGCGACGCTCGAACAGGGCGCGGGCCACCCCAAGCGCCTGCTCGACTCCGGAGAGATCAAGGGTGTCGATGGTGGCGATGGGTGCGCGGTCGAAAGGCGCGACCACCTGCAGCCGTCCAGCCGGCACGACCTCGCCGGCAACCAGATGGGTGAAGTGTTCGAGTTGCGACATGCGCTCTACTCCTCTCCTGTTGGCCACCACTGCATATCGGTGTCGAATGGTTTCTCAGAGATTACGGCCATTGAAATGGCCGACGGACAAGGCAGCGAGGTCGACCCCTTCCAGACAGCGCAGGTTGACTGCCGCCGTTTTCCGACCCTGTGGATCGACGCCTTCACCGAAGGGGTGAATACCGCATGTGGGACAGAAATAGTGGTGGATGGTACGCGGTCCGAAAGTGTAGTCCGCGAGGTCGGCTTGCGGTGTCAGCAGGGTCAGCTGATCCCGCGACACGAACCAGTGCAGAGAACCCATGCGCGAACAGATCGAGCAGTTGCAGTCCAGGATCCCCTGGAGCTCACCTTCGACCTCGAAGGCCACCCGTCCGCAGTGACAGCTGCCTCGATATTTCATCCCCGCTCTCCTCCGTTGCAGTGCGCCGCCGGCAGCCCATTTCGGGTTGGACGAGAGATCACGCCAGCGGCTTGCGAACCCCGATCACCCGCATTCTACCCACCTCGCCCGGGGCAGCGCCAAACATCGTCGCATAACGCAAAGTGGCGTTGGCGTGCTCCCGCATGATCGCTTCGGCGCGCACCCCATGTCCCTGCTCGATGGCGTCGAATACGGCATGGTGCTGCATGTGGGCATAGTTGAAGCGTCTGTACTCCAGCTCCAGGTGATCGCAGTCGATGGCCAACGCACTGACGGAGGCGAAAGGCAGATGCTCGCCCCGCGTCAGGGCGGCCGCGATGGCGGGGTTCCCGCTGGCGTCGACGATCAGGCCATGAAACCGTTTGTTGATATCGTGATAGGTCTCCAGATCCCCTTCGGTGACAAAACCTTTGGCAAACAGGGCGTCGCCCTGCGTCAGACAGGCCATCAAATCCTGTCGTCGCGCATCCGCAAGCCCCTTCCGCGCTGCCTGGGATGCCGCCAGCCCCTCCAGCACGCCGCGCACCTCCACCGCACCGTTGATCTCTTCGGCGGTGACCTCGCGCACGCGATAGCCCCTTCTCGGCAGCTTGGTCAAAAGACCCTCCTGCTCCAGGGTGCGGAAGGCGATGCGTACCGGCATGCGGGAGACACCGAGTTGCTCGGCGGTGGGAATTTCAGCCAACCGCTCCCCGGCGCCAAGCTCTCCGGTGATGATCATCTGACGTAGCGCGCTCAGCACACGCTGACCTTGTTTTGCCATGGCTGGATCTTCCCTTCAGTTGTCACCGCTCGTCGTTCGGCCGTATCGGGCGCAGTAGAAGCTGCACGACTCCTCGCCCCCGGCAGGACTCCCAACATATGGGAGAAGCGACTCAATGGGATCCAATATACATGGAATCCATTGAAAATCCGACCTTTCAAATAGCCACCCACACCACTAAATCCACAGACAAAACCGAACAGCCATCACTTTTGTACGGTTATTCACTACATATCCAAGACACATGGCGAAAAAAGTATCGTAGCCGCTTTATATCAGTTTACTTGATATTATGGCGACGCTGTGCTTTTATTGGATCCAATATTACAAAAATATGCCAGCTGCACGTTTAACCCAAAGTAGAGGATTGACCCATGTTTCCGAAAAACACCTGGTATGTCGCCTGCACCTCCGATGAGCTGACCGACAAACCCCTGGCGCGGCAGATCTGTGGCGACAAGATCGCCTTCTATCGCGATGGCGAAGGCCGGGTCGCCGCTGTCGAGGACTTCTGCCCTCACCGCGGCGCACCCCTCTCCCTCGGCTTCATCGAGAACGGCAAGCTGGTCTGCGGCTACCACGGCCTGAAGATGGGACGCGATGGCAAGACCGACTCCATGCCCAAACAGCGGGTGCAGGGCTTCCCCTGCATCCACGCCTATCCGGTCGAGGAGCGTGACGGCTTCATCTGGATCTGGCCGGGAGATCCGGCACAGGCGAAACCGGAGGATATCCCCGTGTTCACCTGGAACAACGATCCCGCCTGGGGTTTCGGCGGCGGTATCTTCCATATCGAGTGCGACTATCGGTTGATGATCGACAACCTGATGGACCTGACCCACGAGACCTATGTACACGCCACCAGCATCGGCCAGAAGGAGATCGACGAAACGCCGGTCTCGACCAGACTCGAGGGTGATGAGGTCATCACCAGCCGCTTCATGGAAAACGCCCTGGCGCCCCCCTTCTGGCAAACCGCCCTGCAAGCCAATGGGCTCGCCCATGACGTGCCGGTCGATCGCTGGCAGATCTGCCACTTCACGCCCCCCAGCCACATCATGATCGAGGTGGGCGTGGCCCATGCGGGCAAAGGCGGCCGCGAGGCGGACGCGGCGCATCGGGTGAATGCGATCGTCGTCGACTTCATCACCCCGGAGAACGAGAACTCCATGTGGTACTTCTGGGGCTTCGCCCGGGCCTTCAAGCCCGAGGACAAAGCGCTCACCGATCGCATCCGCGAGGGTCAGGGCAAGATCTTCGCCGAGGATCTGGAGATGCTCGAGCAGCAGCAGAAGAATCTGCAGCACCACTTCCCCGACAAGCGGCTGCTGAAGCTGGATATCGACAGCGGCGGCGTGCAGGCCCGACGCCTCATCGAACGCATGATCGAGCAGGAACAGTCGGCTGGCGCTTCCGAGATCGGCAAGATCCAGGTGGGAGGGTGACAGCATGATCGAAGTGACCGTCACCTCCAAACAGCAGGAAGCCGAGGATATCTACACCTTTGAACTCGCCCGTTGCGATGACCTCGACCTGCCGGCGTTCGATCCGGGCGCGCATATCGACGTGCACCTGCCGAACGGCCTGGTGCGCCAATACTCGCTCTGCAACCATCCGGGAGAGACCAAAAGCTATCTCATCGGCGTCCTCAAGGACCCCGCCTCCCGCGGCGGCTCCGTCGCCCTGCACGAACAGGTGACCGAAGGCGATCGCCTGCAGATCAGTGAACCGCGCAACCTCTTTCCCCTGGCGGAGAAGGCCGAGCGCAGCCTGCTGCTTGCGGGCGGCATCGGCGTCACTCCCATTCTCTGCATGGCCCGGACCCTCGCCGGTGCCGGCGAGGATTTCCAAATGCACTACTGCACCCGATCCAAGAGCCGCACGGCTTTCATGCAGCAGATTGCGCAGTCCGACTTTGCCCATCAGGTCCACTTCCACTTCGATGATGAAACACCGGAACAGCATTTCGATGCCGACAGGGTATTGGCGAATCCCTCAGCCGGCACCCATCTTTATGTCTGCGGCCCCGCCGGTTTCCTCGACCATGTGCTGGAGCGGGCCTCGGCCCACGGCTGGCCTGCGGAACAGGTGCATCGGGAGTATTTTTCCGCCTCACCGGAGGCGCATACGGACGACGCCAGCTTCGAACTCGAGATCAAGAGCAGCGGCAAACTGTTGACGGTCCCGGCCGACAAGTCCCCGCTCGAGGTACTCGAAGAAGCGGGCATCGCTATCCCGGTGGCGTGCGGAGAGGGGGTTTGCGGCACCTGCATGACACGGGTGCTGGAGGGCGAACCCGATCACCGGGACCGCTTCTTGACCGAGCAGGAGCGTGCACTCAACAACCAGTTCACCCCCTGCTGTTCCCGCGCCAAGAGCGGACGGCTGGTGCTGGATCTCTGACGGATATCAAGACCAAAGCGACACACACGGTGGGGCAGAGCCCCACCCTACAGCCTGATTCGAGTATAGGGTGGGGCCCTGCCCCACCAAACGAAGTCAACTCAGCCCGTATGCGCCATCACAAACCGGGCGATCTCCTCCATCGACTGCATGCTTTCATCCAGCATCGGGCCGTAGAGCTGCCAGCAGTGGACCATCTCCTGCCACACTTTCAACTCGACCGGACTGCCGGCCTGCTTGATGCGTTCGGCAACCGTCACGCTGTCGTCCACCAGCATTTCGTTCGATCCCACGTGGATCAGGACCGGCGGCAGTCCTGACATGTCGCTGTAGAAGGGCGTCACCAGGGAGGAGCGCAGATCCCCCTCTCCCACATATGCCCGGTTGAACAGATCGACCAGCTCCTTTGTCAGGAGTGGCGCATCCTTCAGCCTGGTGTGGGATTCACCGTCACCCGCCAGATCGAGGGCGGGCGACATCATGACCACGCAACCCGGCAGCGGCAGGCCCGCGTCACGGGCGCGGATGGCCGTGGAGAGTGACAGATTGCCTCCGGCCGAATCCCCCGCCAGCGCGATGGCTGAGGCATCGAAGCCCTGTTCCAGGGCCCAGCGATAGGCGTCGAAACAGTCGTCATGTGCTGCGGGAGCGGGATGTTCGGGCGCCAGTCGGTAGTCGATACTCAATACAGGCGCCGCACTGAGCTGCGCCAGCTGGGTGGTGACGGCACGATGCGACAGCGGGGAGCCGAACAGAAAGCCGCCGCCGTGATAGTAGATCAGCAAACGCCTGCCATCGCTTTGGGAGGGTCTGAGCCACTCTCCCGTCCAGCAACCCGAGCTCACGGGACTGATCTCCACCCCTTCGGCCACCGGGGTCTGGGCGTTGATCGCCTCGAACCAGACGCGCATGGCTGCCGGCGTGGGTTGCTCCGGCGACGGCGCCTCCGCAGCGAGCTGCAGGATGGCATCGAGCTGTTGTTTTGACATGGTTCTCTCCGATATTGGAATGAGTGAAGAGCAGCGACTCCCCGGCCCGGATTACTGCATGCGGATGATCGGCTTGATGGTCTGTCCGCTCTCTGAATCCGCGATCGCCTGATTGATCTGATCCAGGTCGTAGAACTTCACCAATCGATCGAATGGGAACAGCCCCTTGGCATAGAGGTCCGCCAGCATCGGAATGAAGGTGTCGGGATTGGCATCCCCCTCCACAATGCCGATGAGGCGGCGTCCCCCGCTCATGAAATGGGTCTCGTCGAGGACGATCTGCGTCTCCGGAGCAGGAGCCCCGAGGATGCCGCAGGTACCCCGCGGCGCCAGTGATTCGACCGCGTCTTTGATCACGCTTGGCAAGCCGGTGGTGTCGAGCGCGAAGTCGACCCCGAAGCCGGTGATCTCCATGATCCTTTCCGTCACGTTGTGCCGGCCGGGATTGATGCTGTGGGTAGCCCCCAGTTGTCCGGCCATAGTCAGACGCTCGTCGTTCATATCCACGGCGATGATGGTGGAAGCCCCCACCACCTTGGCCGCCATCACGGCGGAGAGTCCCACCGATCCGGTGCCGAAGACGACCAGCGAACGTCCGGCCGTGACCTTGAGGGCGTTCATCACCGCGCCGGCGCCGGTCTGGATGCCGCAGGCCAGGGGACCGAGCAGATCAAGCGGCAGATCCGTCGACACCTTCACCACATTGGTTTCGTGGCACAGGGCATGGGTGGCGAAGGAGGACTGTCCGAAAAAATTGCCGTGGATCGAATCGCCTTCACGACTCAGCGCACTGGTCCCATCGGCACGCACAGCAAAAAAGTTGCGGGGGAAAAACTCATGACAGTAGCTGCTGGCGTGATCGCTGCAACTCGGACAGACACCGCAGGAGTTGTAGGTCATGACCACGTGATCGCCGGGTTTTACCTTGGTGATGCCACTGCCGACCTGCTCCACCACGCCAGCCCCTTCATGTCCCAGCACCACCGGAAAGGGTGTCGGCAGATGTCCCGCCAGCACCACCAGATCAGTGTGGCAGACACCGGTGGCAACGACCCGCACCAGGATCTCATGAGCGCGAGGTGGTTCCAGATTGACCGATTCGACGGTGAGTGGCTTGCCCTGCTCGTGAGCGACGGCTGCTTTGATTTCCATGGGATGACTTCCTCCGAATGTGTAGTTGCCGTGTCGACTTATGCGCGCGCACCCGGGATCGCGTGTGCGCTCTTATATCAAGTTACCTGATATTAAGGGCGCATCGGCAGTGAAGTCAATTACCAACAAGGACCCTACCGGTTGATCTCATACATACGGAATTGGCGAGCCGGGATCCACCCGACTTGGAGCTGGAGTCCAGGGTGGAACCCTGCCCCGCCAACCTGCCGCATGGGCATGCGCCGCTCGTCTCTGGCAGGTAGTTGTCAGCAGCGCACAGGCTGCAGCAGATAACCCGGATGCAACCACGCGGAATCCGAACGTGAGAAGTTCGTTCCCAGATTAGACTTGGCTCCATCCAGGTTGCGTAGCGGAGTGGTTGCCGGATCGGCAGGTTTGACACGAAGAGTACGGGCGTCAGCCGCTATTCAGGCTGCGGCTTGCGCCTTTTTGCCGGAAGCCGAAGCGTCAGATCGCCATTGAGCCATGCCACGGACAAGCGGCATTGTCAGACATTGCGAAGCGCGAAGAAACCAACCCGGACTAAAGTTCTCTCAACACACCCACCGCGCTGCGCAACTGACCGTGCAGCGTGGCGATCTCCTTGTTGCTGAGCCCCTTCAACATCTCCTTTTCCATTTTGGAGATCACCTTGTTGCAGCGGGCCAGCACCTGCTTGCCCTCTCTGGTCAGGCCGATCTGGATGATGCGACCGTGATTGGGATCGGGTTTGCGCACGATCCAACCGCTCTTCTCCATACCCTTGATCAGTTCGTTGGCCGCCTGGGGCGAGACCATGGTGCGCTCGGCCAGCTTGGCGTTGGAAAGCCGCCCGCTGCTGCAGAATACGGAGAGTGCGGTGTACTGTCCCAGGGTCAGACCCAAAGGTTCGAGCACCCGGCGAAACTGGTGCCTCAATGCCCGATCAAGGCGCCCCACCATGTAGGCCACTCCCAAAGGCCTGTCCTGCTGATTCTGCAGCTTATCCAGTTCTTCTGCATCCGACTGTTCATTTGTTGGCTGACACAATTTCATGGTCATCTCTTCTCGCTTCGCTTTCCCTTAACCCCGAACTGGGCCGGGTTGTATTGGCTTGCTTGTGTGAAGAGTCGAGCATAGAGTATCTCAGTGTGTCAATCTACTTGATATTGAACGCTCGTTTTCCGCCTTTTTTGCCAGTTTCAAAATTTTTTAAAAAAGTTTACCCACCATGAATAGCAACGATCTGGTCGCCATCGATATCCATACCCATGCGGAAATCTCCTGCCGCCATCCGGACGATGAGGCCGGCCGGGCATTCGACGAGGCCGCGGAGCGCTATTTCGGCATCAGCCACCGACCCACCATGGCCGAGACCATCGATTACTACCGGGAGCGGCGCATCGGCCTGGTCATGTTCTCCGTCGACGCCGACTTCCAGACCGATCGGCAGCGTATCTCGAACGAAGATGTGGCCGCCATGGCGCAGCAGAACAGCGACATCATGCTCGCCTTCTCCAGTATCGATCCGCACCGGGGCAAACAGGGGCTGCGGGAGGCGCGCCGTTTGATCGAGGAGTTTGGCGTTGCCGGCTTCAAGTTCCACCCCACCCTGCAGGGATTCAAGCCTAACGACACTCTGGCCTATCCGCTCTACGAGCTGATCAGCGAATACCGCCTGCCGGCGCTGTTCCACAGCGGCCACTCCGGCATGGGAACGGGCATGCCGGGTGGCGGCGGTTTACGTCTGAAGTACTCCAACCCTATCCATCTCGACGATGTGGCGGTGGACTTTCCAGAGATGAAGATCATCATCGCCCACCCCTCCTGGCCCTGGCAGGATGAGGCCCTCTCGGTCTGTCTGCACAAGCCCAATGTCTACATCGACCTCTCCGGCTGGTCACCGAAATATTTCCCGCCCCAACTGGTGCAGTACGCCAATACCCGACTCAAGCACAAGATGCTGTTCGGCACCGACTTTCCTTTGATCACACCGGAGCGCTGGTTCAGTGATTTCCAAAAGGCGGGATTCAAGGAGGAGGTTCAACCCCTGATCCTGAAACAGAAC
>JBNLGI010000236.1:0-8907 GCA_050305975.1 Sedimenticolaceae bacterium | reverse complement strand
GATGTGCGCCGCATTCGATCTGTTTCGTGAGGAAGACATGGCTACCTACAGTACCAATGAGTTTAAGGGCGGTCTGAAAATCATGCTGGATGGCGACCCCTGCTCGATTATTGAAAACGAATTCGTCAAGCCTGGCAAAGGCCAGGCCTTCAACCGGGTGAGGATCCGCAACCTCAAGACCGGCCGAGTCCTGGAGAAGACCTTCAAGTCGGGTGATACGGTGGAGGGGGCCGACGTCCACGAGACCGACATGCAGTATCTCTACTCCGACGGCGAGTTCTGGCACTTTATGGATCCCAACAGCTTCGAGCAGGTCAGCGCCGATGCCGCCGCCGTGGGCGACAGCGTGAAGTGGCTGAAGGAGCAGGATCTCTGCACCGTGACCCTGTGGAACGGGGCGCCCATCATCGTCGAGCCCCCCAAGTTCGTGGTGCTCACCATCACCGATACCGATCCCGGCCTCAAGGGCGACACCTCCGGCAGCGGCGGCAAGCCGGCCACCCTGGAGACCGGCGCCGTGGTGCGCGTGCCCCTGTTCGTGCAGATCGGCGAGGCGATCAAGGTCGATACCCGATCCGGCGAGTACGTCTCCCGGGCCAAAGAGGAGTAAGCCGCACGGCCATGAGCGAATCGAGCGACTGGCGGCCCTCGGCCGACCTGGAGATGCTCCGGGCCCGGGCCGAGCTGCTGGCGCGGATCCGCGACTTCTTCCGGCAGGCCGGGGTGCTCGAGGTAGAGACGCCGGCCTGCTCCCGTTTCGGGGTCACCGATCCCGCCATCGAGAGCTTCGTTACACGCTTCACCGGACCCGGTGCGGCGACGGGTGCCGAGCGGTATCTCCAGACCTCCCCCGAGTTTCCCATGAAGCGGCTGCTGGCCGCCGGCAGCGGCCCTATCTACCAGCTCTGCCGGGTCTTCCGCAACGGCGAGCAGGGACGCTGGCACAATCCGGAGTTCACCCTCCTCGAGTGGTACCGGCCGGGATTCGACCATCACCAGCTGATGCAGGAGGTGGCCTCCCTGATCACGGCGCTGTCGCCTCAGCCACTGCCGGTGGAGCGGCTGAGCTACGCCGAGGCCTTCCAGCGCCATCTGCGGGTCGATCCGCACCGGTCGTCGCTCGAGAGCCTGCGCCAATGCGCGATGGCGGCGGGGATCGCCGGCGCGGAGACGCTGCGTCTGGAGAGCCGGGATGCCTGGCTCGACCTGTTGCTGAGCCATCTCATCGAGCCCCACCTGGGCGCCCGGGGCATGACCTTCATCTACGACTATCCGGAATCCCAGGCGGCGTTGGCCCGAGTGCGCGTCGGGGATCCCCCGCTGGCGGAGCGTTTCGAACTCTATCTCGCGGGGGTGGAGATCGCCAACGGCTTTCACGAACTGGTCGATGCCGCCGAGCAGCAGCGGCGCTTTACCGAGGATAACCGGCGCCGTCAGGCGTTGGGGCTGCCCGAGGTGCCGCCGGACGCGCACCTGCTGGCCGCCCTCGAGGCGGGCATGCCGCCCTCGGCCGGGGTGGCGCTGGGGGTCGACCGGCTGTTGATGGTGCTCAGCGGCTGCCGCCATATCCGCGAGACCCTCGCTTTTGATGGCGAGCGGGCCTGAACGGCCGGGAAGCTGATTCCCGAACTGACCGCGATCCCCCCGTGCTGGGGAGAGATTTGACATTTTTTCAATTCCGGCCCGTTGTCCACGGATTAGAATGAAGATAGACCGGCCGCGTAAGCTTTCCATGCCGGAGCTGTCTAATCGATAAGACCCTAATATCGCTACGCCCGCATGAGGCCGGCGTGGAGGCAATCTTGGGAATCAGGGCTTTGGGAAACGATCTGGTGCTGGTCATGCTGCTGGCCGTACCCACGCTCGAGGCGGCCGTCGTGAGCTTCGAGACGGCCGGCTTGATACAGCAGGTGGAGGTCAGCCCGGCGCACAAGCTGGACCTCGACTGGCCGGCGATTCACCGCCTCTACGATCAACTTGACGCCACTTCCATCTGGCATAGCCAGGGGCGTATGAATGGGCGGGGAGTTCAGCTCCTGGCCTGGCTGAAAACGGCAGGGGAGGAGGGGCTGGACCCCGCCGACTACCACTTGGTCCATCTGCTGAGACTGCAGGATCGGTCCGGATCGGAAGAGCGCGTGCTGCGTGAACTTCTGCTCACCGACGCCTACCTGCGCCTTGCCGTCGATCTGCGACAGGGTAACCCGGCCATGCGGGCGTTCGACCCGTTTTGGATGGAAGAGCGCGAACCCTTCGATCCTGTGGCGACCCTGATCCAGGCGTTGGCGCAGGATCGTCTCGCCGACATGCTGGCGCAACTGAGCCCCGCGAATCCGGAGTACCAACACCTGCGCCAGGCGCTGGCGCGCTACCGGGCCATCGAGCGGGCGGGGGGCTGGCCGGTGGTGGTGGCCGACACCAGCCTGCGCCCGGGCGAGCGCGCCCCCCGGGTTGAACGACTGCGCGAACGACTGGCCCTGGAGACGGGTCGGGTGCTGGCGCAGGAGAACGACCCCGAACTGTTCGATGCCCAACTGGAAGCTGAACTGAAACGTTTTCAGCAGCGACATGGCCTGACGCCCGACGGCGTGGCGGGACCCGAGACCCTGGAAGCGTTGAACCTACCGGTGGCGAGACGCATCGACCAGCTGCGCATCAACCTGGAGCGCTGGCGCTGGCTGCCCCATGAGATGGAGGCGGAGCATCTGTGGGTGAATACGGCGGGATTCGATGTCGAATTCCACTCGCAAGGCCGGGTGATCTTCGCCGCCCGCACGGTGAACGGCAGCGAGGAGCGGCCGACCCCCTCCATGGTCAGTCGCATCACACACCTGGTGGCCAATCCGCAATGGACCGTGCCCCGTCGCATCGCCGTCGAGGATATGCTGCCCCAGCAACAGACCGATCCCGGCTATCTGACCCAGAAGAGAATCCAGGTCTATCGGCGCAACGGAGCCGGTTGGGAGGCGTTCGATCCGGCGTCCATAGACTGGTCGCCCTATGACCGGGACAACTTTCCCTTCGTACTCCGGCAGGAGGCCGGCGCCGGCAACAGCCTCGGTCGGGTCAAATTCCACATGCCCAACCGCTATGCCATCTATCTTCACGACACGCCCTCGGTAAGCCTCTTCGGCCGTAGCGAGCGGGCGCTCAGCTCGGGTTGTGTGCGGGTGGAGCGGGCGGAGCGTCTGGCCCGGCTGCTGAGCAAGCGCGCCGATCCATGGGAGGCAAAGCGATTCAAGCGGGCCCTGGAGACGGGGGAGACCCTGATCACGCCCCTGCGGGAGCCCCTCTCCGTCTATCTGACCTACTTCACCAGCTGGGTCGACGCGGAGGGTGAGGTCCATTTCCGTCCCGACATCTATCAGCGGGATGCCGAGCTGATGCCCGCCTTCGATCGCCGCAAGCATCCGATGACGGTGCTGCGGCCGGGTGAAGCGGCACCTGCTTCACTCTGAAACCCCAATCAAACCAGGAATATAGATCGGAGAAGCCGTGAATCCGATCACAAGGTTGGCCTTACGGCTCCCCAATTTGTTAACCTGCGGTGGATTTTGCCTCGCTCCTGCCGACAATGACGGCAACAGCGGCAGTAACCCAAGACAGCAGGTTTCATGCGAGACGACCCGATCATCCATCCCCAAGGCTTCCTGCTCAGCAGAAGGGCATTCATCTCCGGCTTGGTTTCGACGGCGGGCCTGCTGGCCGTTTCCCCGGTATTGGCGGCGGTGGCGCCGTCGTCTCAACGCACCCTGGCTTTACACCACACCCACACCGGAGAGCGGGCGGAGGTCATCTACTGGCGCGACGGCGAGTATCTGGCCGAGAATCTCAAGGCGCTCGATCATCTGTTGCGGGACCACCGGACCGGCGAGCAGACCTGCATGGACCGGGATCTACTCGATACGCTCTACGCACTGCAGCTCAAGCTTGGGGAGCCGGGGGAATTCGAGATCATCTCCGCCTACCGCTCCCCCAAAACCAACGAACTGCTGCGCAGCAAGAGCGGCGGCGTGGCCAAGCGCAGCCTGCATATGCAGGGTAAGGCGATCGACATCCGCGTCTGCGGCTGTGATCTGAAGCAGCTGCGCAAGACCGCGCTCTCCCTCAAGGCCGGCGGCGTCGGCTACTATCCCAAATCCGGCTTCATCCACGTCGACACCGGGCGCGTGCGCTATTGGTAGCGGACGGTATTTTCCAGGCGGACACCGGATCGACCGGATTTCGTTGCGGCTAGCCGCACCGCTCAGTATGTAAAGTTGTGGTGGTCTCCCCGCACCCATCCCATCTCAGCACCCAGATAAAATCTGCCGCCTCGCCATGATGGCTGATGCCGCGAGATGCGAGACAGCTCCCGCCATCATCACACCACGCGATCAAGCGCATTGAGGATCACCGGGTATTCAAAATTATCAGCAATACGGCTCAGGACTCTCTGCAGTTCGGCATCATATCCCCCCACCCGTTCTATGGCGCCGGATATAGCCCCCGCTTCAAGGCTTTCCAGGGCATCTCTCAGATCGATCCGCAGCGTTTCAGGCAGCACAGCGATCATCTCCGGCGTCAGCTCCACAGCCGCCTTATCGCCATCCGGCTTTTCTTCGAAGTTGTAGCGTAGACCCAACTGCTCGGACAGGCAGCGGTAGATCTCCTCGAACCGGTAAGGCTTGCGCACGAAATCGTCCATCCCGGCTTTGAGCATCTCGTCCTGCTCCTCCGCGAAGACCGATGCGGTTACCGCGATGATCTTGACTTTGTCCCCTCCCGGCAGCTGACGGATGCGGCGCGCGGCTTCATCACCGTCCATTTCAGGCATGCGCCGGTCCATCCAGATCAGGTCGGGATGCCATGCCTTGAAGCGCTCCACGCAACTCAGCCCGTTCTCCGCCTCCTTCACCTCCAGTCCGATGTCGCTCATCAGCCGCTTCAGCAGAATCCGGCTCTCGGCCTGGTCTTCCGCAACCAGGATGCGGTAGCGTGGTTGCCCTGGCACCAGTCCCACGACCTCTCCATACCGCTTCGACTTCGGCTTGGCAAGGTCACTGGTCTCAGCAACATCCACCGGTAGCTCCACTCGAAACAGAGAGCCCGTACCCACTCTGCTGTCCAGGGTGATGACCCCACCCATCAGTTCGACGAACTGCTTGGTGATGGTCAGCCCCAGTCCGGTCCCCTTCTGTTCTCCGCTGGTAGCCAGCTGCACGAAGGGTTTGAAGAGTCGCTTGCGGTCCTCCTCGCCAATGCCGGGGCCGCTGTCTTCGACTTCGATCAGCAGCAGCAACCGGTCGTTCTTGTGACTCCCGAAGCGGATGGTGACACCGCCCTTTTCGGTGAACTTTATCCCATTGCCTACGAGGTTGATCAGAATCTGGCGCAGACGCGCCTCGTCGCTTTTGATGTAGCGCGGAACGTCGGAAGTCATCTCCAGCTTTAGCCGCAACCCCTTTCCTTTCGCGCGTAACTGCATCATCTCTGTCACGTCCCGTACCAGAGCGCCGAAATCGAATGGCGTGATCTCCAACTGCAGCCGGCCCGCTTCGATCTTGGCGATCTCCAGCACATCGTTGATCAGGGAGAGCAGGTGTTCTCCGCTGCGATTGATGATGTCGAGGTGCTCCCGCTCTTCGGGCGGCAGCGCCAGATCGCGCCGGACCAGGTTGGAGAATCCCAGAATAGCGTTGAGCGGCGTGCGCAGTTCGTGACTCATATTGGCCAGAAACACACTCTTGGCCTTGTTCGCCGCCTCCGCCGCATCCCGCGCCAGCAGCAGCTCCGTCGTGCGCTGCTGGACCGTCTCCTCGAGCTCTTGCCGATAGCGTAAACGCTCCTCTTCGGCGAGTTTTCGTTCGGTGATGTCCCGCCCTTCGGGGATGAGCTGGATGACATGGCCCGCCGAATCGATGATGGGCTTGACCGAGAAATCGAGATAGTGAATCTCCCCCTCAGTCGAGACGTGGCTGGCCTCGAAACGCACTAATTCCCCTTTTGCCGCCTCCTCGATCGACTTTTTCAGCCGTTGCTGCAACTGTGTTGAATGGGCCCACCATGGGGTCTCCCAGAAAGGTTTGCCGAGCACCTGCGCTTCGTCGACCCCGGCAAACTGGAGGGCGGCCTTGTTGGCTTGCAGGAGAGTGCCGTCGGTCGACATCAGGCCAATGAACTGGAAACTCTGTTCGAAGATCGCATGGAATCGCTGCTCGCTGGCTCGCAATGCCTCTTCCATGCGTTTGCGCTCACTCACATCGCGCGAGACGACCAGAAAGCGCGGTTCAGCCGAGGGATCCGCGGCCGGTTTTTTCGATATGGAGAGCTCGAACCAGTGGGCGCCCTGGGGTAGATCGATGCGGATGAGGTTACCGAAGGAGAGCCCCTTTTCGTCGGCCTCGCGGATACCTGCCATGGTGATAGCGGCCGCCTCGGGCGAAAGCACCTCAAGAATCGTTTTGCCGAGCAGATGCTCCCTTTGTGCCGCCAGCAATTCGGGATTGCGCGTCCAGACATTGAGATAGCGCCCCTCGCCATCCACTTCGAACAGTATGTCGGGAATGGCGTTGATGATCCCCTCGGTAAATTCCACCGCCTGCTCGAGCTGTATATCGGTCTCTCTGCGCCCGGTAATATCGCTCAGGTGGCCGTGATAGGCGGCCACCTCATCACCGGCATCCCGCGCGACCACCGTAAAAGAGTAGACCCAGCGATATTCGCCGTCCGCATGGCGGAGGCGATACTCCTGTTCCAGGAAAGGTGCCTTGGATTGCCCGGCTGCCGTCACTTCCTCGACAACCCTGGAAAGGTCGTCGGGATGGATGACGCTCAGGTAAGGAACCCTGCCCCCGGTAAAATCCTCCACTCTGTAACCAAATTGCTGCTCGATGTTGGGCGAGACGTATTCGACCGGCCACCCTTCGGAGGCCCGCCATTTGAAAGCCACGTTCGGTCCGCCGATGAACAGCCGCCGCTCATCCTCGAGTTCCGCATTGAGCTTCCTGACCGCGGCCGCCGACCGGTTCGTCTGCCGGTAGAGGATGATCAGGCCGACACTGGCGCCCGTCAGCAGAAGCAGCAACCCCGTCAACACCAGTATCCAGGGCGCATAGCGATGCCAGAGGTCAGCCAGGGTGATCTCGGGAACCCCCTCGAAGGGCGGCAGACGCAAACGTCGCAACAGATCTTCGATACCGTCGTAATTGGCGGGTATCTCGAAACTGTGGACTTCAGTCGCTGCACCCAGACTCTCGTGTGGCATCGAGAGCAGTGCGGCTGCGATGCGGCTGGCGAGCTGCTTGTCGATCTGCGGCATGACGGCAACCGGCCATTCGGGATAGAGCCGGGTGGATGAGGCCTCCGGAAATCCGGGAAGGTTTTGGCGGTTGATGATCTTGAACCGTGCCGGGTCGATCTTTCCCTCCCGTGCCAGGGCGTCGATGATCCCGGTTCTGACAAAACCGGCGTCGGCACGACCGGAGAGCACCTCGGCGATCACTTTGTCGTGCGGCAGTGCGGTGAAATGCAGCCGGTCATCCGTTGGCAACGGCACACCGGCTTCCACCATTTCATAGGCCTGAGCCTGATAACCACCGAAGGATTGCGGAGTGACGGCGGCAATGCGCTTTCCCGCGAGGTCCTGCAGCGATGTGATATCAGAGCGCTCGGCAAGGGTGACGATCACACCGCCATAGGCGCTTGATTCGTAGCCGGGCTGCCCAGTGACCAGGGTCGCCAGGGCCGCCGACAAGCCGCTGGTATGTTGAAGCAGCACAAACTGGCCGGGGGATGTTATGACGACATCCACGGCGCGCTGGCTGACAGCGGCTTCCAGTGCGTCATGGTCAAACAGGCGCAAGATCACCGGCAGATCGAGAATGGATTCGAGATAGCTTGCAAGCGGTTGCCATTGAGAGATCATGTGGGCTGCGGGCCGGAGGGAAAGCACGCCAACCCTGAGGCGAGCGTCACTCTGCGCAACAGCGACCTGCCCCATCGACCAGAGCGTACCGATGAGCACAAGGAGAATGAGTCCGGTACGCTTCATTCCTAGCCTTCCCCCGGAAGTCCCTCCGGCAGCGCTAGTTGGTCGAGCGTGACCTCATGTTCCAACAACCCGCGTCGTACCATCAGCCTGGAGAGTCTGACGGCCGCCTGGACGAGCCGTGAATTGGCGCCGCTCAGGTAGGATCGGTTGGCGGCCGGGGAGGGGAATGACACACCTGCCAGCATGAGGCGTGCCTCTTCCGGGCTGACTTCTTCACGCGCCGATACACGCAGCAGGAAATCCTGCTCGTGGGTTAGCATGTATTGGACGGCGCGGAAATGGGCAGCCGCCAGGGATCTGACCAGCGGCAGCACCTCCGGACGGTCGCGCCGCACGGCTAACACATCGATGATGGTGTCCGGCATCTGCCGGCTGTCGATCAACACATGTGCGCCTTCACGCAAAAAGGCGCTGATCATCGGTTCGTAGGTAATGACGGCATCGACCTCGTTGTTACGCCAGGCTTCGAGCTGTCGATCCGGCGGTAAGTTGAGCTGAATGACATCCGAAGCCTCCAACCCGCTCATTTCGAGCACCTTCTCGAACACCAGTGCACCCAGGGCTTCGGGATCGAAGCCGATACGCTTCTGAGCCAGATCGTTCAGTGTTTCGATCCCCGGACGCGCAACGACCGCATCAGCCCCTGCGGAAACATCGAACACCAGCGCCGCGGACAAGGGGATACCGGCATCGCGGGCACGCAGCATCTCATCGAGTGTCATACACGCCGCGCTGGACGCACCGGAGCGCAAATCGTCAATGGATGCCGCGAGAGTCATGTCGTCACGGAGCTCTATCGCATCGGGCAACCATTTCAGCTCACGCGCGAGATAGAGGGGTTCGTAACCCACCCAGGGATGCACGCCGACGACCAG
>JBNLGI010000235.1:0-26898 GCA_050305975.1 Sedimenticolaceae bacterium | reverse complement strand
GACCCGATGGCCATACTGGTCGTTCACCGCCTTGAAGCCGTCGAGATCGATATAGAGCAGACCAAACCCGCTTCCGATACGCTGACTGCGGGCAATCGCCTGGTCGAAGCGATCCTCCAGAAGACGCCGGTTGGGCAGCGTAGTGAGGTGATCGTGCAGCGCCAGCGCCTTGTTCACCTCTCTGGCCCGTATCAGCATGGCGATCAGAAAGCCGATCGCCAGGGCGATCAGCCAGCCGCCGATCCTCAGCGGCCAGATCAGTCCGCCGTCGCCGGTCCAGCCGCCAACCGGCCAGGCGCCGATCTGCCAGCTGCCGTTCGGCAGTATCACCGACTGGGTCACGGGATCGGCGTCGAAGACGGCGGGGTCCCCAAGGATCATCTCGCCCGCGGCTCCTTTGCCGTCCTTGCCCCTCAAAGCAACCAGCAATCCGTTCATTTCCGGTTCGATTCCGGCCGAATTGAACAAGGTGGAAATATCGATGACGATGGACGCCATGCCCCAGTAGGCCGGCTTGTGCTGGGCGAGATGGCCACCCAGCCCCCCCCGCGTGTAGATCGGGGTACGGGCGATGAAGGCGCGCCCGCCCTGCACCAGATCGACGGGACCGGCGACGATGGTTCCCCGCTTGTCCATCGCTTCCCGAATCGCGGGCCACTGCTCCAGCTGAGTTTGGTAATCGAGCCCGAGAGCGGCCTCGTTACCGGCCAGCGGAAAGATATGGGTGATCACATTGTTTCTGGCCAGTCCGATGTTGCGTATATTGCGCCCGACGGCGATGAGTTCGCTGGCCAGGGCGTCGAACTCGTCGGTGTTGACGTCGGGATTGATCGCCACGTTCGCGATCAGGCCTCGGGTCAGATGCAACGAGGAGTTGATTTCAGCTTCCAGCCGCCCCCGCAGGCTCGCCACCTGGCTCAGGACCTCGATGCGCTGGCGCTCGACCTGGTTACGTTGCAGCAGTTCGACGATGACCTCGGAGGCACTCAAGACCAGCAGCGCGGCCACCAGACCGCCCAGCCAGTAACTCTTCTGCCATCGCTTCTCCAGGTCCTGGCGCATTGCCTATCCGTTCGAAAAACACCCCTCTGCCATGGAATCAATATAGAGGAAGCTTCTCCTCCATAGACGTAAATTATTTGTGACATTTAGCGCGGGTCAACCACCCGGCAGCGAAATACCCGTGACCTTTTTGTAAAGCGACACGGCATAGGAGTCGGTCATGCCGGAGACGAAATCGGTCAGCCGCAGTAACCGGGTATAGCCATCCGACGCCGGCCGATGGCCGGGACCGAGAAACTGTTCGGGTATCAGACGGATCATCATCTTACTGCGGGGGCTGGCCGCCGCCCCATGCTCCGCCACATCGTCGATAATCGGGATAAAGCGCTCCAGCAGTTCGCTGATGACCTGAAACCCGGCGGTTTCGATCTCGATCACCTCGGGAGCGATATAGATCTTCTCGGTGGCGACGGCGATCAACTCGTCCATCTCCCGTCGATGCGGAATATGGCTCATCAGCGGCTCATCGAAGAGGCCCTCGAGAATAGCAGCCTCATGATCCAGAAAGCAGGCCAGAATTTCACTGATCGCCTGGCTGATCACCTTGGCCCGAAGGAACTCGATCTTCTCCTTCTGCCCCGTGATCCGAGTCAGGCGCGCAGCCTGCCCCGCCGAGTCGGACAACACGGCGCTGAACAGCTCCATCGCTTCCTGAAAACTGAGGTGCCCCAGCCTGAAGCCGTCCTCGATATCGATCACCCGGTAGCAGATATCGTCCGCCGCCTCCACCAGAAAGGCCAGTGGATGACGATGCCAGACCGCCAGCACCGGATCGCGCCGGATCAGTCCGACGGTCTCGGCCACCTCGGTGAAGTTGGCATGATCCTCGGCGGTGAAGCCCGGCTTCTTGGCGCTCACCCCATTGAAGCGACCGTTGCCGATGCACGACTCCCGAGGGTACTTGGTGAAGGCCGCGAGGGTGGCGCAGGTCAGTTGCAGACCGCCGGGGTTGTCACGGTTCTGCAGGCGGGTGATGACGCGGAAGCCCTGGGCATTGCCCTCGAAGTTGAGGAAGTCCTCGCGCTGGCTTCGCTGCAGCACCGCCACCCGCTGCTTGCCGTACTCGGCACAGGCGGCCCAATGGCGGATGGCATCCTCTCCCGAGTGTCCAAAGGGGGGATTGCCGATGTCGTGGGCCAGACAGGCGGCGGCGCAGATATCCCCGAAATCCGAGGCCTCGTAACCGCCCAGACCATGGCGGGCGATGATCTGTTCGCCGACCAGGGTGCCGAGAGAGCGCCCCACGCTGGAGGACTCGAGGCTGTGGGTCAGGCGCGTGCGCACATAGTCGATCTTGGAGAGGGGAAAGATCTGGGTCTTGTCCTGCATGCGGCGGAAGGCGGAGGAGAAGATGATGCGGTCATGATCGCGTTGAAAATCGGTCCGCGTGGCGCTGCCGGAGGGCAGCTCGCTGGAGCCCAGCCGTTTGCGCGACAACAGTTGTGGCCAGTTCATCGACATCTATCGGTCCCCTCATCAACGGGCCTGGTAGCAGGCTGCGGCGCTCCGCCGCGACGGACCATTGTATCAGGGTCTGGCCGCATCGCTGACCAGGAGGGTTTCTGCCGGCTGCCTCCCGCGCAGGGCCAACACCCCCGCCAAACCGATCAACGATGCCCCTAGGATAAACTGAAGACTGACGCTCTCGTACCAGAAGAGATAGCCGTAGAGCGCGCCGAACAGCACCGAGGCGTAGGTGAAGGGGCTGACCGTAGCCGCGCTGGCTATCGCATAGCCGCGGGTGAGCAGCAGCTGGCCCAGGGTTCCCATCAGGCCGACCAGGGCGAACAGCGCCCACTGCTGCAGGTTGGGTGTCTGCCAGTACCAGAACATGGGCACGGTCGAGATCAGGGTGCTCAGCAGGGCGAAGTAGAAGACCACCCGCACCGAGGGCTCGCTGCGTCCCAGGCGCCGCAGACTCACCTTGGCCAGAGCGGCCAGCGCCCCGCCCAGCAGGCCGACCAGGGCGACCCGGTTGAACTCCCCCTCCGGATTGAGCACCAGCACCACACCGAGGAAGCCGATGCCGAGAGCGATGAGGATACGCTTGCGCAGCGCCTCGCCGATCCAGAGCAGGGCGATCAGCGGCATGAACAGAGGCGAGGTCATCTTCAGCAGCATGCCGTCGGCCAGTTGCAGCTGGGAGAGGGCGTAGAAAAAGCAGTACATGGCGGAAACGCCGGCAACCGACCGTAGCAGGTGAATCGGAAAGATCGTGGTCTTGAGTCCGCTCAGACCTCTGCGCCAGACCAGGGGAATCATCAGCCCCAGGCCGAACAGGTTGCGCATGAAGACCGCCATCTCACTGGGCAGCTCAGCGGTCACCAGTTTGACGGTGGCGCCCATGGAGGCGAAAAACCACTCGGCGAGCAGAATGAAGAGGGCCCCGAGTAGAAGATTCTGGCGGTATAGCATGTCACCTCTGATTCGAATGGCGTTTACTTAAGCGAAAGGGTGAAGAGGATACCGGAACAAGAGGTTAAGTTAACGAAATTCACGGTGCGACAAGCCGCACTCTACGGTTTAATTCCGGGTAGGGTGCGGCTTGCCGCACCGAATCACGGGAAAAAAGCGTACCCCACTGCCTTAAGTTAAGTGCCATTCACCTCAGATTCCTACTGATAGCCGCCGGCTCCCCTGGCCGCCTGCCCCGCTGCCCCGCATCGCCTTGAACGGCGTTTCTGTGGCAGAATTGCGCAATCTATCAGAAATCGAGTGCACCTGTTCACATGTCCCCATTACGCCTTTTTACACTGCTTTCTCTCCTGCTGCTGAGTGCCTGCGCCGGCGTCTACTACGACACCATGGAATCGGTCGGCATCCACAAGCGGGACATCCTGGTGGACCGGGTCGAGTCGGCGCGGGACGCCCAGAGCGAGGCTCAGGAGCAGTTCCAGTCGGCGCTGCAGCAGTTCGCCTCTGTCATCCGTCTGGGAGAGAGCGACCTCAAGCAGGCCTACGAGGAGCTGGACCATGAGTATGAGGCCTGTGAATCGGCGGCCTCCGGGGTCAGCAGCCGGATCGTGAAGGTCGAATCGGTCGCCGAGGCCCTGTTCGAGGAGTGGCAACAGGAACTGAAGCTGTACGAAAACCAGAGCCTGAAAGCCTCGAGCGCGAAGAAACTGAGCCAGACCCAGGCCCGCTACAAGGAGATGCTGAAGAGCATGAAGCAGGCTGAAAAGAGCATGCAGCCGGTGCTCACCACCCTGCGGGACAACGTGCTCTATCTCAAGCACAACCTGAACGCCCAGGCAATCGGCGCCCTGCGCGCGGAGTTCGGCAGCCTGAAAGCCGACATCGACGCCCTGATCAAACGCATGAATCAGTCGATCGAACGCTCCAACGCCTTCATACAGAACATGCAGGCCGGTTGATCCCGACGATGGCCGGCCCGGCCAGAGAACCGCGCAACCCGCTGACGAGCCCCGTAGCAGAGGCCTGACGATCTTGCTGAAGCCGATCTCACAAGCCGACAATGCGTTCTCCAGATCGGGCCGCTACCTGCTGACGCTGCTGTTTTTCGTCGCCATCCTGATCTCTTCGCGCCACTACGCCGACACGGTCGGCGAACACACCATCCTGCTGCTGGCCGCACTTCTCGGCGGCTACATGGCGCTCAACATCGGCGCCAACGATGCCGGCAACAACATCGGTCCGCTGGTGGGATCCAGGGTCATCGGCCTGGCCAGCGCCATGCTGCTTGCCGGCGTGTTCGAGGCGGCCGGCGCCTATCTCGCCGGCGGCGAAGTCATCAGCACCATCGAGCGCGGCATCGTCGATCCGGCACTCTTGAACGAGCGCGAAACGGTGATCCGGGTGATGCTGTCCGCCCTGCTCGCCGGGGGGCTCTGGCTCAATCTGGCCACCTTGACCGGCACCCCGGTCTCCACCACGCACACCATCGTCGGTGGTGTGATCGGCGCAGCCGCAGCCATGGGCGGCCTGGGCATGGTCGATTGGGCGACCATCGGCACCATCAGCAGCAGCTGGGTCCTGTCGCCGCTGCTGGGCGGCGTCATCGCGGCTCTGCTGCTCTACCTGATCAAGCGCACCATCACCTATCAACGACACATGACGCTGGCGGCCAGCCGCGTGCTGCCCCTGCTGGTCGGCCTCATGAGCTGGAGTTTCACCAGTTATCTGCTGCTGAAGGGACTCAAGACGAGCTGGCGAGTCGACTCCACCACAGCGCTCTTCAGCGGCCTGACCATCGGCCTCGGCATCTATCTGATCATCAAGCCCATCATCAATCAGCGAACCGCCCTGCTGCCGAACACCAAATCCGCCCTCAACCGGCTGTTCAACATCCCGCTACTGCTGGCGGCAGGTCTGCTCAGCTTCGCCCACGGTTCCAACGACGTGGCCAATGCCATCGGCCCGGTGATTGCAATCGTGCAAGTGTTGGCCGCCACTGCTCCGATGCCGACGGACAGCCTCTTCCCCTGGCTGCTGCTGATCGGCGCGCTCGGCATCCCCCTGGGCCTGGTGCTCTACGGTCGGCGGCTGGTCGAGACCATCGGTTCCGGTATCACCGAGCTGGATCAGGTCCGGGCCTTCTGCATCGTCATCTCGGTCACCGTCACGGTACTGCTGGCCAGCCAGTTCGGCCTGCCTGTCAGCAGTACCCATATCGCGGTCGGCGCCATCTTCGGCATCGGCTTTCTGCGCGAGCGCCTGAAGGCCAACTACGCCGTATTGCGCGAAGAGGTCCGCCGCCATCAGCAGGGGCAAGACGCTGAGGCCATCGAGGCTTACATGCAGCGTTTTGAACAGTCATCCTTCTCCGAGAGGGGGCGCATGCTGGAGGAGCTGGAGCGGTCGGAACGATCGATCGGCATCGACCCCAAAGAGCGCAGGGCGCTGCAGAAACTCCATCGCCGGGCACTGGTCGAACGTTCCGCTCTGATACGTATTCTCTCGGCCTGGTTCCTGACCCTGCCGGCGTCCGGGCTGCTTTCGGCAACAATCTATAAGATCCTGGAACTTTTTATTTAGGGCCTGTTAACACTAAGGAGACCACATTCCATGCGCATGCTACATACCATGATCCGGGTCGGCGACCTGCAACGCTCCATCGACTTCTACACTGAGGTGCTCGGGATGCAGCTGCTGCGTCAGCAGGACTATCCGGATGGCCGCTTCACCCTGGCCTTCGTCGGCTATGGTGACGAGAACGAGCATACTGTGATCGAGCTGACCCACAACTGGGATACCGACCACTACGAACTGGGCAGCGGTTTCGGCCATCTGGCCATCGAAGTGGACGATGTCTACGAGGCGACGGAGCAGATTCGGCAGCGGGGCGGCAAGATCATCCGCGATGCCGGACCGATGAACGCCGGTACCACCATCATCGCCTTCGTTGAGGATCCTGACGGCTACGCTATCGAGCTGCTGGGCGCCAGATGAGCGCTTGCACCCCGCATTGAGCCATGGCCAGACCGGATCAACCGTTTTCGGGAGCGGTGTCTGCGCCGGACTGGACCACCTCCAGATCATCGGGAGGTGGCATCCGGCGTACCATACCGTCCGGCACCTCGCCACGCCCGGCCTGATAGATCGAGCCCGACTCCAGCACGAAGCAGACCATCACCGTCAACAGCGTGGGGACCACCGCCACGCGGGAGATGGCGACCATCATGATGCCCGCTTTGTCGCTGCCGGAGGTGGCCAACATGGCCATACCCAGGATCACCGCACTGATGGCGTAACCGATCAGCAGGATACGGGTGCGGTTGGCGGAGAGCCGCCAGTGGGCGGCGACGAACCAGGGATCACGCCTGGCGCCGACCGTGGCGCGATACCAGATGAAAGCGATCACACTCAGGGACAGGGCCAGTGGAATAAGGAATCCCAAAAAGCCCACGTCGAGTACAATGGAGGCCGGTGCGGCGATCAGATGACAGGCCACCAGATTCATCATCGAGAGCTCATGGGGCGATTTACCCCGCTTGCGTTGAGTTTCATCGATCTCGAAAATCATGGGCGCTCCCGCTGGCATCCGATAGTGACAATTCTGCACTATGGCAGTTTGTCTCACCAAGATCGTTGAGAATCCGCAAAACATCCAAGCAAGGCCTGCTGGCAGGCCCCGGGAAGCCGACGTGTCCATCGATGTACCCCAGCTGCGCAACCTGATCATCCAAACCGCCGATGAGGAGATTCTGCCCCGTTTCCAGCAGATCGAGAGCCATCGGAAGGCCGACGGTTCACTGGTCACCGAGGCCGACCTGGCGGTTCAGCAGCGCCTTCTCGGGCAACTGCAGGCGATCTATCCCGAGATCCCGCTGCTGGGGGAGGAGATGTCGGCCGTACAGCAGGCCCGGATACTGGCGGATTCGGCGTCCGGCTTCTGGTGCCTCGACCCCCTCGACGGCACTTCGAACTATGTGGCCGGAATGCCCTGCTTCGCCACCTCCCTGGCGTTCATCCATCGAGGTGTGGTACGTATCGGCATCATCTACGACCCCCTGCGCAAAGAGTGTTTCCATGCGATACGCGGCGAGGGGGCCTGGCTGAACGGCACACGCCTGCGGCTGCAACCCTCGGTCCGCGAATTGAAGGGGTGTGTCGCCATGGTCGATTTCAAACGGCTCTCCGAACGACTCGCCGCTCGACTAGCGACCCATCCGCCCTACCGCTCCCAGCGCAGCATCGGCAGCGTGGCCCTGGACTGGTGCTGGCTGGCGGCCGGCCGGCTGCAACTCTACCTGCACGGCGGGGCCAGGCTCTGGGATTACGCAGCAGGCAGCCTGATCCACCTTGAGGCCGGCGGTCGTCTGCGTCTGACCCACGGCCATGTCAGCCAACCGGCACCGAGCGAACTGGACCTGCAGCCTTGCATGGCGGTGGCGGCGGCCGACGAGGGGCTGTTTCGGGCCTGGTTCGACTGGCTGAAACAATATGACTGATTTTTGTTGACCTTGACGTGAAAAACCTTAAACTACCGCGCTTCTCCTTCGGAGCGGTAGTTCAGTTGGTTAGAATACCGGCCTGTCACGCCGGGGGTCGCGGGTTCGAGTCCCGTCCGCTCCGCCATTTCCTTATCCACTTCCAGCGTCCGCCCGTTCTCCCTGAGCGGGATGCGGCAGAGCCAGAACCTGCGCCAGTCCTTCCAGGCTGAGTTCGTCCCAATCGGGCCTGGGCAGCTCGTCGGGCCAGCAGTCGTCGGCGCCGAAGCGCCCGCTGCGTACCAGCGCCGTGCGCAGACCCAGGCCCGCCGCGCCGGCGATGTCGGTGTCGGGCCTGTCGCCGATCATCAGGCACTCCGCTGCCTCGCACCCGAGTCGCTCCAGCGCCATCTCGAACAGCAGGGGACTCGGCTTGCCGATCACCACTGGCTCGACCCCGGCAGCGACGGCGAAGGGGGCCACCAGGGCGCCGCCGCCCGGCAACAGACGATGCTCGCCGTCGACCTCGGCGTCCACGTTGTGGTCCGGATTGGTGGCGATGAGGCGGGCACCCCGCTTGACGATCAGGTGGATGCCCCGGCTCAGGGTCGCATAGTCGAGACCGGGCCCCTCCCCCACCACCACGAAGTCGGCGTCTTCGTCGTCCGCGCGGCCGTATAGACTCAAGGCCTGCGCCAACCCCGGCGCGCCGACGGCGTAGTAGCTGAAATCCGGTCTTTCCCGCTGCAGCCAGACCGCAGCCGCCAGCGCTGAGGTGAGTACCTGCGCCGGCTCCACGGCCGGAAATCCCATTCGCCAGAGCTTTTCGGCCACCGCCTGCGGGCTCCTGATCGGATTGTTGGTGAGAAACAGATGGGGGATGTCGGCCAGGCGCTTGACGAAGTCGATGGCCCCGGGCAGCGGGGTGTCGCCATGATAGAGAACCCCGTCCATGTCGAGCAGGACGGCGCGGATGGTCACTTTCGCAGGCCCAGCGGGTCGTCCGGGTCTACACCCTCCATGAAGGGGATGGCGCGATCCTGGTGGGTCACCTGGTAGACCAGACCGATCCAGTTGCCGATCACCGCCTCGGCGGTGTCGTGCCAGGTGTTGTCGAGGGTCTCCAGCACCAGATGCTCGGGGAAATCCGGCAGCTCTCCACTACCTGACCGGGCCAGCTCCGCCCGCTCCCGATACTCGTCGAAAATCGCCTGTGTGCGCAGGGTGAAGTAGTTATCCGGAAAGGGTGGATAGTCTTCACGCTCGCCGGCGAGGTAGCGATACACCTCCCGCTTGTACTCCTTAAGCAGACTGATGGTGTCGTACTCGGGATGTCCCTGGAAATAGACCACCCGCAAGCCGTCCGCACTGACCGCCAGATGGACACCCGCCTGCTCGCTCTCCACCAGCAGCTGCAGCCCCGCCTGCTCGAACTGGGCCCGGGTGATCTGGTTGAAGCGCGAATGCGGCACGTCGAAACGGGTGTTGATATCGTTCACCAGCGGGTGGTGCGGCGCCACCACACGATGACTGTAGACACCCCACAGCTTGTCCCCCATGTGAGTGCGTTTCTGACCGTGGTGGGACTCGACCACGGCGTGGGTGGCGAGACAGGAGCAGAGCACCGAGGTAACGTTCTCGTAGGCCCAGTCGACCACCTCAGTGAGCGGCTGCCAGAATGGCTCCTCGGACAGATTGGGATGGCTGACATTGGCGCCGGTGATGATCAAAGCGTCGAGACCGTCCCGCTTGATCTGCGCGAAATCTTCGTAGTAAGAGTCGATGTGGGCACGCGCCTTCTCGCCCCGGGGAAGTTCCTCCAGTGTAAAGGGATGCACGTAGAACTGGCAGATGGGGTTGGCCTCCCCTACTAGGCGGAAGAATTGGCGCTCGGTCGCTTCGATGGCGGCGTCCGGCATCATGTTGAGCAGACCGATGTGCAGCTCCCTGATGTGCTGATGGGTGGCGCGCTCGGGCGTCAGCACCGTCTGTCCCTCCATGCGAAGACGCTTGAAGGTGGGCAATTCGGTATGTGCAACCAGTGGCATTGACGCTTATTCCTCAAATATAGATGCGAAAACGGGATCGGAGCACGGGCACGTCGGCGTCGGCGGCCAATGCATCGTCAAACACTGAAAATGGTACCGCCACTCACGGGAAAAGCAACGGAGCCCGACCCCACGGGAGTTTCGCACAAGCGGCGTGCCCAAGTCGTTCAGTTACCGCGCGCAACCACCGCCTCGAGCATCTCCAGGAAACTCCTTTCGTCGCTGACCTGGGAAAGCTCCTCGGTGGTGACGGTGTATCCGTAGCGCTCCGCGATCGCCTCGTAGCGGGGAATGCGCGCACGAAACAGCCTCGGAAAGACCCAGCTGGAGAAATCCCTCGGATCGATCAGGGAGACATACTCGAGCCCTTTCATCTCCATGTAGACGGCCAGCTGTTCATCGAGAAACGCCTCGCGATAGTAGAGCGGCTTCGGCGAAGTGACGGCACGCGCGATCAGGGCCTCCTCATCGGCATGGGTCGCCTTGATATAGAGCAGCAGCGAGTGCTCGGCCAGAAACTCGAGCAGCCCGGGCTCATCCAGTTCACACAGGCTGCCGCCCACATCGTTGATGAAGTGCTGATAGCCGTAGATGAGCTCGGCTTTGTGCATGAAGCTGGGCACGTCATACATGGCGGTGATCTCCGCCTGCCGGTGAAGATTCTGTCGTCGCTTGAATTCGCTCAAACCGATCCCGCCCAGCTCCGGATTTCCCAACATGCCGAGAAAGGTGGAGACCGGTGTGAGGTTGTGAAAGGTGATGTTGTTGCGAATGAAGATCGAGTCCGAACGCAGCAGATCGCGCAGCAACGGCACTTGCATGGCCTGCTCCTTGATGCTGTCGAGGATCGCCTCGTCCAGATAGCGGGTACCGATGCGATAGTCACCCGAATAGTGGAACCAGTCCGCTTCCCGCAACATGTTCGAGAGGCGGGTCTTGCCCACCCCCGACATCCCCATCAGGGTGACGCACTTACGATCCCAGGCGCGAAATGATTCAACGGTAAACTTCACGAACTCTCCCCCCTCAGTCGAGGCGCCAATTCTACGGGGTGCGGGACAGCCTGAAAAGCCGCCCGGCGAACTCAGGGCGGGCTCTTAGCCTGTGCTATGCTTGCGCAGTGTACCCAACCCAAGGCGCAGGCGGATGCAACTCGGCGACCTCTCCATTCTGCTCGTTGAACCCTCGCTGACTCAGCGGCACATCATTCAGCAGCAGTTCGACGAGTTGGGACTGCGTTACATCGACCTCGCCACCACCGGTCAGGAAGCCATCGCCGGCATGCGCAAGAGCAGGCCCGACGTGGTCATCAGCAGCCTCTACCTGCCGGACATGACCGGTACCGACCTGGTGTTCCTGATGCGGGATGACGAAGAGCTGCTGGAAATCGCCTTCATGCTCATCTCCAGCGAGACACGGCTGGCCATGCTCGACCCTATCCGCCAGTCCGGCGCCGTGGCGATACTGCCGAAGCCGTTCAGCGCGGCCGATCTGCAGACGGCACTGGAAACCACACTGGACTACCTGGAGACACCCCAGTTCGAACTCAATGAGATCGAGACGGAAATGCTGCAGGTACTGATCGTCGACGACAGCAGCATGTCACGCAAGCATCTGCGCCGCCTGCTGGAGGCGGTCGGCATCGAACGCATCCACGAAGCCCATGACGGCGCAGAGGGCGCGGCCCTGATCAATCAGCACTTTTTCGATCTGGTCATCTCCGACTACAACATGCCGGAGATGAACGGTCAGGAACTGCTCGACTTTATCCGTCACCAGAGCGGCCAGCCCGGCGTGCCGGTACTCATGGTCACCAGCGAATCGAACCAGAACCGACTGGCCGCGGTTCAACGCTCGGGTGTCTCCGCAATCTGCGACAAACCCTTCACCAGCGAGACGATCTACCGTCTCCTGCAGCAGACGTTACAGGAACCCATCTGAGCCGAAGAAAGTGATTCGCAAAGCGTAAACTTATCAGTTAACATTCTGGGAATCTATTTCACTTGCTATAAGGATTTTTCACCTAAATAGCTGCTATTGTTAGACTTACGGCCAGTGACCTGCCGTTTCTCCCTCATCGGGCTCGGCATCCGGTTACCGTATGTTTCGAGAAGGATGGGAGGCATATACTGGTCAAGCTTCGCTCCCCTTCGCCGCTAAACTTCAGATCAGGCAGCATGAACCATGCCCTACTCAATCGGAACAGAGAGCATCGTACCCTCAACCACTATGTCCAATGTACTCATCATCGACGATCAGTCGATTACACGGATGATCCTGCAGGAGCTGATCGGATCGATCGACAGGGATGTCAAACCCACCTGTTTTGCCGATCCTACCGAGGCGTTGGAGTGGGCCAAGCACAACGATGTCGACCTGGTCATCACCGACTACAAGATGCCCCAGATGGACGGTGTGGAGTTCATCAAGTGGTTTCGCAGGATTCCGGGGCACAGCGACGTGCCGGTGATGATCGTGACCTGTATAGAGGACCAGTCGGTCCGCTACCTGGCCCTGGAGTCGGGCGCCACCGATTTCATCACCAAACCTATCGACCACACCGAGTGCCGAGCCCGCTGCAACAACCTGCTGACCATGAGCCTGCAACGCAAGCTGATCAAGGACCGCGCCCTGCTGCTGGAAGCCGAGATCCGCAAAACCACCCAGGAGCTGCACGATCGGGAGGAAGAGACACTGATCCGGTTGGCGAAGGCCGGCGAGTACCGTGACGAGGATACCGGCAACCACATCCACCGTATCTCCCGCTATTCACGCCTGATCGCCGAGAATCTCGGGCTATCGGGGGAACTTTGCGATTTGATCGCACAGGCCGCCCCCATGCATGATATCGGTAAGATCGGCATCCCGGATGCCATACTACTCAAGCCCGGGCGACTGACGCCCGATGAGTTCAAGGTCATGCAACACCACACCGAGGTCGGCTACGAGATTCTCAAGGACAGTCCTTCGAAGTATCTTCAGACGGGCGCCATCATCGCCCTCAGCCACCACGAGAAGTACAACGGACAGGGCTATCCGCAGGGCCTGCAGGGCAACAGGATACCCCTGGAAGCCCGAATCGTGGCGGTCGCTGACGTCTTCGATGCGCTGGTCAGCAACCGGCCCTACAAAAAGAGCTGGCCGGTCGAGAAGGCTTTCGACTATATCAAACAGGAACGAGGCAACCACTTCGACCCCGATTGTGCGGAGATTTTCATCAATGAATCATCGCAGGTGCTCTCGATCCACAATGCCTTGAGTGAAACGAAGTAATCAGCCAGGTTCGACAGGGAAGAAATATCCGGCATGTCACGAATAACGCCCCATACCTATCTCCGCATCGGCAGCTCTGCCATAGCTGCCGTTATCTTCGGTCTGCTGCTGCTGTTTCTGACCTCGACACCACTGGACCCGCTGATCCAGTCCATAACACTCGCCTTCTACCTGGCGGCAATCCTCGCCATGGCCGCCACGCTTCGCGGCCATTTCACGAACCGCCGCCACAGTCCGGATCAAGATCACCCGCAACAGTCAATGCTGTCCGGTGACGGGAAGTCCGAAGACACCGCCGCCACCCGAACCGTTGATCGCGCCAGCCCCTCGATCTACACCATGCACGGGGGGCGGCAGGGACAGGCAGGCATCATCCTGCTCACGCGGCATGACCATGTCACAAAAGGTATCCAGGAGAAGCTCTCGGACTGGAATCTCGACCTCGACGTCGTCAACAGCTGTGCGGAAGCCAGCCAGCAGCTCCTCAATCGAATAGCGCACTGCGAATCGGCCGCACGCTTGATGCTGATCATCGATGCGCATGACCTGGAGATGGATCCCATTCATCTACCGGCCCTGATCAAGCGCGAGAAAGCGCTGAGCCGGGTGAAGCTGGTCTGCATCGTCGACCGGGTGGATAGCACCCGCGCTCAACTGCTGCTGGATGCCGGCTATTCAGCCCTGCTCGACACGCCCATCGACAAATCCCAGCTCTTTGCGGCGATCAACAGTCGCGAGGAGCAGTCCGCCGCAAACTCCAAGGTGGTCAATCTCGCCCGCTTCCGGCAACGCATCGGACTGCAACCCAAAAGACGCATCTTGCTGGCCGATCAGCATACCGCCGACCGCAAAAGAATCGCCTCACTGTTGCAGGCCGCCGGCCATCGTGTGAAATCGGTGGAGAACGGCGAACAGGCCCTCGATGCGCTTGAACGTCAGCACTTCGATGTCGCCCTGATTAATCTCCAACTGCCGATCATGAGCGGCACTCAGGTCATCAAGCTACACCGCTTCACGACGCCGCATCCGCAATGGGCCAGCTTCATCGTGATGACCGACCAGACCACACCGGCAACCTTGCGGTTGTGTCGCGAACTGCAGGTTCGGGCCTGTCTTTTCAAACCCGTGCCCACCGACTCGCTGCTGGAGATGATCAATACTGCCCCGGCGGTCTCTCCTCCCGTACCGGCCACGATCCGACACCTTGCGGAAACCGGCAGCCGAGCGCCGGAAACGCGATTCCTCCATGCCGATCTTCTCGACACCAAAGTGCTGCATGTGCTGGACCAGCTCGACAGCGAAAGCGGTTTCGTCCCCGATCTCATTGCCATCTTCAAGCGCGACAGCGTGGCCATACTGGAAGGCATGGAAGATGCCGTCGAATGCAGGGACACCAAGCGTTTCATCGAGCTTTCGAGCATCCTGATGGACAATGCGGGACAGCTCGGGGCCTTCGCTCTTTACGAAATGTGTCTGACGCTGAGGCAGATCAGCCAGCGGGAGCTCAACACCACGCTTTGCACCAAATTCACCCGGCTGGATGAACTCGTTGCGCGTACCAATCAGGCGTTTGAACACTTTCTCGAGAAACGCGAGGAGCAGCGGTCCGACCGCAGCTGACGCGTTGCCTTGCCGGCAACCCGGCACCGACTCCGAACCGAGCGACGGCTCATGGCCGGATCGACTATGTAGGCCGCACCGGTAACCCGGCTAGCGTAACCAGAATCCCGGAGAGAGCAGCACCAGGAGGGTGAATATCTCCAAGCGACCCAGGAGCATGGCGAGTATGGACAGCAGTTTCCCCATGTCACTGACGCTCTGGAAGGTATAGGCCACCTCGCCCAACCCCGGACCCAGGTTGTTCATGCAGGTGGCCACCGCGGCGAATGCCGAGCGCTCATCGAGTCCGGCATGGATCATCAACAGGACCAGCAGGGCGAATGTCGCCATATAGAGTCCGAAGAATCCCCAGATACTCTGCATCAGCCGGGGGTCCACCGTGCGCTTACCGATACGCACGGGTATCAAAGCATGGGGATGAATCAGCGAACGGACCTGCTGCATCCCCTGCTGGATCAGCAACATCACACGCATCACCTTCATGCCTCCCGCGGTTGAGCCTCCACAGCCGCCGACGAAGCTTATGAAGATCAGGAGCATGGGCAGGAAGTCCGGCCAGTGAGAAAAATCCACCTTGGCGAAACCGGTACTGGTAACCAGGGACACCACCTCAAACAGCGCGTCCTGCACACTCCTGCCGAGATGGCTGTATTCCCCTTCGAGCAATAGCACCATACTCACCACCAGCACCACGGCGAGAACGAAACGCAGAAATGTCTTGGCCTCCGGGTCCCGCCAATAGTGCAGTGGATTGCGATGATGCCAAGCCGTGAAATGGACACCGAAATTTATCGCCGCCAACAGCATGAAGACGACAGCGACCAACTCCACCAGTTTGCTGTCGTAATAGCCGATGCTGGCATCATGAGTGGAGAAGCCGCCGGTGGAAACGGTGGAGAGGCTGTGAGCAACCGCGTCAAACAGATTCATGCCTGCCAGCCAGTAGCCTGTCGCGCAGGCTACGGTCAGGGCGAAATAGAGCATCCACAACGCGCGTGCCGTCTGCGCCAGCCGCGGAGTCAGCTTCTCCTCCTTGGTGGGGCCGGGCACTTCCGCGCGATAGAGCTGCATACCGCCAATCCCCAGCATGGGGAGTACCGCCACCCCCAGCACGATAAGCCCCATGCCACCAAGCCATTGCAGCTGTTGGCGATAGAACAGCACCGATTTGGGCAGCTCATCCAAGCCGGTCATGACCGTGGCGCCGGTGGTCGTGACACCTGAAACAGCCTCGAACAATGCATCCAGAGGCTTCAGGTCGGTACTGATCATCAAGGGCCAGGCGCCCAGAACGCTAAGTATGACCCAGAACAGCACCACGATGAGAAAACCATCCCGGGTGCCGAGATTGGCCGGTTCACGGCGGCCGATGAGCCAGAGCGACCCGCCAAACACCAGGGAGCCGATGAGCGGTATGAGAAAATCGACGACTTCATCCAGTTCGCCATAACCGAGGGCAATCGTGATCGGCACCACCAGGGTGAAACCGAATATCACCGAGAAGACGCCGATGGTCAGGGAAATGGAATAGGCGTGCACACTATGCTCACTGGAAATGGGGAAGCCAACCGTACACGCTCCATCATAACCCAAGACAGCGCCCCTGACCCAAGCCTTGCCGGCCGCGACAGTCCGGTTCCAACGCAACCGCCGCATCCCGGCAGCCGGCAGGGACGGGGCGTTCAGGAGGCTTTTCATCCTGTTCGGATGATTCGACGGGCGGGAGATAGGAATGAGATACCGACGGCTCGGTCCATTGCTCCTGAACGTGAAAGGATGGCGACTGTGTCAGGCCGCAGCGGGGGGCTGCTCCAAGGCGGGCAGCCAGACCGCTACTGCATCCCGCTGACATCCCGGGAGGCAAGATAGTCAGTCAGCGCCTTATGCGTCAACGAGTAGGCGGAGGAGATCTCCGCATACAGGGTTTCGGCCTGCTGTGCGAACTGCACATGGTCGAGCGAGGCAGCCGACGAACAGATCGCCTTGAGGGTATGAGCCCCCATGCCCGCGGCATTTCCCGCCAAGGCGTGTGCCGCTTCGAGGTAGTCGGACATGGAGCGCATCTCGACAGACTTCTCCATGGCCTCGAGCAACTGCTCGGAGTCCTGATAGAACTTTGTCATCAACTGGTGCAGGAAATCGGGGGTTTGACTGAGCTTTGCCAGATCCTCCAAAACCGTGGTATCGATGAGTAATCCCTGCTTGTCGGATTCTTCTTTATCGGACAGTCGATCCGTAATCTGCTGCTCATCCGTTTGCGACGGATACTTACCCTGCATCACCTCATCGACAATCCTGACCAGTTGACCTGAACGCACCGGCTTGGTGAGAAACGCGCTGACGCCGAGCTTGCGACACTGCTGTTGGGCTTCGACGGTGGCATTGGCCGTCAACATCATGAACGGCATCTCCAGGTTGGCCCCTTCGCCGGCATGATAGCGTTTGATCACCTCGACACCGCCCATGTCAGGCATTTGCATATCGAGGATAGCCAGGTCGTACTCATGCTCCTGCAATGCCTCCAGGGTCTGCTCGCCCGTATCAGCGACACTCACATGATGTCCCGCGCGTTGCAGGATCTTCTGCACCACTTTCTGATTGATGTAGTTGTCCTCGGCCAGAAGTATACGATAACGGCATCTGGCCAGACTGATCAGGGAATAACCCGTTTCCTCGCTTGTCACGTCGAACTTCCCTCTCGCCGCCAGGGCATAGTAGAGGGCATGTTGAAAAGTCTCGGGACTGTCCGCGGAGGAGACGATGACGAGATAGCCGGCTTGCCGCAGAAACTGCTTGCGATCCTGCGCCAGCGGTTCGGGTGTGACCAGCATCAGTACGAGGTCGTGCAGTTTCGGCTCGCTGCGTATCGCGTTGGCCAGCTGATCGACCGGGATGCTTACCCGCTGCTCGTCCACGATCGCCACATCATAGGGTTTGTTCAATGAAACCGCATTCAGCAGCTCCTGAAATCCGCTGGCTCCCGATTGACTGACCTTGGTGATCAGGTTGTGCTTTTCCAGAGCCGCCAGGGTGGTCGATTCCTGATAGCCGTCATCGGTGAATAGAATCCATTGCGCGGTTTGCAGACGGGTTTCGTCCAGGCTGCGGGTCGGCATCTCCAGAGGCAGCTCGAACCAAAACCGACTGCCGCTGCCGAGATGACTCTCAACCCCGATACTCCCCTGCATCAGCTCCACCAATTGTTTGGTGATCGTGGTGCCGAGTCCGGTGCCTGAATAGCGTCGGGTCACCGAGTCGTCCAGCTGAGTGAAGCGTTCGAAAATGCGTTGCAAATGGTGTTCGGAGATACCGATTCCCGTATCGATGACCTCGAACAGCAGCGACTCCCCGACTTCCTGATCCGGGCTTGACGGTTTACGCGAGATACGCACCGTGACGCTGCCCTGCTCGGTGAATTTCACCGCATTGGAGAGCAGATTGAGCAGTATTTGACGCAGCATCAGCGGGTCGATCCGCACCACTGGCGGCACCTCGGGTTCGATCCAGAGGTCGAGCCGAATCGGCTTGTTCAGCGTCTGGGTGCGGATCATCACCATCGCGTCGTAGACCAGCATATAGAGGTCCTGGTCGACCGGGTGAATCTCGACTTTCCCCGCCTCGATCTTCGAGATATCCAGGATATCCTCGATCAAACTGACCAGGGACTCGGCGGAAGCCTGGATGCTGCGCACGATGTCTTTCTGTTCATCGTTCAAGGGGGTGCCGACGAGCAAATCGGCCATACCCACCACACCGTTGAGCGGGGTGCGGATCTCATGGCTCATGTTGGCCAGGAACCGGCTCTTGGCCTGGTTGGCGGTTTCCGCGCGTTGCTTTTCCAATTCCAACCGTTTGAGTAAAGATGAGACAAACAGCGGAATGATCAGCAAACCCACCAGCAGACCGAGGCTCAGCACATACTCCTCACGCCAGAAATCGCTGAACAGAATGACCCCCGCAAATCCACTGATACTCAGGCCGCAAGCAAACAACAGATCGTGTCGCCCGTAACGCAAGCCATTGCCCAGGGTGATCCAAAGATAGAGGATATAGAGAAAGGAGGTGACCTCACCCCCCAACAGCATGGCCATGCTGACCATGAGCGCATCGCAGGCAGTGGTCAGCGCTCTGCGCAGACGATTGCTTGCCGGCCAGATCACGATAGTGGCGACAAACACCAAAGAGAGCACCTGATAGAAGAATCCCAGCCGCAGGAGATATCGGCCAGGTCCGTCCAGCTGGCCAAACAGCTGCAACAGATAGGCATAGGCAATGAACAGCGAGACAAAACCGAAGCGCACGAGCGATTGCTCGAACTCACTGTCTTTCCTGCCTTTCAGCCGCGGAAAGCACGAGCCAAGCTCGACCAGCCGTCGTTTTATTGCGCTGCTAGTGTCCATGATTCCCTGTGTCAATCCGTGCCCTGTTCGTGCTGTCGCTGACTCGTCCCAGCAAGTCGTCACTCCTTGACGCCGACAACCCGATCATGGGACTTCATGCTCAGCGAGAGAGAATTTGTCATCATCTGTATACAGACTTCGCGGGTTCGTTAACCCTTCCCGGGGACGTGAAACGCACATGCGATGGGCAACCAACGGGTCGCAATCCCCCCCGGACTGCGAGCGGATGTCAACGTTATCCGACAGACCTAATTTTGTCACATTCGCATGAAAGTTGCTGAAATTTATGCTGTCGGGCGCCATTGCGACATAACCTCTCACAGCGCAAAAAAGCGGCTGGGGAAATTCATTCCTTCCGCCCCCTGCGCAATTGGCGTCGGCGGTAACATCGGGCGCCCCATCCCCTGTCTCTCTCGCCTGCCGAAAACCTCAACCTCTGGGCTTGGCCCGTGCCGTCGCCGCCGCCTGTAACGGATCGTCGGGCCAGTAGTGTTTTGGATAGCGGCCTTTCAACTCCTTTTTCACCTCAGGATAGGTGCGCTTCCAGAATCCCGCGAGGTCGTCCGTGATCTGCATCGGGCGTTGCGCGGGCGAAAGCAGGTGCAGCATGACCGGCACGCGACCGCGCCCGAGCCGGGGTGTCTCGGCCAGGCCGAACAGTTCCTGCAGCCGCACCGCCAGCACCGGCGGCGCACCCGGCTCATACTGCAGGGGGATCCTGGAACCGCTGGGCACCTGCAGATGGGAAGGGGCCTCCTGCTCGATCAGTTGCTGTTGCTCCCAGCTCAGTCGACTGCGCAAAACGGCATCCAGGTCGATACGCTGCAGTTGCCCCAGCTGTGTCACGCCATCGAGCCAGGGGCTCAACCAGAGGTCGAGATGATGCAACAACCAGTCGTCCGAAAGATCGGGCAGATCACTTCCCTGCAGTGCCGCCCGCAACCAGGTGACACGCGCCTGCCAGCGACGCAATCCCTTGCTCCAGGGCAGCACCCCGAGCCCCTGCTCGGCGATGCCCTGAAGCAGCGCGCCACGCACCGCCTCCGGATCGGCATCCTGCAGTGGCTGAGAGGACAACTCCACCGCGCCGATCGACTCCACCCGCAGCGCCCGCACACGCTGGTCGGCGCTGTCCCAATAGACCCTCTCCCGATGGGTGATCGACAGGTCCGGCAGTTCCCGCAGCTCGGGCAAGCCGATCGCCGCGGCCAGCCTGACCCGCCCCTCCTTTTCACCGGCGTCCAACTGCGCCGCGACCAAAAACCCGGCGGCAGCCAACGGATCCTCCTGCGACAGACGCACCGCCCGACCACTGACCAGACGGAAGCGGCCATGGGCGGTCCGTTGTGCTATCCGGTCCGGATAGGCAAGCGCCAGGGATTGCGCCGTGGAGAGATCCGGCTGCGCCTGCGCATCGGCGATGGCCTCCATGCGCGCGGCCCAATCCCGACTGACCCGGTCGAGCCGGCGGCAGGCCGCAGTGTCGAGCGTCGACGTCGAACCCTTGCCGGCGCCTTCGCGCCAGGCCGCCAGCTGTCGCAGCCGCAACTCCACATCGACACTCCCGGCCTCCCGCGAGAGGATGTCCCGCTCACTCAATAGCGCGGCCAGATCACAGAGCTGTCGGCGCTGCCGTTTGCCGCTGCGCAGCAGCATGTGGGCCAGTCTGGGATGCAGCGGCAATCTGGCCATGTCACGGCCCAGTGAAGTCAGGCAGTTCTGGGCGTCGAGCGCACCGAGCCGCTGCAACAGGGCCTGCGCCTGTGCAAAAGCCGGCCTTGGCGGCGGCTCCGGCCAACGCAGTTGCGTGAGATCGCTGACTCCCCAGCGCGCCAACTCCAGAACCAATGGCGTCAGATCGGCCTGCAGGATCTCCGCCGGATGATAGGCCGGCAGTCTCGATTGCTGAGACTGCGACCACACACGGTAGCAGCAACCGGGACCCAATCGCCCCGCGCGTCCCGCCCGTTGCGCGGCCGCCGCCTGCGACACCGGCTGTGTCTCCAGCCGGGTCAGCCCCAGGCCGGGAAGAAACACGGGCCTTCTCGACCAACCGCTGTCGACCACCGTGGAGACCCCCTCGATGGTGAGACTGGTCTCGGCAATCGAGGTTGTCAGCACAATCCGGCGGCGACCTTTCGCGTCGGGCATCAGGGCGCGATCCTGCTCGGCCCTCGGCAGATCGCCATAGAGCGGCGTCACCAGTACCGGCAGCGACTCCGCCTGTAAGCGATCGCTGAGACGGGAGGCCGTCTCACGGATCTCCCGAACGCCGGGCAGGAAGACCAGCAGATCCCCTGTCTGCTCCCGTAGCGCCTGGCTTACCGCTGCGGCCGTCTGCTCGGGGATGCGCCGGCGATCCATGGTTTGATCCAGATAGCGGATCTCCACCGGGTGGCTGCGCCCCTGTGCCTCGATCACCGGGGCGCCACCCAACAGGGCGCTGACCCGCTCAGTGTCGAGAGTCGCCGACATCACCAACAGGCGCAGCTCTTCTCGCAACCCGTGCTGCACATCCAGGCTCAGCGCCAGTCCCAGGTCGGTCTGCAGATTCCGTTCATGGTACTCGTCGAAGATGACCAGCCCGACGCCCTTCAATTCCGGGTCTTCCTGCAGACGCCGGGTCAGGATGCCTTCGGTCACCACCTCGACACGGGTCGCGGCGGAGACCCTGCGTTCCAGGCGGATGGTATAACCCACACGCTGGCCCAAGGTTTCGCCGAGCAACGCGGCCATATGGCGGGCCGCCGCACGCGCAGCCAACCTCCTGGGTTCCAATAGCAGAATCTTTGAATCGCCGAGCCAGGGCGCCTGGAGCAGTTCAAGAGGAACCCAGGTCGTCTTACCCGAACCCGGCGGTGCACAGAGTACCGCGCAAGGGTGCGCCGCCAAGGCGGCGACGAGGTCGGGAACGACCTGTGCGACCGGCAGGGTATCCGCGGTCATTGCGGGGACGCACGTGACGAAACACTCCCCGACGCAATCCCAAGCACGAGCGTTCCTGTCACGATGATTTGCACTCGCTGGCGGACTCGGCTTGCAAAACCCTCAGGCCGGCAGCGTGATCGCGTCCATTGCCCGGTCACAGCGGATGTGCAGATCGAAACGCAGGTCATCGGCAAAGGCCTGGCCGATGATCCAGATCTGATTCAGCTCCTCGCTGAGGGTGGGCAGCACGGTGAGTGCGCTGCGGGTACGCCGTTCGTCGAAGAAGGCGAAAGGCTCGTCGAGAAACAGGAACTGGCTGCCCTTCACCGTGCGTCCGACCAACTCCTGGGAGAGCGCCAGGCGGACCGCCAGCATAATCTGACGCTGGGTACCGCTGGAGATCTCGTCCAGATCCATGAAGTCGCGTTTCTCACTGGAGAAGGCGCGCACCGTCAGGTCATCCTCGATCTGCAGATGTTCGTACCGGTTCTCGGTGAACAGCGGCAGGGTCTTGCTCACCAGCCCCCGCAGCTTGCGGTTGAAGCGATAGGAGACTTCCCGGGCGGCCCCCTGGATCAGCTCTCCGGCCAGGGAGCAGACTTCGATATGGCGCGCGCGCGCGCCGATCCTCTCCTTCACATCCTCCTGCATCGCGCGCAGCTGTTCGGCCTTGTCGAGACGCACCTGTTCCAGGGCGACGGCCTGATCCAGCTCGCTTTTGCGCTGGGCGGCAACCTCCAGCTGTCGGCGCAGCAGATTCTGCTCGCTGCCAATGCCGTCCCGCACTTCCAGAGTAGTGGCCTGCCAGTCGCTGATGCGTTGGCTGAGCCGCCCGCGCGCCGCCCGGTCGACGGCATCCGTCTGCGCCTCGGGCTCGCCCGAGACCGACTCCTGCTCGACCGGCTCCTGCTCGACCGGCGCTGATGCCACCGCCTCTCCACGCGGCTCCTCCGGCGCGTCCGTCTCGGAAGCGGCTTGCGGCAGATCGTCGATCAGGGCCGAGAGGGTCTGGGCCACCGGTTCCAGCCCCGCGGCCTGCCCCGCCAGCGAGCTGCGGCGAAACAGGAAGAAGAGACAGAGAAAGGCCAGCACCACTGCGCCATAGAGCAGCCAGGCCGTCATCTCCGGCTGCCAGAAAGCGAAGCGGGAACTGAGGAAGTCGGCGAGTTTCACCGCCAGATCATGTTCGGGCAGCTTCGCCAGCAGATACCAGCCGGCTCCCGCCAGCGCCGCCAGCAGCAGGCAGAGGAAGCCCCAAAACCCGGCACGTCCGCGAGCAGCGAGGGCCTTCTCACGCTTTGGCAAGGCGTCCTGATAATCGACCGAAGCCTCATCCAGACTTTCGATCAACCGGTTGGCCTCCGCCATACTGCGGTTCACGGCCTCCTGTTCGCTCTTCAGATCAACCAGCACGCGCGGATCGACCGCCAGCTCATCCAGCTCCGTCTGCAGCTTGGCCAGGTCCGACTGCCGGATCTCCACTTCCGCCTGGGTCTCGTCCTGATCCTCCTGGCAGGCCTCGGCGCAATACTCCAGGGTCACCAGTCCCGCCATGGTCTTCACCGCATAGCTGTGGGGATGGGGGGTGGTGATCTCCCGTTGCGCCAGATAGAAGGACTCGATGAACTCCTCGAATTCGTAACCGATGAGTTCGTAGATCTTGTCGGCCACCTGTTCGATGCCGCGAGCCAGAGGCTCCTCCCCCGCGGCCTCCGCCAGTGCCAGCCGCGCACTGTGGTTGCCGGCATCGTCGAGGAAACGTTCGAGACGATAACGCCTGCCGTCGCTGGGTGTGAACTCCAGTTCCACCGAGCAGTGGGTCTCGTCCCAGCGGATGATCTTGGTCAGTTCGTCGAAATCGAGGGAGAAGGTACGGCCGAAAAGGGCGAAACAGACGGTCTCGCCAATACTGCTCTTACCCGATTCGTTGGGACCGGTGATGGCGATCAGGCCCCGCTCCGGCAGATCCTGCAGCTCGAGCCTGGCGTACTTGAGGACATTGCTGGCCTTGACGGAATTGATGATCATATCCAGCCCTCGTCCGCCAATACGCGCAGTTTGTCGAGCACCATCTGCACCGCCTGCTCGAACGCCTCCTGATCGAACGGCTCTCCCGAGTTGAGCCGACGCTCGCGCTCGGCGTCACAATAGGCCAGGAACTCCTCTGAGGATGAGCCCAGTTCTTCACTGGTCTGAATGGGTGTCTGATCGGACATCGACATGGATCTGCTCCCTTTGGTTATTCGCTGCGCCGTTGGCTGTTTTAGAGATACCGGCACAGTCGGCTCTTGTGGCCGATGCTTCGCGGCTCAGTATAGGGAGTTCTGCCAGACAGGTCATCATTCAGTCACACCCCGCCGATGGGGTCTCGACAACCGTTTTCTTGTTTCCTGTTGCATTTCTGTCCTGCCCAGGGCAGGGTATCCGCCTGTCTCCAGGAGACGGCGGCTTTACTCCGAAGCGCCGGGAGGCCTACCTGCCATTTCTGACGGGGCAACTGCCGGCAAGGCACACTTCCCCCATCAGGAAAGCGCAAGGGATGAGCATCATCCTGTACAAAAAAACCACGGAAGATCCATGAGCGACCGCTTTTTTCAAACCGTTCTCGACCACCGTTGGCTGGTGGTGCTGGCCACCGTGCTGGTGGCAGGCCTTCTTGGCAGCGGTGCGCCCCGTCTGGAATTCAGCAACGATTACCGGATGTTTTTCAGCCCGGAGAATCCCCAGCTGCGGGCCTTCGAGCAACTGCAGAACACCTATACCAAAAACGACAACGTGCTCTTCGTGGTCGAGCCGCTGGACGGCCGCGTCTTCACCCGCGACACCCTCGCCGCGGTAACCGAGCTGACCCGGCAGGCCTGGCAGATTCCCTACTCCCTGCGGGTCGACTCGATCACCAACTACCAGCACACCTTTGCCGAAGGTGACGATCTGGTGGTGGAGGATCTGGTGCTCGAGCCGGAGAACCTGAGCGAGCGGGAGCTGGCCGAGAAGCAGGCCATCGCCACCGGCGACCCCCTGCTGGTGAATCGGCTGATCTCCCCCGACGCCAGCGTCACCGGCGTCAACGTCACCGTTCAGCTGCCCGGCGAACATCTGAACGAGGTGCCGGAGGTGGTCGAGGCCGCGCACGCCATGGCGGACGCCATCGAGGCGGCCCACCCCAACGTCCGCCTCCACCTCACCGGCATCGTGATGATGAACAACGCCTTCCCCACCGCCTCGAAAGGGGATATGCAGACCCTCTATCCGGCCATGTTCGTGATGGTCATCCTGGTGCTGATGGTGATGTTGCGCTCCATTCCCGGCACCCTCGCGACCCTGGCCGTAATCATCCTGACCATCGTCGCCACCATGGGCATCACCGGCTGGATCGGCATCAAACTCTCGCCGCCCACCACCATCGTACCGATCGTGATCATGACCCTGGCGATCGCCGACTGCGTGCACATCCTGGTCAACTTCCTGCACGGCATGCGCGAAGGTGAGGCCAAACGGGAAGCGTTGCTGGAGAGTCTGCGCATCAACCTGCAGCCGGTCTTTCTCACCTCCATCACCACCGCCATCGGTTTTCTCAGCCTCAACTTCAGCGAAGCGCCGCCGTTCCGCGATCTCGGCAACATGTCGGCGCTCGGTGTGCTACTGGCCTTCGTGCTCTCCATGACCCTGATGCCGGCTCTAATGATGCTGCTGCCGGTACGGGCGCTCAGCGGCGACACCCGCGGCAGTCTGGCCATGAAGCAATTCGCCGAGTTCGTGGTGCGGCAGCGGCGTTTTCTGCTCTGGGGCATGGGGCTGCTGATCCTGTTCCTGCTCTCGCAGATCCCCAACAACCGGCTCGACGATCAGTTCGTGAAATACTTCGACGAGAGCAACAGCTTCCGCCAGGCCACCGATTTCGCCACCGAACGGCTGACCGGCATCTACATGATCGAGTACTCCCTGGAGAGCGGCGAAAGCGGCGGCATCGCCGACCCCGACTATCTGCGCACGCTGGAGGCCTTCGCCCAATGGTACCGGCAGCAGCCTCTCGTGCTGCATGTCAACACCCTGACCGACATCATGAAGCGGCTCAACCGCAACCTGCACGGCGACGACGACGCCTGGTACCGGCTGCCGGAGGAGCGGGAGCTGGCCGCCCAGTACCTGCTGCTCTACGAGTTCTCGCTGCCCTTCGGCCTCGATCTCAACAACCAGATCAACGTCAAGAAGTCGGCCACCCGTTTCAGCGTCACCCTGGAGAGCGTCTCCACCCAGCAGCTGCTGGAGTTGGAGGAGCTGGCCCAGGCCTGGCTGGCGGAGCACGCGCCGCGGATGCGCATCGAGGGGGTCAGCTCCACCATCATGTTCGCCCACATCGGCAGCCGCAACATCGTCGCCATGCTGAAAGGCACCAGCCTGGCGCTGGTGGTGATCTCCGGCATCCTGATCTTCGCTTTCCGCTCCCTGCGTATCGGCGCCATCAGCCTGCTGCCCAATCTGGTGCCGATCGGTATGGCCTTCGGCATCTGGGGGTTGGCGGTCGGCGAGGTGGGGCTGGCCCTGTCGGTGGTCAGCGGCATGACCCTGGGTATCGTGGTCGACGACACGGTCCATTTTCTGAGCAAATACCTGCGCGCCCGGCGGGAGAAGGGGATGTCCGCCGAGGACGCGGTGCGCTACGCCTTCTCCACCGTC
>JBNLGI010000234.1:0-10044 GCA_050305975.1 Sedimenticolaceae bacterium | reverse complement strand
GGATCACCTCCAGATGCTTGAGATAGCTCTCGCCGAAGGTCATCCAGAAACGCCAGCGCTTGACCTCGGGCAGGTGCTTGCTGAGCGACTCCATCTCCTCGTGGTAAAGCAGGAACATCTTCTTCGGGCCGATCTCGGGGAAGTCGAAGACGCGGGAGATCTCCATCGGCTTGGTGGTGACCCAGCCGCCGTTCTCCCAGTAGCGGCCATTGGCGGTCACCTCGCGGATGTTGATCTCCGGGTTGAAGTTGGTGGCGAAGGCGTAGCCGTGGTCGCCCGCGTTGCAGTCGAGAATGTCGACGGTGTCGATGCGGTCGAAGTGGTGTTTCCTCGCGTAGGCGGTGAAGACATTGGTCACGCCGGGATCGAAACCGGAACCGAGCAGGGCCATCAGCCCGGCCTCTTTGAATTTGTCCTGGTAGGCCCACTGCCATTTGTACTCGAACTTGGCTTCGTCCGGCGGCTCGTAGTTGGCGGTGTCGAGATAGTCGATGCCGGTGGCCAGGCAGGCGTCCATGATGGTCAGGTCCTGATAGGGCAGGGCCACGTTGATCACCATCTTCGGCTCGATCTTGCGGATCAGCGCCACCAGCTCGTCGACATTGTCGGCGTCGACCTGGGCGGTCTTCACCTTGCCGCCGCCGATTTCGGAGGCGATCTGGTCGCACTTGGACAGCGTGCGGCTGGCCAGCCAGATGTCGCTGAAGACTTCAGGTAGCTGCGCGCACTTGTGGGTCACCACACGGCCGACGCCGCCGGCGCCGATGATCAGGATTCGACTCATGATTCATATCCCGGAATTGAGAACAACAATGGGGGGATTTTAGTAGCTGACGGGGGAGGTGTCTTGTGGTTTTTGTCAGCGAATCAACGCCGATGAGCGCAAATGAAACGGTAGGGTGGGGCCCTGCCCCACCAATGACAAACATTCTGGCGTGGCATACCGAGCCGCTCCTCAGAATCATAAGCATGGCAGCGAGTGTGAAACCCAATGCGGGAGGCGGAGAGTTGATGGTGGGGCAGGGCCCCACCCTACACGCTATTCGAGATTTCCAGGAGATTGCCGTCGGGGTCGCGCAGGTAGACGGAGAGGATGGGGCCTTCGGCGCCGGTACGCTGGATGGGGCCTTGCTCGATCCCGACATCACAGGACGCTAAATGGGCGATGACCTCGTCGAGCGGAGTGTCGCTGATGAAGCAGAGGTCGCCGGAACCGGGGGTGGCCTGCCGGGCCTTGGGTTCGAACTCCTTGCCCGCTTGGTGCAGGTTGATCTTCTGCCGGCCGAAGGCGAGAGCCTTGCGGCCGCCGGCGAAGGAGACGACCCGCATGCCGAGCACGCGGCTGTAGAAGTCGCAGCTGGCGTCAATGTCGCGGACGGTGAGGACCAGGTGGTCGAGGCGGTCGATGTGCATGCTCGAATTGCCTGGCAATGAGGACTAGAACTCCTCGGAATCGTCATCCGGGTCGTCGCCCAGGGGCAGCTCCCGGGGGCCGAACTCCTCTTCCATGCGCTGCTCGATCAGGCTGCGCACCCGGTGACCGAGTGGGCCCACCAGTTCGTCGTGCAGGACCTGGGTCAGGCGTTCGGTGGCCTCGTCGATCGCCTTCTCCACCGAGCGGATCACCAGCGGGTGCAGCTCCGACTGCAGCTGGGCGACGATGTCGTCGCGCATGGAGAGCAGTACCTCGTCGTACTCCGGAGTGGCCGGGGTGTACTCCTCGGAGTCGGCGTCGTCGAAATTGAGATACTCCGAGTCCCGCTCCAGCTCCTCGGGCGTGACGATATCCTCCAGCAGCGGGATCTCGTCGTCTTCGGAATGGTCAGGCGAATCGATGGTCATCTATTTGATGTCGTGTTTGTTCAGGGGGTAGCCCCGGTCCCGATAGAAGCGGAAGCGCTCGCGCCCCGCCGCGACCACCTGCGGTTCCTGGTCGATCACCTCCGCCACCCGCTCGAAGCGGCTGAAGCATCCCGGAACCTCGTTGGCCAGGTTGATCAGTACGTCGTGCTCCTCTTCGTCGGCCTCCTGATGGCCGATGATGACAGGGGTGAGGGCCGGGTTGCAATCGCCGAGCCTGCCGTGGGGGATGAAGCTGCCCTGGCGGAAGGTCCAGAGCAGCCGGTCCATGTGGCGCGTCTCCTCGTCGGACCCGGTGTGGATGAAGATGCGCCGTCCCTGATGATAGATCTTCTCGCTCAGGCGGCAGGCCAGGGTGAAACGGTTGCCCTGGGCCCGCTCTTCAAGGACGTAGAAGTCGACCTGGGTCATGCTGTCTCCTGGTTCTCCACTTTATTCAGTTCGAAGTTTTGAGTGTTGAGTTTCTAGTGATGAGTGGATGTGTTCGTTGTGCTCACGGGTTTTCTACCCCCTCTCCCTGGCCCTCTCCCGCGAGGGGAGAGGGCCAGGGAGAGGGGGAACCCATAACCCGTGAGCGCAGCGAACACCTCACCTCAAAACTCATCACTAATAACTCAAAACTTTTCTGACCATGAATCGATTCTCGAAGCTGCCATCGGTAGGCTGATCAATGGCCTTAATCTTTCTGCCCGCAGCGCTTGAGCAGGAACTGGCTCAGCAACGGCACCGGCCGGCCGGTGGCGCCCTTGTCGGGACCGCCGCTGCGCCAGGCGGTGCCGGCGATGTCGAGATGGGCCCACTTGAACTTCTTGGTGTAACGGGAGAGGAAGCAGGCGGCGGTGATGGTGCCGGCTCCCTTGCCGCCGATGTTGGCCATGTCGGCGAAGTTGCTCTTGAGCTGCTCCTGGTAGTCGTCCCACAAAGGCAGCTGCCAGGCCCTGTCGCCGCTGTGCTGGCCGGCGGCGAGCACCTCATCGGCCAGGGCCTGGTTATTGGCCATCAGGCCTGAGGCCTGGTCGCCGAGGGCGACGATGCAGGCGCCGGTGAGGGTGGCGATGTCGATCACCGCGACGGGCTCGAAGCGCTCCGAGTAGGTCAGTGCGTCGCACAGGATCAGGCGCCCCTCGGCGTCGGTGTTGAGCACTTCGATGGTCTGGCCCGACATGCTGGTGACGATGTCGCCCGGCTTGTTGGCGTCGCCGTCGGGCAGGTTCTCGGAGGAGGGCACGACGCCCACCACATTGATCGGCAGTTCCATCTCCAGGCAGGCCTTGATTGTGCCGAAGACGCTAGCGCCGCCGCACATGTCGTACTTCATCTCGTCCATGGCCGCGGCCGGTTTGATGGAGATGCCGCCGGCGTCGAAGGTGAGTCCCTTGCCCACCAGCACCACCGGCTTGGCGCCGGACTTGCCGCCCTTGTACTCCATGACGATCAGCTTGGCCGGCTGGCGGCTGCCGCGGGAGACCGAGAGCAGGGCGCCCATGCCGAGCTTCTCCATCTGTTTTTCGTCCAGGATCTGGACCTTCAGCTTGGGATTGCCGTGACCCAGCTTGCGCGCCTCGTCGGCCAGATAGCCGGGGGTGCAGATGTTGCCCGGCAGGTTGGCCAGGTCCTTGGTCAGGGCCACGCCTTTGGCGATCGCCACCGCGTGGTCGAGGGCCTTGCGCGCCGCCTTCTGCTGACGGCGGTCGTGGACCATCAGAGCGAGCCGCTTCAGCGGGCGCGGGTTCTTTTTGTTCTCGCTCTTGGTATGGGTGTATTCGTAGAGGGCATCCTCGGCGCAGAGCACGCCTTCGCGCACCACCTGGTAGAGGCTCCTGTCGGCGACCTCCACCTCGCACAGGCCGCAGACCGCCTCCGTGGGATGACCCTCGTTGAGCTGTTTGACGGCGGCCGCGAGGGCGCCGGTGAAGACCTTCATGGTGAGTTCGCGGGGCTTGCCCAGGCCGACCAGCAGGATACGCTCCGCGGCCACGCCGGGGGTGTCGTAGATCATCAGTTGCTGACCGACGTTGCCGTCCATGTCGCCGCGTTTGAGCAGCTTGCTGAGATGGCCCTGGCTGGTCTTGTCGATCTGCTCGGCCAGCGGGCTGAGATGGCGGCGTGAATAGACGCCGAGAATCAGGCAGGCCGTGCGTAGTTGGGCGGGATCACCGGTCTTGATGCTGTATTCCATAGCTCCTCGCGTCGAAAAAACAGGTTCTGGTCGTCGGACGATGTCTGTAGGATATCAGGCTGCCATGACGACAGCGTCCGTCAGGCATTTATGCAACCACAGTCTACCGAAAGCGAAGCAATTTACCATCGTCCCGTGATCAGCATTATCGACCGATATCTGCTCAAGGAAGTGCTGAAAGCGCTGCTGGCGATATTGGCGGTATTGGCGCTGATCCTGCTGAGCAACAGCTTCATCAAGCTGTTGAAAGAGGTGGCCGCCGGCGATCTCAGCACCAATCTGCTGTTCCAGCTGCTCGGCTTGCAGATGACCACCTATATCTCGCGCTTGATGCCGCCCGCCTTTTTCTTCGCCGTGCTCTACGCGGTGGGACGCATGTACCGCGACAGCGAGATGGTGGCGCTCGAATCCTGCGGCGTCGGTGGCTTCCGCCTCTATCGCTCGCTGTTGCTGGTGGTGTTGCCGGTGGTCCTGCTGACCGCCTGGCTGTCGCTGCTGGTGCAGCCCTGGAGCAGCCGCACCAGCGCCGAGCTGATCGCCTCTCAGGAGGGCGAGTCGAGCGAGCTGGCAGGCGTCAGCGCCGGTCGCTTCAACGAGTACAGCAAGGGGGACCTGGTGCTCTACGCGGCCTCGATCGATGATCGGGAGCGCCGTATGCGCGATGTCTTCATCCAGCAGCGCCGGGCGGGGGTGCTGAGTCTGATCAGCGCCAGCAGCGGCTTTCAGAAGATCGACGAGGTATCGGGTGATCGTTATCTGATCCTCGATGACGGTTACCGCTACGAGGGAGAGCCGGGGCAGTTCGACTACCGGGTCAGCGAGTTCGATCGCTACGCGCTGAAGATCCAGGAGCGGGACAAGGGGGTGGTGCAGCAGCATCGGAAATCCCTCTCCAACCGTGACCTGCTCAGCTCCCCCAGGATCGAGGACCATGCCGAATTTCAGGTCAGGATGGCGCAGATCTTCGGCCTGCTGGTGTTCGCCTTCCTGAGCCTGCCGCTGAGCCGCTCCATGCCGAGGCAGGGTCCCTTCGGGCGGCTGGTGCTGGCCTTCGTGCTCTATACCCTCTATCTCAGTCTGCAGGGGGTGGCGGAGCGCTGGATGATCGAGGGCGTCACCGCGCGCTGGCTCGGTATCTGGTGGGTGCACCTGAGCCTGTTTCTGATCGGACTGCTGGTGCTGGTGCCGGACACTCCGGCGTATCGGGTGTGGCGACGACGTTTCAGGCAGGCGGGCGCATGATCTCGCTGCTGGATCGCTATATCGGACGCGCCGTGTTGTTCAGCATCACGGCGGTGCTGGCCCTGTTGCTGGTGCTGATCGGCTTTTTCGAGGTGATCGCCGAACTGGAGGATGTGAGCGGCGGCTACACCTCGATGATGGCCTATACCTATGTCGCTCTGACCCTGCCGCGTTTCACCTATGAACTGTTTCCGATCGCCACCCTGCTGGGCAGTCTGATCGGGCTGGGGGCGCTGGCCAGCCATTCGGAACTGATGGCGATGCGGGCGGCGGGCGTCTCCATCGGACGTATCGTCGCCGCCACCCTGAAGTCGGGTCTGCTGGTCCTGCTGGTGGTTCTGCTGATGGGTGAATATCTGGCGCCGCGCGCTGAACTGGAGGCCCAGCGCATGAAGATGGGGGCACTGTCGGATCAGATCAGCCTCAAGACCCGCTACGGCTTCTGGTCGCGGGACGACAACACCTTCATCAATATCCGGCAGATCCTGCCCAACCGGGTGCTGGCGGATGTCTGGGTCTTCCAGTACGACACGGAGCAGAGGCTGCAGCGTTCCCTGCATGCGCAGCGCGCGGTCTATGAGCGGGACGGTTGGGTGCTGGAGGCGGTGCGGCAGAGCGACTTCTCCCCCTCCCGCGTCGATGTGAAGGTGATCGAACGACTGCCCTGGCCGACCCGACTCAAACCCTCCGTGCTCGATGTGGTGACGGTCAAACCCCACATGCTGGCAGCCTGGGATCTGTGGCGCTATATCGACTACCTGAAACAGAACGGCCAATCGGCTCAGACCTACGAAGTGGCCTTCTGGGGCAAACTGGTGGCGCCGCTGGTGACGCTGGTGATGCTGTTTCTCAGTATCCCCTTCGTCTTTGGCTCCCTGCGCAGCGTCGGCATTGGCCAGCGCGTCTTTATCGGCTCGATGCTGGGGATCGTCTTCTACCTGCTGAATCGCGCCTTCTCCTACATGGCGGTGGTCTACTCCCTGAATGCGCTGTTCGCCACCCTGTTCCCGGTGCTGCTGTTCCTGGGTTACGCCTTGTGGAAGTTTCGGCGGGTGGAGGGGTAGAAACGGGTATACGGGGGACGGAGTCGACAGGCGCTGATATGACAGCTTGCGGCGCTAAGCGGCTTTCGGTGGGTCAGGGCCCCACCCTACACTCTGAAATGAACGGTAGTGTGGAGCTCTCTGCCCCACCAACAAACCACAGATCTGAAACTCGTTCCCGGAAGCGCGAATCAGCGCCAGTGCAGCGTCAGCTCCACGCCCAGGTAGTCGGCGACGACCGGGTTCTGGCGGCTGGCGTAGGGGTCGTCCAGGGCCAGCCTCTCCCATTCGGTGATGGCCGGGCTGCGGTAGAAAGAACGCAACTCCATCTCACTCTCCACGCCCACGCCGAACCAGCCGTCGACGATGGTATTGAGGGAGCCGAGCGGGTCGGTGGCGATGAGGACGGTCTTGTCCCAGCCGCTGAATTCCGACTGGCTCTTGATCTCGCGCCGGTAGTCCTCCACGTACCAGCCCAGCAGTGAGCCAAGGGCCGGGGTGAAGATCACATCCTGGATCGAGACCGGTTCGAACAGGGCCTCGAGACCGAACTCGTAGACGCAGGAGAGGGTGAAGGAGTACCAGAAGGAGCCCGTCTCGGTGAGTCCACGCTCCCGGCCGCGGGTGTAGTAGGTCAGCCCCCAGTAGGGGTGCAGAATATAGTTGATGTACCACTTGTCCGGATCCCAGCGGGGATGGGTGATGTTGTGCTTCCACTTCTCGAAGGTGTACTCCTCTTTCTGCGCGTCGGTCCAGGCCGAGACGCTCTCCGGAAGCACATAGAGGATGCCCACGATAATGAACTGGTAGCCGAAGAAGTAGGCCGTGTCCCGGGTCAGGCCGTCGAAATCCGCCGGGCTCTGGTCATCGAGTTCGCGGCCGAAACCGTAGGGGCGCTCCGGTGGCCCGTCGAAAGGTTCGCCCAGGCTGTCGTTCTCGAGATTGAAGACGGGGGTGTCGAGCGAGGCTTCCACAAGGCGCCAGTCCGCGCGGGTTTCGTAGAAGGAGACGGGGCTGTGAGCGAGCCACTCCTGGGCGTAGGCGAACTGCGTGGAAAACAGGGTAACCAGGGTTAGCAGCAACCGCTTCATTCAGAGGACCACGACCAGACTAGCTTTCATCATCGCTGATAATCACACTTGCTATTGATTTATCACCGTTCTCCCCATTCACGGCACCGGAGGAAGCCTTCGGTTGACCGTCGGAGTATGGCGGTTCATGGCGCGCATGAGCCCGGACGGCGAGATTGCAGCGGGGGATTATAACGAATTGCGGGGGGATGGACAGTAATTAGCTAGGGATTTTACTGATCTACGACAAATTAGGCGGCGTGCAGCTTGCCTCAGGGGCGCTGGGGCTCCGATTTGCGCAGATTCTCCAGATTGTCGAGCACCCGCTGGGCGCGTTCGATCTTCTCCCGGGCCCGGGGATCCTGTGGATCGAGCGAGAGCGCGGCGCGCCAGGTGGCCTTCGCGCCCTCGATCTCCCCCTCCCGATAGAGACGGTCGCCGGCAGCCAGCAGATTCTCGATGTAGTTCTGGAGTCGGGTCTCCACGTCGCGCAGCAGTCTCTTCGCGGTATCGTTTCGCGGGTCCTCCTTCAGCACCATTTTCAGCACCCGCCGTGCCTCGGTGAGTTGTCCCGTTTCGGACAGATGCTGCGCCTCGTCCAGACGCTGTTTGTTGCGGTGTTTCCAGGCCATCTCACGTTTGGCCCGTTCAACTGTCTGGGTCTTTTTGAGGTTCTCCTGGTGTTCATCCACCAGATAGGCCATCAGACGCTCATCCTGCTCGTTCTGCTCCAGCGAAAGGGCCAGGGTGAGGCAATCCTTGGCCAGGGCGTCGTTCTTCTTGAAATGGCGCCAGCCGCACTCGGACAGGTCTTGCCGCAGCTCCTGCAGCTGCTGACGGGACACTTCCAGCTGACGGTTGTAACTTTGCTGGCCCGGATTGGAGCGGATCAACTGGACCAGAATCGGAATCTGGTTCTTCAGCGCCGAGGTCCGGCTGATCAGCAACTGGTCCAGCAGTTCCTGCTCCACGATGGTCTGCTGCAGGCGGATTTCGCGCAGGGCTGTCGTGTAGCTGTCTGCCTTGCCGTCGCGCTCGATGGCGACTTCCAGGACTTCGATGGCCTGTCCGTAGCGCCCCTTGGCCTCCAGCTGACGGGCGGTTTCGATGCTGTTGGGATTGGCTGTAGCCGAGGGGGCTTGTTTCACCGGAATCAGCTGGCAGCCTGAAAGGAGGACCAGCAGCGCGAGCAGCAGGGCCGATTGCATCAAGTGGAGGATCATTCAGCTTTCGTTTGCAGTATGTGGGACATGGTGCGCATCAACCATTGACCGAATTCTCGTGAAGGTGTTCCCACAATCGATGGATTCACCAGATTTCTTCTGCCGCGGATTTTCAATGCCGGCTGCCGATGCAGCTCCACCATGGCCTCGACGCCAGGGAAGGCCGCTGTGGTGTCGCTCAACATGATGCCATCCGCAGGCGCCGCGCCACAGAGTCGCGATGCCAGGTTGACCGTGTCGCCCACCACGGTGTACTCCAGGCGGTCGGGAATGCCGATGTTGCCTGCCAGCATTTGACCGCTGTTGATACCGATGCGGAGCATGATCGGCTCCTTGCCCTGTTGCCGGCGTTGTTTGTTGATGTGTCTGACCATGGCCTGGATCAGCCAGGCGCAACGGATCGCCTGCATGCCGTGCTGGTTGTCCGACTCGGGCACGCCGAACAGGATCATGGCGCTGTCGCCGATGAACTTGTCCACCACCCCGCGGCAGCGGTGGGCGGCGTCGGCGATGGCGCCCAGATAGAGGTTCAGCAGGTCGGCCACCTCGTCGGCCGGCAGATCCTCGGACAACTGGGTAAAGCCGACAATATCACAGAACAGCACGCTACCCTCCATCTCCTGGTTGGCGAGGCGCGGTTGCGACAGGTTGGAGAGGATCTTCTCCGCCACCACCGGTGAGACATAGCGCGAAAGCGCCTCCTCGACCTGGCGTTTCTCCAGCATCCCGGCGGTCATGCGGTCGAAATGGGCATAGACCTGACCGATCTCATCCTGACGATCCATATCCAGCGGGCTGACCAACGCCCCCGGCTCCGCCTCGCGGCCGGCCTGCGCCAACAGGGTGATCGGGCGGCTGAGTCGTTTGCTCAGGGCATAGGAGAGGAGGGCGGCAATCAGGATCATACCGAAGGTGGCGTAGCTGATGACACCGATGGTGCGTTGCTGATCCCGGTCGAGGTACTCCCGGTCGAGGGTGATCAGGGCATGGCCGGCGACCACGTCGCGGAAGGTGATGGGGCTGAAGAAGGTGATGACCGGGTGGCGCTGGTTCTGCCCATCCCGCCAGGACCAGATCATCGGCTCATCCAGAAGCTCTTCCGGCAGGACACTGGGGACGTTGCCGGAGGTCACCCAGGGCTTGTCGGTGGGGATGATGGCGGCACCGACCACGTTGTGATTCTGGGTCTGACGGCTGACCAGTCCCTGCAGGTTGAACTGATCGTCGGCGAGCAGGGGCTCGCTGGAGGAGTGAGCCAGCTGCTCCACCAGAATCTCACCGAACCCTCGTACTTCACGCATATGAAAGCTGTTCTGCTGGGCGATCAGAAACCAGCCTAAAACACCCATGACCAGCGTGATGAGCGCGCCGATATAGATGGTCCACTTGATGGCAATCGGCACCGGTACCTTGTGAAATAGTTGTAG
>JBNLGI010000233.1:0-15328 GCA_050305975.1 Sedimenticolaceae bacterium | reverse complement strand
GTTTCATGTCAGGGCGCTATCTCAGCCGGCGGCAGCGTTTAATCGGGTCCGGCCGCTGCACAGGGTGGCCGCACTGCCGGCCGGCAGCGGCTGTCGGTTGGGTTTCAGCGGCCTTGCGCATCAGTCGTCACCAATGATTTTGTCGCTCTGTTCGCTGGTCGTCAGCAGTTTTTCACCCTGACCGACGGATTTGGCGAAGACCATGCGAAAGGTGGTGCCGTCGTCCGTCTCGTGGGCGGCGCGCAAGGCCCTGACCCTCTCCCTTGCCTGTCGGTATTTCTCCTCTTCGCCGAGACATTCGAGTTTGTTCTGAGGTGAAATTTTGAAAATGAAAAAGGGCATGCCACACCTCCGATGAACAGGCGGTCAGTGTCAAGGTTGGGCCCGTTCTGCCGATACAATTTGTTGAGGCACAGGATATTAACCGAACCCGAAGCGGCTGAATATCACAATATCCTTTTTCTATTCAGCATATTATTAATCCGGCCGGAGGGAGCCGTTATCCCAATTATGTTTACGAGGTGGCGTACATGACTCCGCAAGAGCTGGTCGATGGCATCGAAAAACTGGTTTCACTGCCCGAGGTCTGCATCAAGGTGAACCGACTGATCGAGGCCCCAAACTACTCCGCCGCTACCCTGGGCGATCTGATCGCACAGGATACGGATCTCTCTGCGCGTCTGCTGCGCGTGGTCAACAGCGCCTTTTACAATCTGCAGGCTCCGGTCGAGACCATCTCCCGCGCCATCACCGTGGTGGGTACCAACGAGCTGCGAAATCTGGTCATGGCCACCTCCGCAGCCAGAGCGTTCACCGGCATTCCGAGCGATCTGGTCGACATGGTCGAATTCTGGCGCTACTCCCTGGCTACCGGCATCATCGCCAGCGAGCTGGCGGGCCGCTGCCGGGTGCTGCATGCTGAGCGACTCTTCGTGATGGGCATGCTGCACGATATCGGCAGATTGGTGATCTATCTCAAACTGCCCGATGCTTCACGTGACATTCAGCTGGTTGCCGGAGGGGACGACACCCTGTTGCCCGCGGTCGAGGAGGAGATTCTGGGCTTCACCCACATGGAGGCGGGCGAAGCGCTGATGCGCCTGTGGAATCTGCCGCGCAGTATCGCCATCGTGGTGGGACACCACCACCACCCCATGCGGACGACCGACTTCCGTCTGGAAACCACGATCATGCACCTGGCATCCACACTCTCACTCGCCGAGCTGGACGGCATCGCCCTGGAGGATGCGTTGGAGCTGATTGATCCCGTCGTCTGGGAGGTCACCGGCCTGAAACCCGATATGCTCGAAGCGGTCATGGAGAATATACCGCTAAAGGTCAACGAGATCGTCGATGTGGTGCTGTCGCCGCGGATCAGCGCCCAGCACAACAAGCCGAAACTGGACAGCGACAGGGGCTGAGCGGAACCTCAGAGCGGGCTCTCGATCCTCGCATGAGTCGAATAGCCTGTCCCATGGTCGGGGATCTGAATCCGAGCTGATCTATCGAACAGGAGACGAAGCTCAAGCATTGAGCCGCTTCCGGGTTAGAATGCGTTCGCATGCTGACCCTCCACCAATCCAACCGCCTCGAACACCTGGCTCGGCGACTCTCCGAGCTGTTGGGTCGGCCCGTGGACGATCCCCTGCAGGCCGATTGGGTGGTGGTGCAGCATCCGGGTATGGCGCGCTGGCTGTCCTTGAACCTGGCGGACCACCTGGGTATCGCCGCCAATCTCGAGTTTCCCCTGCCGGCGGTGTTCGTCTGGCGGGCATTCGGACAGCTGCTGGACCAGGTGCCCGAGTGCAACAGTTACCAGCCCAACGCACTGGCCTGGCGGCTGTATGCACTGTTGGCAGAGGTCGATTCGGCGCGCGCCGCTGAACCACTGGCGGCTTACCTGGAAGCCGGAGATGAACTGCGCGGATTCCAACTTGCAGAGGAGCTGGCCCGCCTCTACGACCGCTATCTGCTCTATCGACCCGAGTGGATCGATGCCTGGGAGCGGGGTGAGACGGCGGTTGCCGGCGATGACTGGCTGGCGCAACTCTGGCGCCGCCTGAGCCGGCAGGAACCCCGGCACTGGGTGAGTCTGCAGCAGCAGTTCTTCGCGCGAACGGCAGAGGGCGATCGCTGCGGATTGCCGCAGACGGTCTATCTGTTCGGTCTGCCGACCCTCTCCCCGGGCTATCTGCAGATCCTGCACCGACTTGCGGAATTCATCGACGTCCATCTGTTTCTGCTCAATCCCTGTGCCGCCCACTGGGCCGATATCGTGGCGCCGCAGACCCAGGCGCGCATGGAATTGCGGGGTGAGGCCGAGTCGCTCTACTTGGAGGTTGGCCACCCCTTGCTCGCCAGCCTGGGACGCCAGGGGCGCGATTTCTTCGCCGCCATCAACGAGCTCGATCCGGGCAGCGACGAACTGTTCGAGGCCTCCGCGCAGGTGACTCTGCTGGCCAGACTGCAGAACCAGATCCTCCACCTCGAGTCCCCCGAAGCGGGGAGTGCGGCGGACGACTCTATCGCCTTGCACCTCTGCCACAGCCCGATGCGGGAGGTCGAGGTACTCTACGACCAGCTGTTGGCCATGTTCGAGGAGCTACCCGGACTCGCAGCCAACGAGATCCTGGTGATGACACCAGAGATCGACCGCTATGCCCCGCTGATCGAAGCGGTCTTCGGTGAACCGGGGGACCGACCCGCCATCCCTTTCCGTGTCAGCGACCGCAGCCTGCTGCAACGCAACCCTCTGGCCGCGGCGCTGCTCGAGTTGCTCGAGCTGCCCGGGTCGCGTTATACCCTCGGTCAGCTGCTGTCGCTGCTGGAGCAGCCGGCGATCCAACGGCGCTTCGGTCTGGATGAGACGGCCCTGGAGTCGATCACCCAGTGGTTGCGCCTGGCCGGGGTGCGTTGGGGACGCGACGGTGAGAGCAAGGCCGCTTTCGGGCTGCCGCCCGATGCCGCAAACACCTGGCAGGCGGGGCTGCAGCGGCTGCTGCTGGGCTATGCCATGCCAGGCGGGAGTGACGACCTGTGGCGCGACGTGCTGCCGCTGGATGCCGTCGAAGGCAGTAGCGCCGAACAGCTGGGCGGTCTGCTCGACTTCTGCCATCGCCTGTTCGCGCTGGAACATCGATTGAACTCCGGGCGCAGCATCGCCGCATGGCAGGAGACGCTGCTGCAGCTGATGCAGGAGTTTTTCCTGCCCGATGACGAGAGTCAGGAGCAGGCGGACGATGTGCGTGGCATCATCCAGCAGCTGGCAGATGAGGCGAAACAGGCCGACTTTGTGGTTGAGGTCCCGCTGCGCGTGATCAGCTACCGGCTGCGCGTCCTGTTCGAAGGCGCCGACAGCCGGGGTTTCCTCGGCGGCGGTATCACCTGTTGTGCGCTGGCGCCCATGCGCAGCCTGCCGTTCCGGGTCGTCTGCCTGCTCGGCATGAATGACGGCGCCTTCCCCCGTCGCCAGCCGGAACCGGGCTTCGACCTGATGAGCGGCCGTTTCCGTTTCGGCGACCGCTCACGCCGGGTGGACGATCGCTATCTCTTCCTGGAGACCCTGATCTCTGCCCGCGACCGGCTCTATATCAGCTATGTGGGACACAGCCAGAGGGACAACAGCCCGCTGCCTCCGGCCGTGGTGGTGGACGAACTCTGCGACACCCTGAGGGCGATGACGGGAGCCTCGGGATTGGCGCGAATGCTCCACCAGCATCCGCTGCAGCCCTTCAGCCCGGCCTATTTCGAGGCACGTCCCGGGCTCTACAGCTATTCCACGCAACGCCGTGAAGCGGCGATGCGGGTAGGCCGGGGCGAGCGTGTGGATGCGCCGCTGGCACCGGCACCGCTGGGCACAGCCGAAGCTGCGGAGACAGAGCATGCAGTACTGCTCGACGCTCTGATCGACTTCTTCGTCAATCCGCCACGGCTGTTCGCCCGCGAGCGACTGCAGGTGAGTCTGGAAGCGGTCGCCGAACTGCCCGAGGAGCGGGAGCCGTTCGAACTCGAGCGCTTCGCCCGTCTCGATGACGAGAGGACCATGGTGGAAGCCCTGTTGCAGGGCGTATCCGCCGCGACCCTGTCGCAGCGCCTGAAGGCGGGCGGCCACCTGCCCCATGGGCAGGCCGGCAGTCTGGAGCTGGAAAGGATGCTGGCGCGTGCCGACGCCATGGCGTCCCGAATCCGGCCGCTGCTCGCCGGCAGCGACCGAGCGGGTTGCGATATCGACCTGCCGCTCGCCGGCGGCCGTCTCAGCGGCCGGCTGCACGATCTGCTGCCCGCCGGCCGGCTGGCCTATACCACCGAATATTTCCATCCTTATCTGCTGTTGCGCCACTGGATCGAGCATCTGGCGCTCAATCTGGCCGAGCCGCCCGGGATAGCTGGCGAGACCCACCTGCTGGAGGGCGAGCGGCAGGGTCTCTACCGGATGCCCGAAAATCCCCGGGCCCATCTGCAAGGCCTGGTGAATCTCTATCGGGAGGGGCACGAGCGTCCCTTGCCCTTCTACCCGGCGACGGCCTGGGCCTATATGGAGGGGTTGGCCGGAGGAGGCGTCGAGAAGGCCCTGGAACGGGCCCGCATCAGGTGGTTTGGCAATTCCTATCAGGGTGGGGATGCGTTGAAACCCTACAATCGGCTGCTGTGGCCCGACGGCGACTGTTTCACAGCTGAATTCGGTACCCTGGCGGAGACGATACTGGGGCCCTTGCTGCAACATCTGGAGTGGCGCTGATGGGCATGGACGTACTGAACACGCCACTGCAAGGGATCAATCTGGTGGAGGCGAGCGCCGGCACCGGCAAGACCCATACCCTGACCACTCTCTACCTGCGTCTGTTGCTGGAGCAGGGGGTCGAGCCGGAAGGACTGCTGGTGATGACCTATACCAAGGCCGCCACCGCTGAGTTGAGGCAACGTATCCGCAGCCGCCTGAGCGCGCTGCGCCAGATCTTGCAGGAGGGTGGCGGCGAGGACGAAAGCCTGACCGCGTTGGCGGCCGCTCAGGCCGATCCGGAGCGGGCCCGTCGCCTGCTCGACCTGGCCCTGGCCGGTTTCGACCAGGCCGCCATCTTCACCATCCACGGTTTCTGTCAGCGTGTCTTGAGCGAGCACGCCTTCGAGGCCGGTCAGGCCTTGCGCATGGAACTGGTGCCTGATCAGTCTCCCCGTCTGCAGGAGGTAGTGGATGATTTCTGGCGCCGACAGATCGATCGGCTGCCGCCGCTCTTTCTCCAGGCCTTCCGGGCGCGGATCGCCACTCCCGACCAGCTGCTGGAGCAGCTGCGCTTCGCCCTCGGCAAGCCCTATCTGCAGGTCCGCTCGGCGGAGTGGCCGCAGGATCTCGCGCGGCTGGAACAGGAGGCGTCCCGGTTACGCGATGAGGTCCGGGCGCTGTGGCGGGAGGCTGGCGACGCTATCAGGGCGATGCTGAGCGATACCCAGGTCCTGAAGGGAACCCTCTATCGCGCCGACTGGGTCGAGGGCTGGTGCCGGAAATTGCAGGCGTGGCTGCAGGAGTCCCCCTACTCGGCGCCCTTCGACAAGGCGGATCGTTTCACCGCGTCTCAGATCGCCGCCGCGGTGAAGCCGGGCAGGGAGCCCCCCCGACACCCCTTCTTCGAACACTTCGAGGTCTATCTGAGTCTCGCCCGGAAGTGCGCCGGGGCTTTCGAGCGGGCTTGGGCGGCGCTGCTGAAACAGGGCTACGACTATCTGCTTGTCGAACTGCCCAGACGCCAGCTGGAGGCGGGGGAGTGGTCCTATGACGACCTTCTGCTGGAGCTGCACAAGGCGCTGAACGGCCCCTCGGGCCAGGCGTTGGCCCGGCGACTGCGAAGTTGCTACCCGGCCGCCCTGGTGGACGAGTTTCAGGACACCGACCCGATACAGTATGCCATTCTGAGCGCCATCTACGGCGACGGCGACCGTCCCCTGTTTCTGGTCGGTGACCCGAAACAGGCGATCTACAGTTTCCGTGGCGCCGACCTGTTCGCATACCTGCGGGCGCGGCGTGAACTGGTGACGGCGACCCATCAGCTGGATACCAACTGGCGTTCCAGCGCCGCCTTGATAGCGGGCGTGAACAGCCTGTTCGAAGGCGCCGATCGGCCATTCTGGTATGCGGAGATCGACTTCCATGCCGTCACCCCGGCCCCCCGTGAAACAGCGCTGTTGAAGATCCGTGGGGATAACGCTCCACCGCTGCGGGTGTGGAGGCTCCCCTTCGATCGGCAGGCGAAAGTCGAGAGCGTACGGCAGGCGGTGGCGGATGCCACCGCGGACGAGATCAGCCACCTGTTGTCGCTGGCGGAACAGGGGCAGGCGCAGCTGGATGGCCGCCCCCTCGCGGGAAGCGATTTCGCGGTGCTGGTGCGTACCCACAACCAGGCCGACCGGATCGCCCGCAGCCTGCGGGCACGGGGCGTCAACTCGGTGCGCAGCAGTCAGCTGAGCGTCTTTTTCACGCCGGAGTCGGAGTCGCTGGAGCGCCTGCTGCTGGCGTTGCTAGAGCCTCAGCGGGGGGGGCGTCTGCGGGCCGCCCTGGCGACGCCGCTGCTGGGCTGGGACGCCAGCGGGCTGGAGACCCTGAATCGGGATGATCGGCTTCTGGGACAGATCACCAGCCGCTTCTTCGACTACCACCGCCTGTGGCGCGAACAGGGCTTTATCGTCATGTTCCGCCGCCTGTCGATCCGAGAGGGTGTGGAGCACCGTCTGCTCGACTATCGCGACGGCGAACGCCGGGTGACCAATCTGCTGCATCTGGCGGAGCTGCTCTATCAGCAGGAGAGCGAAGCGGGTCGGGGCATGGAGGCGCTGGTCAAGTGGCTGGTCCGGCAACGCCTCTCCGCTGCCGCCGATGAGGAGCGGCTGCTGCGCCTGGAGAGTGACAGTCGGCTGGTGCGCATCGATACGCTGCACGGCAGCAAGGGCCTGGAATACGGGGTCGTCTTCTGCCCCTTTCTGTGGGATGAGGGCGGCGCAAGGCAGCAGGCGGGGCCCTACCTGTTTCACGATCCCGGGCTGAACTACGAGGCGGTACTGGAGCTGGGATCGGAACGCTTCGAGGCGGACCGGGCCTGTCAGCGGGAGGAGGCGCTGGCGGAGAGCCTGCGTCTGCTCTACGTGGCGCTGACACGCGCGCAGCAGCGCTGCTATCTGCCCTGGGGCCTGGTCAGGAACTGCGACCGCTCGGCGCTGGCCTGGCTGCTGCACGGCGGCAGTTCAGCACAGACTGCGGATCTGCGGTTGACGCAGTGGGAGTCCCAGGCCAGGGCTCTGGACGAGTCCGCGGTCGATGCGGATCTGCAGGCCCTGGTGGCGCGCTCCGGGGGTGCCGTCGCAGTGGTGCCGATACCGCCGCCGCGCGGTCGCCCTCAGCTCGAGCTGGGCATGCCGCCGCTGCTGGAGCCCGCGCGGCGCTTCGGTGGACAACTCCCCTCCCTGCAGCGGGTGGCCAGTTTCTCCTCGCTGGTGGCGGGACACTCCGAGGACCTGCCCGACTACGACGCTCAGCGCGCCGCCGAGGCGCTCATGCAACCTCAGCCGGAGGGTTTCAACATTCACGGCTTTCCGCGTGGCGCCGGCGCCGGCAGCTGTCTGCACGCGATACTGGAAAAGGTCGATTTCAGTGCACTGCATGAAGCCGAACTGTCGGCCACGGTCGCTGAGCAGCTGGGCCAGCACGCCATCGAGACGCGTTGGAGTCCGGTCGTGGTGCGGATGGTGCAGGATCTGGTGACGACGCCACTGAACAGCCAGGGGCTCACTCTGAGCCAGGTGGGGAGGGAGCGGCGTGTCGACGAGATGGGGTTTCATTTCCCGGTACGCGGGCTCGAACCGAATGCGATAAGGCGACTCGGCGAGCGCCATGGCTTCAGTGCCGTGCCGGAGCTGACAGCGGGCCTGGGTTGCGTAGCCGGCGCTCGGCTGCAGGGCTTCATCAAAGGATTCATCGATCTGGTCTTCGAGTGGGGGGGACGCTACTACCTGGTCGACTACAAATCCAACTGGCTGGGCTCCGCGGTCGGCGACTACCATCAGGGCGCACTGCGCGAGGCCATGCTGGAGCACGGCTATCCCTTACAGTACGCGCTCTACACCCTGGCCCTGCATCGCTATCTTGGACGGCGTCTGGCGGACTACGCCTATGCGCGCCATTTCGGCGGGGTCTACTATCTGTTCCTGCGCGGCGTCACCCCGCAGAGCGGGCCGCAGTACGGCGTCGTCGCCGAGCGCCCCGCGCTCGAGTTCGTGGATGCCCTGGACAAGCTGATCGGGCAGGTGAGTCATGGGTCGGTCTGAGCATTGGCTGCAACAGCTCCAGGAGGCGCGGCTGATCGGTCCGCTGGATCTCCATTTCGCGCGCTTTCTGAGCGGCGCCGCCGGCGCCTGCGATGAACTGGTGGGGGTGGCCGCTGCCCTGACCAGCGCCGCGCGTCGCGAGGGGCATGTCTGCCTGGATCTGAAGTCGCTGGACGGCGGTGAGCTGACGGCCGAATCACCTCAGGCGCCGCCTCTGCCCGCTTTGGAGCAGTGGCGGGATAGTCTCCTGCAGAGCGGGATCGTAGGCCGACCCGGGGAGTGGCAGCCGTTGATACTCGACGACGGCGACAGACTCTATCTGCACCGCTACTGGGACCATGAGCAGCGGGTGGGCCGCCAGCTCCTGCAAAGGGCGGTACAGCGGGTTGGCGAAGTGGATGAGGGCATCCTGCGTGCGGGCCTGGCCGCCCTGTTTCCACCCGAGGCGGGCGAAGCCGGGGTCGATTGGCAGAAGGTGGCTGCCGTATCCGCGCTGTTACAGCGGCTGAGCATCATCTCGGGCGGACCCGGAACCGGCAAGACCACCACGGTGGTGCGTATTCTGGCGCTGCTGAGGCAGCAACCGGGTGGCGAAGCGCTGCGTGTCGCCTTGGCCGCGCCGACCGGTATGGCGGCCTCCCGCCTGCAGCAGTCGATTCGCAGCAGCAAAGCGCACCTGTCCCTGCCGGCCGAGTTGTTGGCGGCCATCCCCGAACAGGCGGTCACCCTGCATCGTCTGCTGGGCGTGAAGCGGACCGGGACCGGCTATCGCCACCACCGGAATGATCCGCTGCCGCTGGATCTGCTGATCCTCGACGAGGCCTCGATGGTGGATGTCTCGCTGATGGCGAGCCTGCTGGATGCCTTACCGGAGACGGCCCGCTTGATCCTGCTGGGCGACCGGGATCAGCTCGCCTCGGTGGAGGCTGGAGCGGTGCTCGGCGATATCTGTCATGGCTGCGAGGGCGCGGGGCCTGACTTCAGCCTTCGCATCAGCGCCTTGAGCGGTGAAACCCTTCCCGGGCATGCGGCTTCGAGCGGAGCCCTGGGCGATAACGTGAGCATCCTCAGGCGGAGCTATCGTTTCGGCAGCGACAGTGCCATCGGCCGCCTGGCGAGAGCGGTCAATCAAGGCGATGGGGCGTTGGCGGTGAGGCTCCTGGAGTCGGCCGGCGAGGGCCATGACCTGGTCTGGTCGAAACAGGATCCGGCACTGCTTGCGGCCGAGCGCTACAGCCGCCTGTTCGACCGTATGGCGCAAGCGGCGCCGGTGCAGGAGCTGTTCGGTCTGTTGCGGGAGTTTCGCTTGCTCTGCGCCCTGCGCGGCGGGCCTCAGGGGGTGGAACGGATGAATCGCTCCATCCTGCGCCATCTGGTCAGGCTGGGACGGGTGGGCCTGGATCGTGAATGGTATCCGGGACGCCCGGTAATGGTGACACGCAACGACTACGCCCTCGGGCTCTACAATGGTGACCTGGGCATAGTCGCGCCCCATCCGGAGCAGCCCGACCAGCTGGCGGTCGCCTTCCCCGCCGCTGACGAGCGGGTCCGCTGGGTGGCGCCGGCCCGTCTATCGGCGGTGGAGACCGTCTACGCCATGACGGTGCACAAGAGCCAGGGTTCGGAGTTCGATCAGGTAGTGCTGCTGCTGCCCGAGCAGATGAGTCCGGTACTCTGCCGGGAGCTGATCTACACCGCCATCACCCGCTCCCGCAGGCAGTTTTCCCTGATCGCTCCTGCGGATCTCTTTCGCCATGCGGTGAACCGCTCGCTGAGCCGCCGCAGCGGTCTGGTAGACCTGCTGCGCAGCGGTGCCTGAACTGCTGCTCCGCAGCATCGACTGTCTGCGGTGGGCCGAGTAGATATTTTGCTGACTGCATAAAAATAAAATGGGGTTGGATAACCTGACATTGTGTTAGGGTATGGCCTGTTTGAAATTGGCCAGGAAGAAAACCGAAAGCCAAAATCTATAAAAAACAACAAATTAAGTTGTTTAATTAAAAAATAAGATTACCTGTTGGACGGCGCTTCTCAGCCACGCAAACCCACTCGGTCTTGTCGGCAGGGCCGAGTATGAGAAGAGCGAACGGCCGCCCAGCGGATTCAGCGATCAAAAAAGCGAAGGAGACGAAACGTCATGATCAACCCCGTAGGTTCCTCCGAACTGAAACCTCTTTTTGTCTACGATCCCGAAGCGCACCACAAGCTGTCGCACGAAGCGGAGTCCCTGCCTTCCGTTGTGATCAGTTCCCAGGCCGCCGGCAACGCGGTGATGATGGGGGGCGGTTATTTCAGCCCGCTGCAGGGCTTCATGAACCTGGCCGATGCCATGGGCGCCGCCGAGAAGATGACCCTGACCGACGGCAGCTTCTTCCCCGTGCCGGTGCTCTGCCTGTTGGAGAATACCGATGCCATCGGCGACGCCAGGCGCATTGCGCTGCGCGATCCCAACCTGGAGGGTAATCCGGTACTGGCGGTGATGGACATCGAAGCCATCGAGACGGTCAGCGACGAGCAGATGCAGATCATGACCGAAAAGGTCTATCGCACCACCGATATGGAGCATCCCGGCGTGGCGACCTTCAACAGCCAGGGGCGCGTGGCCATCTCCGGTCCCATCAAGGTGTTGCACTTCTCCTACTTCCAGGAGGACTTCCCCGACACCTTCCGCACCGCGGTCGAGATCCGCAACGAGATCATGGAGCACGGCTGGAAGCGCGTGGTCGCCTTCCAGACCCGCAATCCGATGCATCTGGCCCATGAAGAGCTCTGCCATATGGCCATGGATCGCCTCGACTGCGACGGTCTGGTGATCCACATGCTGCTGGGCAAGCTGAAGCCGGGTGATATCCCTGCACCCGTGCGTGATTCCGCCATCCGCAAGATGGTCGAACTCTACTTCCCGCCCAACAGCGCCATGGTCACCGGTTACGGCTTCGACATGCTCTACGCTGGTCCCCGCGAGGCGGTGCTGCACGCCTATTTCCGTCAGAACATGGGCGCCACCCACTTCATCATCGGCCGCGACCATGCCGGTGTGGGCGACTACTATGGCGCCTTCGACGCTCAGACCATCTTCGAGGAGGAAGTCCCCGCCGGCGCCCTGCAGATCGAAATCTTCAAGGCCGACCACACCGCCTGGTCGAAGAAGCTCAACAAGGTGGTGATGATGTGCGAGGCCCCCGATCACGAGAAAGAGGACTTCGTACTGCTCTCCGGCACCAAGGTACGCGAGATGCTGGGCAACGGCATCGCGCCGCCGAAGGAGTTCTCCCGTCCTGAGGTGGCCCAGATCCTGATCGACTACTACCAGTCGCTTAATTGATCGAGCGGCCTATGCCGGCAATGAAAAAGCCCGCCATCGGCGGGCTTTTTTTTGGGAGGCGGGGATGCGTCGGTCAGTTCAGATCTTCACACAACTCCTCTTCCGCCTCGATCATCATTTCGATGATCACCTCGAGCTCCTCCGGGCTGATGTCAGCCATCTCGCGCAGCTCGGTGCAACTGATCTGTAACATCTCTTCCATTACAACACCTCATATAGAAAATCATTAAATACTTATATAGTAGTTTATCATTGAATATTCAAGGTCGTTGATACGATTTTGTGACGGAGATGGAATTGAATAGACCGACACAGGCCCTGAGCTGGGGACGTGGGGCCAGTGGTTTATGTACTTAACTTGCTGATAACTGGCTATTATTGCGGCCCAGGTGCAATCTCTGATGGGGTCGGATCCCGCTCTTGGAGAGTACGGGTAAGACGATGCCGGAGGTGAACACCGATTGATGCCGATCGCCGAAGCCGGGGTGCTGACGCGGCTTCGGCGCATCCAGGAAGAGGTCAGGCCGCGGCTGAGGTCTTGCGCCGGCGTTTGCCGATCCGGGTGGCCTCGGGGACTTCCAGCAGGCGTCCCGACTTGACGTCGTAGATATAGCCGTAAATCGGGATATCGCCTGGCACCAGCGGGTGCTCTCTGATACGCCTGACGTCTTCCACCACGCTCTTGGTGTTGTCCGAAATGGTCAGCCAGTCGATGAAACGACCTTCGCTGGAACCCGGACCCTCGCCGGAGTCGTGCCAGCCGCTCTCATCGACACTGGCGGTCTTCAGGCTGCTGGCCAGCAGGTTGCGCATGATCTCGTCGGTGAAGGTCTCCATACCGCAGTCGGTATGGTGGATGACGAACCACTCCCTGGTGCCCAGCAGCTTGTAGGAGATGACCAGCGAGCGGATGGCGTCATCGCTGGCGCGGCCACCGGCATTGCGGATCACATGGGCGTCGCCCTCGGCGAGACCGGCGTACTTGGCCGGATCGAGTCGGGCGTCCATACAGGTAAGGATGGCGAAATGGCGACCCGGGGGCATGGGCAGTTCGCCCTTGTCTCCGAAATCATCAGCATAGGCGGCATTGGCTTTGAGAACTTCTTTGAGAATTTGACTCATGATGCTCTCCTGGGATGTCGATCGATGGTGTATGGAATGGGTGTCCTGCTGTCAGGGCTGATGCGGTATCAGCCGGTCAAGGGTATATAGCACCGCAGAACTGCCCGGGCAGGTGGAGAAACACGGTAAAAAATGGCGTTATTGCTCTCACAAGCGATGGGGCGCGGAGTGAATCGACCCGATCGGAATGGCCCTGCTCATGCGAAATGCTGATGGTGGGTGCCACTCAAATCATTCATGCAATGAACTCCACGGTGCGGCAAGCAGCACCCTACGTACTAGCCGATCGTGTAGGGTGCGGCTTGCCGCACCGAATGGGCCGGTCAGGAGGGAGTCGGTATCGATACGCAATGAAATCACTTCACGATCTCAATTGGGTTGAAGATGCCAGAGAGACTTGCAACCCTCTTCGGTGGGGCAGGGCCCCACCCTACACCTTGATTGGAGCGGTAGGGGTGGGGCTATGCCCCACTATGAAACCGCTTGGCTTCGCGCCCATTACGCCTGATAGAGCGGCGTTCCCTCCTGCAGCCGCAACCAGCCCTTGATGATGCGATAGAGGATCCATACCGTGTTGGCCGCCAGGATCAGGTAGCCGATAACAAAAAAGTGGCTGAGGAGTCCGATGAGACCCCATAGCAGGCCATACCAGAAGGTCCGGATCTGCCAGGTGAAATGGGAAGCCAGGAAGGTCCCCTCCACATCAGGGCGTTTGACGTAGTTGATGATCAGGGCGACCAGGAAGGTGATGCCGATCAGGAACGATGCCGCCTGCAGGATGTAGACCAGCCGGGTTATCTGTGTGAGGAATCGGAGACGGCGTTCGTTTGGCGGTGTTTTGGGGGCGTTCATGACACTCTCTGTCTTGCGGCCTCAGATCCACTGTTCCCGATGGCGGTTTGCAGCATGGATTTCACTTTCAAACCATCGACTTGAGGTAGCGTTGCCGCTCTTCGCGCGGATATTTTTCGATCGCATACCGCAACATGGTGCGGGGCATGTTGCGGTAGTGGCGCTGCAGGAAGCGGCGCGCCGTCTCCCCATCGCGGTTGCCGATCTCCCGCAGCATCCAGCCGCTCGCCTTGTGGATCAGGTCGTGCTCATCGTCGATCAGGCGCTGACAAAGCTTGAGGGCGTCCGTGAAGTCATTGCGACGAATGAAATGGAAACAGGCCATGATGCCGATGCGCCGCTCCCACAGGGAATCCGAGCCGACCAGCCGCGACAGCACCGAGCGTGATCGGTGCTGCAGGAAGGCGCCTAGGATCTTGGGTGCCGAGCTGTCCACCAGGTCCCAGTTGTTGATGTATCGGGTGTGCTCCAGGTAGTGGCGATAGATGGCTTCGCGGGTGGCGTCGTCACCTCGTTCAAACTGCTGCACCAGCAGCAACAGCGCGAACAGCCGCACCTCATGCAGGGGGGAGCGTAGCAGTTTCAGGACCTCGGACAGGGCGACGTTGGGATACCGCTTGGCCGCCTGCCGCAGCTGGGGCACGCGGATACCGAGAAACCGATCCCCCGCGCCGTATTCTCCCGCACCGGTTTTGAAGAAGCGTTGCGAGTGGGCGGCGATTTCGGGATCGCCCATGGCGCGTAGACGTGAGACCAGTTCGGTTGCCTTCATGTGTCTCTCAGAGTGCGATGGAGATGCTGTGTCCCCAGTGTTGGCGGACTGCGTCGAACGGGATTTCGCTCTATGATGGTTGGGGTTTGTTGAATCATACAGAAGCGTCGCATGAAATTCCGATACCAAATCCTCGACTCAGAAACCGTCCACCAAGGCTTTCTCAAACTCAACCGCTATCGGCTTCAGCATGAACTCTACCTGGGTGGAGAGAGCGAAGTCCTGATGCGTGAACGCCTCGAGGGGTTGCGGGCCGCCTCGGTGCTGCTCTACGACCCCCGTCTCGACCAGGTGGTGCTGGTCGAGCAGTTTCGCATCGGGGCGGTCGGCATGGAGCCTCGACCCTGGGTGCTGGAGACGGTGGGCGGCTTTGTGCCTGATCATGAATCGGACGAAGCGGTGGCGCGGCGCGAGGCGGTGGAAGAGGCCAATTGCGAGATCGGGCGCATCGAATGCATCTGCGAGTTCATGGTCAGTCCCGGCATCTCGGTGGACCGCATCGTGCTTTTCTGTGGCGAGGTCGACAGCTCGAAGGCCGCCGGTGTCCACGGTCTGGATCACGAGGGGGAGGACATCCGGGTGGTGGTGATGTCGGCGCAAACGGCGATCGATGAGCTCTACAGCGGTCGGGCCAACTCCACCAGCATCCTGATTGCCCTGCAATGGCTGGCGATGAATCGTGCGGCGCTGCGGGAACGCTGGTTGAGTGGACCCGCTGAATAGCGCGTATGAATGCAATCAATCTGTTTATGACGCCTTCCGTGCATACAGGCGAAGTGCATATTGTCGAAGGCTATCGGTGCGGCAAGCCGCACCCTACGGGATATTCACCCGCTCGCTTCGAGATTTAGGGTGGGGCCCTGCCCCACCATGAATGCTGCGGTCGTGTGACGGTACGGCATGCCGCACCCACCCCACGGGGTGTTCGTGTGTAGGGTGCGGCTTGC
>JBNLGI010000232.1:0-5319 GCA_050305975.1 Sedimenticolaceae bacterium | reverse complement strand
CCGCTGCCGATGACAATCACGTCTGCCGACATGTTGTGCAAAGCTGTCTCCGCGGACAGTCCGTTAGAATTTAGAATACTACCCATGACCTGACGCAAACGTGCTTGATCCACCTACGTTACATTTATAAAGTTACTTGATATTTAAATCAATCATGGGATGAGCGTAGAAAACCAACGCACTCGAGTCTTGTCGCCCTGCGAACATGTGTTGTCCGCCAGCGAACACTAGGACTTTCGTTCACCAACTGCTTTTGTTGGGCATATCGGTTAGGCCTATACTCGGAACTGCCGAACATCGCCTATCCAAACAACACAAGGCGAGCGTGAGACAGATGTCCCCCAATTCCTTTGGATGGAGACGACAGCATGAGCAGACACCACCGCGCCGATCAGCAAGATAACCCCCTGTCCGCGACGCTAGCCGATTGCGCCGCCGCCTATCCGGTCCGCTGACTATGGCAACCGTCACGGAAATCTTCCATGCCGGCGCCATCCCCCAAAAGAGCAGGCTCCAGTATTGGAACAGACTCGCCAGCACCACCTTCGGAGCCATGCATATCGAATCCGTTTCGTCACTCTTTACCGGCTGCATGAAACGCCGTGTATTTCGTGGTCTGGAACTGGTTACAGTCGAGTCGACCCCCGTCTCCGTGGAAGGCCTGAGCGGTTCGAGCCATCGCGGGATCTTCCTGCTGCTCAATCAGCGGGGAAGCAGCAAACTACAACAACGGGGACAACAGACTCTACTGAAGGCGGGTGAACTGACGGCACTCTATGCCCACGAACCCTACCTCATCGAGTCTGCCCAACAGCACCTCACCCATATTCTCTATCTTCCGGGCCGGCATACCGAAGATTCGCTCGAAGCGCATATCGCCGTAGCCCATCCCGCCGACGAGTGCGAACTGCTCAGCGCCTTCGTGCGCCGGCTTGCCGCTCTGGACGGGAAGCAGCCCGGACCGGTAAATCCGTTGCAGACCGCCCGCGATCTGGTCGAATTGAATTGGCCCAGCTCCCGAAAACGGCACAGCCGTATCGGCGCCGCGGCCTGGGAACAGCATCTGCGACACTATGTCGATCTGCATCTCTGCGAGCCGGAACTCAACGCACGACGCATCGCCGACGCCCTGGGTATCACGGCGCGTTATGTACAGATGATCTTCGCGCGCATGCGAACCACCGCCTCGCAATATATTCTGGAGCGCCGTCTGCAGCTGGTCGCGGATCGCCTGCAGCGCGAGACAGCTTCCCGCATCGGCGATCTGGCGCTGGAAGCCGGCTTCGGCGATCTCTCCTATTTCTGCCGCAGTTTCCGCAATCGCTTCGGCGTCAGCGCCAGAGAATATCGCGCATCCCTCCGTCAAACCGGGTGAACTGACAATCCTCGATCACGCTGCGGCAAGCCGCACCCTGCGACCTTTTCATCGATGGACCGGTGGGGCGGGGCCCCACCCTACCGTTCAATTCAAGGTGTAGGGCGGGGCCCTGCCCCACCAATCTCGTACCACAAGCTAAAACCCGACTTATGTCGTTTCGGATCGAGAGGTGATCTCAAGAGGCTTTCAGAGCAAGTAGCGTTTTCGCCCAAGGTCAAAACTACTGCACCTGTCACCAAGTTTTCTCCCTGCCCGGATCCCTAGACTGGACACTCCCGGTTTAGGCACTGAACACAGCGAGGAGAGACCATGACTGCACTGGCAACCATCAGCAGCGACATCGACCTGTTTTCCGATGAGGTGTTGCACGACCCCTATCCGCACTACAAAGCGCTGCGCGATCTCGGTCCCGCGGCCTATCTGGAGAAGCATGGCGTCTACTTCCTGGGACGCTACGACCAGGTGCGCGAGGCCCTGCGCGATTGGCAGACCTATTCGTCCGCCCAGGGCGCCGGTCTCAATGACATCATCAACAGCGCCTGGAAAGACGCCCTGATCTGCCTCGACCCGCCAAAACACACCGAGATGCGCAAGCTGTTCACCGACCGTATCGGTCCGCGTCACTTGAAGGACATCCAGCAGACCATCCATGTCCGCGCCAGAGAGCTGGCCCAGCGGCTGCAGGAGTGTCGCGAATTCGACGGTGTCTCCGACGTGGCCCACGACCTGCCGCTGAATGTGATCTTCGACCTCATCGGCTGGCCCGAGGAGGTGCGCGGCGAACTGCTCGGCTACGCCGTCGGCAGTTTCGACTCCTGCGGACCCGACGCGCCGCACATGCGCTCCGCCCTGCCGCGCATGGAAGCCATGCTGGCCTTCATCAACAAGACCTACGACGAGAACAAACTGACCCCCGGCGGCTTCGGCGCCACCATCGCCGACGCCGCGCGCCGGGGCGAAATACCGCGCGAGGCGGCCATCACCCTGCTGGCGGGCTACATCGTCGCCGCCTTCGACACCACCATCAACGCCATCGGCAACGGCCTCTATCTGTTCGCCCGGCATCCGGAGCAGTGGCAGCGGGTACGGCAGGATCCAAGCCGGGTACCCGCCGCTTTCCTGGAGATCATCCGCATCGAAGCCCCGCTGCAACACCTCTCACGCGTGACCACCCGCGAAGTGGACCTGGGAGAGGGCGTGGTGCTGCCGGAAGGCGCCCGCGTGGTACTCAGTTACGCCTCCGCCAACCGGGACGAGCGTCACTATCCCGATCCGGACAGGTTCGACATCGAGCGCAATCCCCTCGATCACCTGGCCTTCGGCCTGGGCACCCATACCTGCGCGGGTCAGGGTCTGGCCAGACTCGAAGGGCTGGCCGTGTTCAGCGCATTGGCGGAGTGCATCGACGGCTTCGCCATGACGGGACCGGCCCGGCGCGATCCGAACAGCGTCACCCGCGGCTTCTCCAGCCTGCCCATGCGCATCCAGTGAGGCGTGACATGCCACAGATCACCTACATCGAAGCCGACGGCCGACAGATCACTGTGCAGAGCAACGATGCGCAGAGCGTCATGGAGACCGCCATCGACAACGACATCGAGGGCATCACGGCGGAGTGCGGCGGCTCCTGCGCCTGCGCCACCTGCCACTGCTACGTGGAAGCGGGCGGCGAGACGCTGGATCCACCGAGCGACCACGAGACCGGCATGCTCGACACCGTCGCCGCCGAACGGCGTGACAACAGCCGCCTCGCCTGCCAACTCAAACCGAAAGCCGATCTGACCGTGCGGCTGCCCGAAACACAGGTCTGATGCTGCCCAGGCAGTCCGGATTTGGATATGGACTGGCGGGGCAGGGCTCCACCCTACACCTTGAATCGTACGGTAGGGTGGGGCCCTGCCCCACCGGTCGGCCCCATGGACCTCCCTCTCCATGTTCGATATGGTTATCCGCTAGATCGCGACCGTGAGCAACGGGCGTGACGAGAACCCACGCGCGTCGACTTCCGCGGCAAAAGGAGTCCTTCTTGGCCCTGCGATCCATCCATGAACGAATCCCCAAAATCGATGAGTGAGCAACCCAACAATCCCCTCGACCTCAACGGCCGCCTGCTGCAGCTGCTGGTGGTGGTGGTGGAAGAGGGCTCCATCACCAAAGCAGCCGAACGCCTGGGGGTCACCCAATCAGCGGTCAGTCATCTGCTCGACAAGCTGAGGAACCTGCTGAACGATCCCCTGTTCGTGAAGTCAGGCCGGGGCATCGTCGCCACCGAGCGTGCGGAACATCTCGCCCGGGAGGCCAGGGTGTTGCTGGAGGAGATGCGCCGCTTCGCCCGGATCGAGGCGTTCGATCCGGCCAGGCTGCAGACCACCTACACCATCGCCGCCAACGATTTTCAACGGGATCTGCTGCTGCCCGGGCTGTTCGAGCGCCTTCGCGCTCAGGCCCCGGGGCTCTCCCTGAGAGTGATCAACTCCGGCGTGCCGACGGTGGAGATGCTGCGGGACGAACAGTGTCAGCTGGTCATCTCGCCACGCCCGCCTGACGCCAGCGACATTCTGCAGAAGCGCCTGTTCGAAAGCGCGTATCGGGTGTTTTACGACAGCACCTGTCGTGAAGCGCCCCACAGCCTCGAGGAATACCGCTCGGCGGAGCACATCACCGTGACCTACGATCCGCCGCGTCAGCTCGACATCGACCAGCTGCTTGCCTCGCGGGGCATCGACCGCCGCTTCCGGGTGCGGGTTCCGGGCATCGCCGCTATCGCGCCCTTTCTCCGCGGCAGCCGGATGCTGACCACCCTGCCGGGTCTGCTGCAAAACACCCTGCTGAGCGGTTTCGAGAGCTGCCCCTTGCCGACCGAGTGCCCACCGATGCCAATGTACATAATCTGGCATATGCGCTACCGGCACGATCCGGTGCACGGCTGGGTGAGAGCAGAGCTGGAGGCTGTGGTGGAAGAAGTGCTGAAGAAAGAGGGATTTTAATTTTGAATTTTTAATTATGAATTGGATGTGTTCGCTTCGCTCACAACCCTTTTTTTAAGCACTGGCATGCTTGAAGAAGAAAAAATTGAAATAAAGCGTACGGCAAGCCGCACCCAACAATTCAAAATTCACAATTAAAAATTCAAAATTTGAAGAATATCCCTACTCCGCCGGATTGATCAGCTCCTTCACCTTCTCCTCGACCAGTTTGAGCAGGTTGCGCTGCACCTGTGTGGCCGGGCGATGGGCACTGACCGCTGACGACAGCCGGGTCAACAGGCGCGGATTGACGATGGGACGCAGGTTGTAGCTCTCGGCGCGACCGAAGGCGTGGATGGCACTGGTGGGCAGGACACCGTGACCGGCCCCCTCGGCGATCAGGTCGAGAATGGCCGAGATGGCGTCCACTTCCATGGCGATACGCGGGCGCAGCCCCAGGTTGGCCAGCTCGGTCTCCACATGCATATGGATGACGTTGGGCCGGCTGGGGAGTATCAACGGTAGTTCCGCCAACTCCCGCAGCTGGATCGGACCGACACTGGAGAGATGGTTGCGCGACTCCACCAGATAGAGCGCCTGGGAGATGATCGGTTGCAGCTCGATGTCGGGAGAAGGGGCGGCGTCATAGAGCAGCGCCACATCGAGCCGGCCGTTGACCAGTTCCTCCTGCATGCCCAGGGAGAGCCCCTCGCCGATGGAGATCACCGCGTCGGGCATGGCGGCGCGAAAGGCGCGCATGAGCGGCACCGTCAGCACCTTGGAGAGACTGGGCGGCAGACCGAGGGCCACCTTGCCCACCAGTCCGCCCCGTTCCCGGGCCAGCTCTTCGCGCAGGCGGTCGATCTGGTGCAGCACACCACGGCCGTGTTCGAGCAGGATCTTGCCCGCTTCCGTCGGGGTGACGCCACGGCCGTTGCGGATCAGCAGATTCTGCCGCAGCTCCGTCTCCAGCAG
>JBNLGI010000231.1:0-151468 GCA_050305975.1 Sedimenticolaceae bacterium | reverse complement strand
AATGCCTTTGTATACCGGCGGCGTTTCCGAGGGGCTTGAGGTGCGCTTAAACTGCTCATAATAGGTGTCCACTTAAAAATAAGTGGACACTATCGGTTCAGCGTGGCGAGTAGCTCAAGACGGGATTACCGGATGCATACCAATCATCCATGCTCTCTATATTGTAGGTGGTGTAAGGTACATAACATATTGCCAAGCTAAAGGGCGCAAATGGAGCGCAGCGGGATTTGAGTTCATTTTGATCGCCGTGTTATGTTTTTATTTGGTTTTAGTTTTGATATACGCATAGTCTGAGTTAGATTCACCCTTAAACAAAGAGACCTCAATTAAGCCCTGTATGGAATTCCAGCGCAGCGTGAAATTATTTTTATATGACGGAGTAGCTTCTTTTAAACCAAGTACGGTTAGCGCTGTTTTTGAGAACGGAACTGAATCAATTCCCTCAATAGTTATCCAGTCGGCTTTGCCTTTTATAAATACAATTTCTGTTTCGCCTTTAGTGTATTGGCACTTATTACCATATTTGCTTTCACCACAAGACTCAGGGGCACCAAGATAGCTTTCGACTTCACTTTCTGACTTTCCGGCTATTTTCAGAACATCTACAATCGGCTCTGCATAAGCTGTACTTGCTGTAAATACGGCTATTACAATAAATAGTAATTTCATCATGTTTCTTCCATTTTTACACATAATTGCTGGGCTCATTGAGGCGAGCGATAGCGATATGCATTTACAATTTCGTGCATTCAGCGAATTCAGTATTTGAGTTAGTGAATTCTTTCTTTATATATTCACCTTCGCTGCTGATATAATTAACAACGATTTTACTCTCGTCGTTATTGAGGACAGCTGATACAAAACCACCTTCTGCCAATGCGCCATAATAAATAACTCCTTTCTTCGTTTTAATGACTGATAGACTATCCCATACCCATTCCTTTTTTTCGTCATCAAAATAGGAAGTTTTTGGAGTATTTCCTGTGACGAAACGCAGTTTATAAACCTGGTGATTCTTTTCTTTAAAATTATCAAGCCAGAGCTTATCTCCATGCCATTCGCCGTAATGTACGCCTTTTACATCGCATACAAGTTCACTACTAGTTGCCTTCATAGAGAAGGCCACCATGAAGAGAACAATATATCTAAATATGCTATTCCTCCATTTATGCATAACGATCAAGGTATGGGGCGTGGAGCCGTAGGCGGAGCGTCCCAGCGAACGAAGTGAGCGACATGACCTACTTGTTAGATTTTCTTCCCTACGAATCATAAGCAGAAGCGTAAACTTTAGCCCCGAGACAATTGCTAATGAGTTTAGCTGCAGCGGAGTCTGCAGCATAGTAAATTGACTGCTCTTGGCCATTCACAGGTGGGATAATCGTTATTTCATAAGGGAGATTAACAGAATACCCACCTTGATAAGCTTTGCTCACGCGGATACCTTCGGCAGTTAATTTCGATAACAACCTACCTGTTTTTGTTCGGCCATCGACATATATCGTGAGCGTTGAACCACCGCACGCATCCAGTAATTTCCCTTCTGATACTTTGATTTTTGCTAGTTCCACAACCCGCTTATTGGCAGCTTCGGAGCCCACTTTTGTTGCCTTTTGTAAACAAGCAATCAATTCTGCTTCCGTAATCTGAGTGGCACTCATACTTCGATCTCCTTAAATCTAACAGGTGGCTATCTAGCCAGCATAAATAATGGAATATGACGCTGGCACAAATAACGAGATATACAGCTAAAAGTTCTCACTCTGTTCCTTCATTCGGAAGCGGGCTATTTAACCTGTAGGGAAGAAAATTGACTCATCAGGAGGGAGCGCTTCCTGTCACATGAGTAATCCATCGATTAATCATGAGGTTAGCAGAGAAACTTGATGCTAGGAAGCCGGCGTTATGGAAAAGGGGGCCAAAGGCCCCCGATTCTAGGTAGGCAATCTCAGGGGGGTAACATTCTTCAAAGGTGCGTCCTGGTCCATGGCGCGCTCGCCCAGTAAACGCCGGTATTCAGCAATGAGGGCATATTGATACGGCAGGGACATGATCTCTCCGGCCTCAATGGACCATCCGCTGGGGGTCCAAAGTTTCCCTTCGAACAGACGCCAGCCGTCCCAGTTGTTAGATAGTGCTCCCAGAAATCCCGCTTTAATAATCAGTAGGTTAACGGCACTCTTCGGGGTCCGGTGGTTCCATCGGCGTAAGGAACGAGGTGTCCGACAGAACAGCTCGGCGGCCTGGTCATTGGTCAAACGGGCGAGACTCAACAGCTCGGAAAACTTGTAGTCCCTCAGTAGCTCAACAGGTGGGTAGGTATGCATATCAGTCCATCAGTTCCATTGCATAAAAGCGCGGGAAGATAGAGTGACAAAACGACCGCCACAAATCCTTAAATGCCTGAATGAGTACCCTTAAAAGATGCATAATGTATATTATGTTAAAAGGAATATAATTCACAAAATTAGAGGCTTGCTTCTCAATCTTCACCGTTTCCTTAAGATATTTTCAGTTTCGCCGCTACCTGTTCCCGGTTTTTGAGTCGCTTTCAGGGATGTTCGGATGGTCTGCACCCGGTACGATCCGCCGCAGCTGTCTACACCCTTCAAGGAACTGGCGTGGCGGGCTCGCGTTTTCGAATCGAATTGTTTGGATGAACTGGGTATTGCCGCCCGCACTTTTCGCCGCTGGGTGGCTGAAGACTCCGCCCCGTTGATGGCTCGCAAGTTGTGTGTCTTGCGTTGTGGCGATCTTGGGGCGGTTTTTCATGGTTGGGATGGGTGGCGCTTCTACTTCGACGCTGATACGGGCTCTCCTGAGCTGTGGAGCCCCGAGGATCAGCGATACACCCCCGGAGACATCCGGGCAATCCCCTGGCTGGTTGCCCTGGCCGACGAGATGAAAAAAGACGCGCCCCCGAAGGTGCGCGCCCTGCCTGTTATCGATCGCTTGAAGCTTCCCCGCGGTTAACGTCATCCGGCGGCCTGATCAGCTCCGGCCAGCTGCGCCGCAACTCTTCGCGTAGCTCCAGCAGATTGAGCCGCCGCTCTGTGGTCTTCACATGCTCGCCCAGCTGATCCTTTACGCCCTGCATCTCGGTGATGATGGTTTGCCGGAACTCTCCGACTTGACGACCGACCCAGCGCAGCACCAGCAGCACCACCACGATCCAGGCCGGCACGCCCGCTGCGTTGAGCTTGGAAAAGATTTCGATCAGCTCCACCACTAGCGCCCATCCTTCCGCAGATACATGTAGGTGCGATCCCCGAACAGGTAGAAGCCGAACATCTGCGCCCACTCTCCGATTTGCATGGTTACGTTTGGTTCGGCGTCTGTGCTGATGGCCACGATATAGGCGGTCAGCGCCACCAGCCCGTAAACCGGCCGCTGCAGCTTGCGCACCGCCTCGACCCAGGCATAGGTTTCGCCCCCGGCGTCGATCTCCGCCAGCGCCTTGAGCCGGTCGGTCTCCGCCTGCATCAACTTGACCACTTCATCCGGGTTTGATGGCTTGGCGGCCGCGCCCTTGCTGAAACGATTGACCACCGCTCGCACCCCGTCAACCGCGACTGGGATCAGCGACGGTAAAACGAGCTCTAATCCGGTCATTTCACTAACCCCCGGCCCAGGGTGAACAGCAATAGGCCGGCCCCCAGCATGAGCCCGCCTGCAATCAATGGATTTGTTTGCGGATAGCCCCCATAGGCTGCCACCGTGCGCCCGCGCTCATCGATCACCCGTACCCCCATCTGTAGCAGATCGGCTAAGACGCTTTTCTTGTCGGGTGTTCTGGCATTGTAGACCTCGAGCCCTGGCCCCAGGTTGGTTTTGACTTCAACCCGGTAGCCTTCGGCCTTGGCGTATGCCGTGATGAGTTCGGGGACGCTGGCCACGTATCACCGTTTCTTTTTGGCCTTGACGATGCGCCCGCCCTTCAGATAACGAAACCCTTTCTTGAGTCGCCCCTTGCCCTTGGTGGCTGTCTTTTTGCTCACGCTGCTACGTTTCATTTTTTGGCTACCCTCTTCTTTCTGGTGGTGCGTTTTTTGGTGGTTGTCCTGGCCTTGACCGGCTCCGGTTTGGCCTGGCGCCTTTCCTGGTCAGCGATGCGCCGCTGTTGAATCCTGGTGCGTCTCATGTTGTCCCCTCAGTGTGTGACCCGATAGAGCCAGCGGCCCAGGTCAAAAGAATCCCGTTCGCCGCCGTCGATGTTGTCACCGATGCCGTTTACCATCTGATAAATCAGATTTTCATCGCTGGCTGGATTGAGTTTGGTCTGTGCAACTTCAGCGGCGGCCCCTGCTGCCTTTTTCGTCGCCCAGTAGAGCCCGCCACCGATCAGCAGCACGCCGACCGCCACCGCGCCCGCTTTGGTGTTTAAAATGTTCATGCCAGCGCGACCCCCGCCTGTATGGTCTCCATCGGGTAGTTCTTAACCCCCGTCTCCATCCTAATCATGGCCTGCACCAATAGCGGCAGTTTGTCGTCTGTGACCACCTGCCCCGGTGCGATCCCCGACCACTGTGACACCCGCCTGATGTAGTTCTCTGTGTCGTTTTCGTTGCTCGGAGCCCATCGGTTGATGATGCCGGCAAGTGTGTGGATTCCATAGCGGCGGCGGTAATTCTTGATAATCACCACCGCTGCCCGGATACCATCTTCCGGCCGGTTGAACTCTTCAAAATCTGGGTCATCATTGGTCAGCCGTTCACCGCGCCAAAGGTCGCCGCCGTCTGCCGCCTCGCGGATGTTCAGCGGGTTGTTGTTGGCGATGCCACGCGGTTGCTGTGTTGCTCTTGTCATCAGTAAACCCACCCCGAGAAGCCCGACCAGTGCGGCGGCCTTGCTCATGCCTTCGCCTTTGCCAGCAGCGCCGCAAACGGCTGTTTGCGCTCCCGCTCAAACTTTTCCTGATCGGTGTCTTTGAGTTTTTGCAGGTAGGTTTCCACCGCTGCGTTATCAGCTTGCACCTTGGCGACCTCTGCCGGTGCCGCTGGCGTTTCAATGGCCGCCATCAGATCGTTTTCCATCTGATCGACCGCCGCCGCCCGCTCTTGCAACGTCATCGGCTGCCCCGTGTCCGGGAAAGCGATGGTGTGCAGCAATATGTCTGTAATCGTTGCCATCACAATACCTCGTAGGCCACGCCTATCAACGTGTTTACTGCGCTACTGCTCGCCATTTCATAGAGCCCGTAACCTGCCGGGATGATCAGCGGCATATCATTGAGATTTTGCGCCCGCTGCCCGTACTGACTCGACCCCTGGATGGCGATCACCGTTCCGTGTGTGGTGTCATACCAGACCGACGGCGCGGCCGGTCCATAACTCACCCGGGCAGCGTAGCCAGTGGCCGCCACAGCAACCACAATAGCCGCCTGATCGATGCGGATTCCGTTGACGTTGGCCGCCGCTGCAACAATAGTGTTCGCGGTAATGGCTTGCGAATAGCGAGTATAGAAATCTGATGAAATAGTACGCACCGATGGGCTTGTATCCACGATACCGGTCACGCCCACGGTGCCAACCACCGATTTCAGATCAACCGCGCCCCTCGCAAACACGGCTTTGATGGTCTGGTCAATGGCCGAGGTAAACCGCACCGCGTGAAACTCTTCGCCATCATTGAATGGACCAAACGACACACCCGCCGGCACGCCCAACATTCGACCCATGACGCTGCTATTACGAAGGACTTCAATATCAAGCCCGGAGTCTGCCGCCATGAGTTGAAAGAACGTGGCCGGTATGTTGACGGTGTACGGCTCACCCGCGACCAGATTAAAATTTTCTGCTTTGACAAACATCAGCCTTTTCCTTTTGCCATCATGAGATAGCGAGCGAGCGCGATCACTGAGACGGCCCCCAGTCCCCACTTGACAACCTCAAGCGCGGTTTGCCCCTCGCTCTTGGCTGTCTGTTCAGCGAAGCCCTGCAGCTGCGAGCCGTAACCGGATAGCAGCGCGGTTTGTTGCGCCTGCACCCCTTTTGCGAAATCGAAGGCCGCCGCGATGGATCCTGCATCGGTCAATGTGTTGCCCGTTCCATCCACGGCATAGGCTGGCCCGCCGATTTCCTGAAAACCGCTCGACTTGGTGACGGTGGTCGTGATGTTGCTTGAGCTACTCGAACTGTCGAAAATGCCCACGGCTTACCCCTTGCGCATGGCGACAAGCCCCAGGCCGATCAGCCCGACGACCACCCAAGGCGCGATATTCTCCAGCGGAGACTTAACCCCGAAATTGATGCCGCCTACGTTGATCGAATTCGAAGCGGACGCGGTAGATGATGCGCCCGAGGAACCCGAGAAACCGCCGGCCCCGCCCATTCCGAACATGGCGCTACCTCCGCAACAGTTTGGAGCCGACCCCGACGGTTATGGTTGCCAAGGCGGCAATACCGAAGTAATGCCACGGCCCCCAATTGCGCACATCAAGCGGCCCGCCGCCGACCCCCCTGCCCGCGCCGCCCTGGTTGTAATCCAGGTCAACGCGATCAGGGATGTTGACATCATCGGTTGCGCCTTCCAGATCCACTCCGTGCTTGATTTCCTGGTAGCGGAGCCACTTGTCTGTAAATCCGCCCGCAATATCGGCAATACCCGTTAGAGTCGGCATGATTCACCCCCTTTAAAGCAGCTGGGGGGCGGTGTGTACATCCGCGAAGGTCGGGATGGTGTCGCCGGCGCTGGTGGTGATGTTCACCTGCAGATTCCACGGTGAGCCGTCTTTGCGCAGGGTGTCGTCTGCCTCGCCCTGGTTGCCATCGGCAACGCGGTCGATCACATACAGGCCCGCTTGCGGCACCTTGCCTAGATCGGTCAGCAGCGCCGTGTTATCGGCTGTGCTGAGGTCTTCATGCTTGATGATGCCCTGCTTTTTGTATTCGACGCTGGTCAGGTTGGTGTGGAAAAACCCGATTTTTCGAATACGCGCCCCGGCACTGGAACCCAGGCCGATGCCTTCGGCCTTGCGAGTGACCGCAGCGGACGGTTGCACAACGGTGCGGATCATGGCCCGGACCGTCATGGCTTCGGCTTCGGTGAACTGCAACCCCATCTGAAGCTTCGGCACGCCCACGATGGCGATCACTTCCAGGGTCGGCGCGGTCGCCCCGCCGATTTCTACCTCGACCTCCAGCGGCCCGGCGTGCAGGCTCATATCCAGATCGCCCAGGTGCTGGCCCCGAATGGTGCGGGCGTTGGGATCACCGAACCACCAGAACAGATAGTTGGTGGTGTCGGCAAAACCGTCATGATCGTTTAGGGTTTGCAGCTGCGTTCCGGTGATGCCCTCCACGAAGTTTTTACCATTGGCACCGACGCGAAGCCGGTCAATGTCTGATTTGACAAATGCCGTACCGCCCAGCTTGAACATCAGGCCATGTACGGACATGCCGCGCAGCTGATCGGTGGCCAGCGTTGCAATTGCATTGGCGGCGACCGACGGGAAAGGATTAAGTTTGATGGTATCCACTGAAAAACCCCTGTTGTTTTTATTTGATCCTGGTCACGTTGTCGCGGGCATTGGCGCGCCTGATCCAATCATGAATCAGACCCGCCGCGACACCCGCTGCAACGATGAGTAGAAATTGCTTCACGCCTTACAGGCCGCCGACAACTTTCTGCTGTACCTGGGCGGCCACGCTGTTACGCTTTGCAAGCGTGTTCATGAGTGCCACCGCGCCGAGAGCCACCACGGCGATAAAACCGACCTGCTTTGCCTTCTTGACGTTCGACTGAGAAACCACTTTTGCCATTGTTCGAGCCCTGTTGTAATTGTTAGATCCTGAGTAAAAAAAACCCTGTGCCATGATCACAGCACAGGGTCAGAAAGCCGCCTAGCCCCCCCGCTTAACGGGGGTTTCCCTTAACGGGGGTTTTTCTTGTTATTGTGGCGGCAAAGGATCTGTGAAGCCCCGGAAAACGCCATCTTCCCCGGAGATTTTTTCGAAGTATTCATGACGCTTCAGTCGCCCAATCTCCACAGGGTCCACCCCGAGGATTTTTCCCATGTATTCCTGATCAAGCGGAAGGTCCAGGTGGTGGCAATGCTTAACGGATGCATTTCCCCATGTGGTTTTGTCGGTTTCCTGGGGTCGCTGCGTGACCGCAAAAATATGGTTCCCGTAGTAGAGCCCCTTTCTGATCAGCTCCCCCCAGGCTCCCCGACCGCCACCGCTGCCGGTCACGTCTGAGACCTCTTCGACCACAAACACGCCCGGCCAGTATTGGCCCCACTGGTAGGCATAGGCCGCCCAGGTCGGGAAATCCTCCAGCGGCCCCCAGTAGGCAAACCGCCCCGGGTCGTTGAGGGTGTCGCGCAAGGCTTCGGCCAGCTCAGGCAATGACCGTATCAGCTCACACCCGGCCTTCACGTATTCACCCCGAGGATCCCAGACTATCACCCGCGTTGCCTCTTTGATCTGCTGAGATAACCACCACGTTTTTCCCCAGCGGGTTGCCCCGGCGATGGCGGTCAGTATTCCGTCTTCTCTTGTACATTCGCGCATATCAACCTCCTGTACTGAAGCCAGCGCCGCCGCCGGTTGTAACCGCGCCCGGTGCCGAGTGGTCGCCCTCCCCTTCGTGCGGCACCGGTGGCGCTTCCTCTGGCTGCTCCCGAAGTGGCTTGATTGTCATGGTTCGCAGATCGATACCGCACAGCACCCACTTTCCCGACGCCATCAACAGCACCGCCCACGGCCCCCAGTTTTCGACCCCCGCCGGCCCCCCTGGAAACATTTTGTCCAGCACTCCGGAGAGTGCAGCGGCCCATCCCTGCTGTATCTCTTCCGGCACTTCCCATGCCGGCGTGCCCTGGTAGGCGAGAAACTGCGCCACCATCCCCGTTAACTGGTCCCACTCTCCGCCCCCGGAGTTCTCCATGGTTGTCCCCGGCCCAGTCTCCCCAGGGCTCCCCGGCCCAGGCTCCCCAGGGTCGACCCCGTTGGCCGCCTCCCGGCTGAAAAAATCCTCAATCCCCGATTCATCCACTTGCACTGCGTGTGCCATGATCGCCCCCTAAAAATCCAGAAACCCGAACCCGGTGACGACTGTCTGCCCCGGTGTTGATTCTTCGACCGTCTCCACGGTCTGCCCCTTGACCGCTGCCGGCTCCGGCTCCGGTTTCGGCGGTGGCGGAGGCATCTTGGCGACCCGCCGCGCTGGCGGCGGCTCCGGTGGTGGTGCCGCGCTCGGTGCCGGTTGCGCTGCCTCCTGCTTTCGATGCTCACGAATGGCTCTCCCGTATGGCCACTGCTCCGCGATCCACGGCGGGCATTCTGCCGGCGGTTGCCCGCTCCATATCTCCGCGTTTTCCATAATCCAGCTTTGGCCCCCGCGATGGTTTGGAGTGATGCGCCCGCACTCCAAGCAGTCGTAATACAACTTCCCGGCCCGGTTTTTTCTGACAGCTGCCACGCTGCCACACTGCCCGCAGTTGATGTGCCCGATGTTCGGGTTTTTTTGTTCGCTCACACTACCCCCCCTGTCTGGTGCCTAAGTGGCTCTCAATCCGGCGCAGTCGGTCGTCTATATCCTCGACCACTGTCACCGCCTGCTCTACCACCCCTTCCGCCAGTGCCATTTTTTGAAACGGCCCCGCCCGCCGAAGGCTCACAAGGTCTTTTTTCAATCGCTCTAATTTCTGATTCATCGCTCCCCCGCGTACAGTTATCGACAGAACTCCAAGGGTCGGCTGTCGCCTCCCTCAAAGCACCCCAGCCCAGACCGCGACCGTTGCCCGCGCCCTCGACACGTATTCCATGTTCATCAAACACCAGATTGCGTCCTCTACTGTCTGGAACCCGTACCACTCCCCAGATCCATGACGCACATTCACATGAACTTTCCCGAACATCCCCACGATCTACACTCCACTTATGCCACCGCGTGACCGCGACGTATTCACCACAAGCGACCCCGATCACCCGGCCCGGTGATGGCTCGCCATACTTGTTACGCACTGCTGACAGCCCGAACCCCTCCCCGGTGGTCATGTCCACCAAAGACGGCGCGACATCCTGCAACCGGAATGCCTTAACCGGTCTCGCTTCACGCGGGCAGCTCGGCCCGCCCATCGCTGTTACGAATCCGGCCCAGTCCGACCCATCTGCGGCGGCCCGGCACTGCTCGAGCATTCCCGCCTCTTCATGGTCGAGCCGTCGCAGCTCCCGCCAGACCGTGACCGGCGGCCCGCCAAGCTGTTGAAATTGCCGAATGCCCCAGCAGCTCGCCCATGCATCAACCCGGTCAGCCGCTTCGATTGGATCACCGCCTAGCAGGTCATCGTCTAGCGCGAAGCCATCGATATTCTTTGCAATGTATTTGGCGATGTAGCCGGTAGCCGAACCCCTTGCCTTGTCGATCGCTTTAAAGGTGACGCGGTGCTTGAATGCCCCGGGCTCCCCCGGGGTATCCCCGAACAATCCATAACGGATGAAAACGCCGCGCACCCGCCGCCGCGCCCAGGCCGGCATAAAAACGAGCATGTGCCAATGTGGGCAGCCGTCATGATGGGGTTCAGCGACCCGGAACCCGTAAAGGGTGATTGAGTGCCGCGCCAACTTGGCGCGGATGCGTTGCCACACTTTTTGCAGATAGTTTTTTGCGTCTCTCGGTGTCGAACCATCAAAGGCCGGATTCTCTACCGCATACCACCTATTGCGTTTTTTGCTGTAGCGCAGGGTGTGTGAGTGAAACCGACTCGGCGCGGTCAGGGTAACGAACTCACCGACGTGGCCCAGCTCATCGGCCACCCGTTCAAAACCGGACATGCGAACCATCAATTCGCCGCGCCTAATGATGGGGTTGGAAACCGACAGCTCCGCCAGCTCCGCGAGCGTGAAGGATTCGCCCAGCTCATTGACCGCCTGTATCTCTTCCAACATGCGCCGGTTGCGGCTTTTCTGTTCGCGCCGCCGCCAGACGGTTTCATCGCTGCTGTAGATGCCGGCCGACTTGTGGACAAGCCCGATGGTGCGCGCCGTCTGTTCGACCTGCCGCCCATACCCCCGGCGCAGCGCCCGCCGCCACCACAGGGGGTCAATCATGCGTGCGACCGCCCCCGCTTCTGTGATGTGTTTTCCGTCTGCCTCCGGAGCCTTCAACCCTATAGCGTTTATTTCCTCGCTCAGAACCCTATAGGCATGATCCCCAACCCGGTTCGCGAGTCGCCCGAAGTGGTCAGCCCGGCGGCTGGCATAACTCACAAGCTCATCATTTGAGCCCGCGAGGCGCACCGCCACGGTTGACGGCATACGCTCAGCGACATCGATCAAAAACAGGTTTGCATCCCGGCGACCATTGCGCCGGTAGGTGCGGCTGTAGCGTTGGGAAATCGGTCCCTTGAACCGGTGTGGCATCTTTTCCAGATGCCCGGCGATAAATCGCCAATCATGCGGGTGGCACTCGATTGCCGCCTCAGTTGAAGACATACAGCACCACGCCCACAATCCAGGCCGCCGCCGCCAGCGCCAGCCCCCATGCTAACCATGCCGGCGGCAGCTGCTCGGCCCGGTGAACCGGTCGGCTTTTTGGGTGGCCCATCATTCCGCCTCCGGGCGGCGCACGCCGCGCATAGCACCCATAAAAAAGGCATCATCAAACGCCCGCTGCGCCGTCTTGCGTAGTGCCTCTTCGATGGCCCATTGCTGCTCCCCGGTGTAGCTGGTCCAGTCGGCGCGGTTGAAAAGCGCGCTGTTGCCGTTGTAGGTTTTGGCTAACTTCAGAATGGCGGCCCGCCGCCCGGCATCGAGCGCGGCCCAGTACTCTGCCTTTCTCGATTCTTTGAGCCCGAGAGCGCGGCGACTGACCCCGATATGTTCCTGTGCGAGTTGTTGGGTTGCTGTGTTCATGTTCAGGTTCCATTCAGTTGGTCGGGTACATGCTTTCCCTGGAAGTGATGGGAAGGGGGTCGCCCCCCTCCCCGCTACCCAACCACGGAAAGCCCCGGCGCGACTCCATGCAGGCCACTTTTCGAAGGCCGCGAAGGGAGAGCCCCGCCGGTGGATGTAGAATGGTCATGAACATTCATCATGTCAACGCCCCTTGACCGTTTCATGGTCATTGACAATTGACTACACTTGCATACACCAACCATGGAGTGCACGAAGTGAAAAAACCTGCAAAAACAATCGAATTCCTTGATGCGATCAAGGCTGCCTATCAATTGCCCTCCTACTATGCTGTTAGCAAAAAGCTAGGCATCACTCGGTCTGCTGTCAGCAACTACCGGAATGGAAAGAGTTATTTCGACGATGATATGGCTCTGACTGTAGCCGATTTGTTGGATTTACCGCCCGGCTATGTCCTGGCGTGCATCTATGCTGAGCGCACGAAATCTGCCCCGATTCGTAAGGTTTGGCGTGATATCGCCTCGAAGGTGGCAAGCATCCTGCTAGTGGTTTTGGCCCTGGCCAATTTGGCCAGCACCCCCTCCCCTGCCCTCGCTCAAGTGTCTGATTTTGAAGCTAATAATGGTATATTAGTGGTTTCTAATGATGTATATTATGTTAAATGTTGTTTTTCACTTGATTCATGCCATCTCATCCCATAGCAACGCTCCGAAGTAATTTGTTAGAACAATTTTGCAAGTAATTCTCTTACATCGCCCGCTGGCAGCTATGGTGCATATCGTGGTAATCGCAATGCGCTTATTACAAACAAAGTAAATGAACAAGCGAACAACGATATTGATTTTCGATTCAAAAGATGTTGAAAACAATAAAGTAGGCAGTACATCGGCTTCTAATGCAGCGTTCTGAATTCCGTCATTCCTGTATAACCACCTTGCCAAGGTTGGTTGTCATTTAATTTGTATCTATAACTGCTTCATTCACGCCGCCTTGCAATGGACAGCCTCGCCTTTATGCACACATACTTTGCAGCTGTGGTAACGCTTTTGTTTAGCCACAATGCACATGCCTTGACCAAAGCGATACCAGTGCTCAGTCGACTGAACAGATCGTCGCCGGTGGTAATACCTCGAAAAAAGCGAATAACCAAGCGTGCGATTCCGAGGGCAGACTTCGGCCTGGGGAGGAATAATCCGGAGTAAGCCAGACAACCCGGAGAAGCGTGATGCCCTATTCCCAGCCCCTGGAGACGATCCGCCCGCAAAACCTGGACGAGCGGATCCAACTGCTGGCCTCGGTCGATGTTGCCGAAGCCCCGTTCCTCAGCTGTTATCTCGATCTGGAGTCCGGTGAAGCCGCCTGCGAGACGTTTCTCGAACGCCAGGCGCCCATGATTCGGCGTCACCTGCACGGGGTGGCGAAAATCGACTTCGACGAGGCGTTCGCCGGGATAAAAGAAGGCTTACATCAGGTATGGCCAGAGGAGACTCGCGGATTGGCCCTGTTCACGAGGGGCCTGATGGGCGGGCGCTTCTTCGCAGCTATACCCAGCCGTCTACCCTTCGCCGACCAGATGAGCTATTACCGTGTACCCGACATCAGGCCATTACTCAGCCTAAAGGACAGTGGCCGGTCCCATCTCGTGCTTTGGGCCAGGACAGAGGGAGTCGAGCTTTTACGGCTTGAGGGGGGGCGGGACAAGACCCTGGCCTGGGTAGCTGCCTCGAGGATGGCTGAGAACCGGAATGAGGAACCGACGACCTTGGTGTCGGCAGCTACAGAATCTGTCCCATCAGGCGGAGGACGTTATGCCAGGCAGCTGATCATGCGCGCACTGGGCGTGGCCGGCGGCATCCCGCTGGTGCTGGCGGGCGAAGCCGGCTCCCTGGAGAAGCTCTGGAACTGGTTGCCCCAGCAGCTGCGCCTGTCTGTGAAAGAACGGGTGGTCCTCTCACCCTTCGTGGAGCGGGCAAAGGCACTGCGCCAAATCACCGACCGGGTCGCTGAGGTCGGGAGAAAGACCGTGGACCGCTTCGCCAACGCCCGGCTGAGATCGAAGGTCCTCCGCACTGCCCTCGTGGCCGGTCCCCGTGAGACCATGGCGGCACTACGCGCCCAGGCGCTGGATACCCTGCTGATATCGAGCCGTTCTACTACGCACCTGAATGAGGAGCCACTGATTGCCCGCCACCGCCGCTGGCGTCTCGAACGGTCCGGGTATGCCACTGGCATGCCCTGGGATGCGAGCATCGAGCTGAGCCGGTTGGCCGTTCAGTTGGGGGTGCGTACGCTGGTCACTCAGTCCACCGAACTGGCCCGACTCGGAGGGGTCGGCGGATTGCTGCGGGATCCGGTGGAGATTGAGCTGATGCCCCTGCCCGGTGAAGCCGGACTTATCCCGCAGGTCGCCTGAACCATGCGTACGCGGATACATGTGGGCCCCGGCCTGGAATACGGTCGGGTGACTCAGTTGGTCAACTGTTATCAGGCGCCCCTGGAATCTACGGTCGATCAGCTGAAGATCAACGTCGAGAAGGTTGCCGGGCCAGGGGGTGATCAGCTCTACCGTTGCCGGGTGGTAGCCCGCCTGAATCGGCAGCCGCCCAAGGAGGTGGTGGAGACCCAGAGTGACCTGCCCCTTGCGGTCAATCGCGCGCTGGCGCGAACCGTGCGCACCATCTCCCGACAGCAACTGACTCCCCCTCTGAGCGGTTCCTCCCTTAGCTGACCGCTGGCCGCCCCCACACGACAGTTAACCGCGGGGGCGGCATGCCCCCCGGTTTCTTTTTTTCTTCTCTGGAGCTGGGATGTCTGTGGCATTGGCCACCTGGACGGGGTCTCTGTATAGCTCGAAAAAATCGAACTGTTTGTCGAGATAAATCGATTTTTCTTTTTCACTTGTCAGCCTCATAAATGGAATCACAGGTTCCCGCCCCGACAAGGTGGGCCATAAAACAGAGGCCGTCAAAGGAGAAGCATCCCTTGAACCAGAGTGATTCTCACGGTGATTCCCCCAATCCTGCCGCCAACCCGCTCAAGCTGAGCGATATGCCATTGAAGCGATCCACGGCACTGCTGTCGATGATGCTCGCGGCACTGCTCTGGTGGGTCCTTGTCGGCGGCGATGCAGCTTCCTGGGTGGTCGGGATTCCGGTGGTGGCGGCCGCGGTGTGGAGCGCTTGGCGCCTGCGCAGCGGTGACGCTGCATGGATCTCACTGCCGGGACTGCTGAGGTTCGTCCCCTATTTCCTCTGGGAGTCGATCCGCGGCGGCGTTGACGTGGCCTCCCGAGTGGTGCGCCCGCGCATGGCCATCCGGCCCGGATTCGTCACCCACACCACGCGGTTGCGTACGCCGGCAGCGCGCCTGCTATTCATCAACTGCATCAGCCTGCTGCCGGGAACCCTGGCGGCTGACATCGCGGATGGCGAAGTGCGTGTACATACCCTCGATCTTGAAGGCGATACAGGACATGAACTCAGCCGCCTTGAGCGTCGCGTGGCCGCCGTTTTCGGAGAGCGTCTGTGAACAGTAGCGCTCTCTCGATGCTGACCAACGGCGCATTGATGCTGATGCTCCTGTTGCTGGTGTTAAGCCTGTTGCTGGGACTGGTGCGGGTGCTCAAGGGGCCAAGCCTGGAGGACCGCCTGCTCTCCGTCCTGCTGCTCGGCAGCGGCGGTGTGGGTCTACTGTTGCTGCTGTCGGTGAGCATGCCGCTGACCGCGCTGATCGACGTGGCCCTGGTGCTCGCACTGCTGGCGGCGGTGACTGCTGCGGCGCTGACCAGGCGGGGGAGCGACCATGACTGAACTGCTGGCTCTGCTACTGATCTGCGCCGGACTTGGCTTCTACCTCGCCGGCGCCATGGGGCTGCTGCGGTTTCCCGATCTGCACACCCGACTGCATGCGCTGACCAAGGCGGATAACCTGGGACTGGGCCTGCTGGCAACAGGGGTCGCGCTGCTGCACGGCAGTCTGTTGCTGGCACTCAAGCTGCTGCTGGTCTGGCTGCTGGTGTTGGCGGGCAGCGCCGCATCGGCCCATCTCATTGCCCAGCATGCCCTGCGTCGGAGCCGAGAGCCATGAGCGGGCTGCTGACTTGGCTGCCCGACCTGCTGCTGGCTGCCATGATCATTGGTCTAGGCTGGGCAACGGTCTCATCGACCGATCTGAAGCGGGCCGTGGCACTTTTCATCGCCTTCGGACTGCTGCTGTCGATCGCCTGGGCAAGACTGCGCGCGCCGGATCTGGCGCTGGCCGAAGCGGCCCTCGGCGCCGGTCTCTCGGGGGCCCTGCTGCTGGCTGCGTTGCGTGACGAGCCACCTGCCGACCCGGCCCGCGATGACCTGCCGCGGTGGCAGCGTAGTCTGGTCGATCTGCTCGTCGCTACCCTGGCCCTGGCGCTCGCCTGGGTACTCTGGGAAACCCTTTCCGAACCAGCCCCGGCACGGCTTGGCGAGGCGGCTCTATCGGCCCTCGAGCGCAGCGGCGTGGGCAACCCGGTGACTGCGGTCCTGCTCAACTACCGGGCCTACGACACCCTGCTGGAACTGGTGGTTGTACTCGCGGCGGTGCTGGGAGTACTGACCCTCGGGCGGGAACGGCCGGGCTACCGTCGGGCCGGTCCCGTGCTCTGCAGCCTGGTGCGCTGGCTGGTCCCCCTGCTGATTCTCGCAGCCGGCTATCTGCTTTGGGTCGGCGCTCATGCGCCGGGCGGCGCCTTCCAGGCGGGCGCCACCCTGGCGGCTGGTTCAGTCATGCTGCGCCTGTCAGGCGTCGACAGCGCGGGACTGCCTGGCGGACTGGCACTGCGCGCGACACTCTCAGCCGGGGTCGGCCTGTTTCTGCTGGTTGGCCTGGGCGTGATGGGGGTGGGCCAGGGCTTTCTGCACTATCCGCCCGCCTGGTCGGGAGGGTTGATTCTGCTGATCGAGAGTGCCGCCACCCTTGCTATCGCCGCCTCACTGGCGCTGGCCTTCCGGGGCGGGCGACCGGCTGGATGGGAAGGCGGCGATCCAGGCCACTCACCCCAGGGGAAACGACTATGAGCCTGACCCTTCTCTATGCCCTGACCGGGGCTGCCCTCTTCCTGCTGGGGCTGCGCGCCAGCCTACTGCACAGCGGACTGCTGGCCCGGGTGGTGGCGCTCAACGTGTGCGGCGCCGGGGTCTTTCTGATCCTCGTCTCAATGGCCTACCGGGAGACCGGTCAGCCGGTCGATCCCATTCCCCAAGCCCTGGTCCTCACCGGACTGGTGGTGGCGGTAAGCGCCACCGCCCTGGCCCTGGCCCTGCACCGCCGACTCAGGGAGACGGCCCATGAGTGAGCTGTTGATCTGGCCCATCGCCACCCCCCTGGCCGCCGCGCTGCTGGCGCTGTTGTGGCCTTCGCGCGCTGCCTCCATCGGTATCGTCGCCGCGGGACTGACGCTCTTCTCGACCATCGCGTTGGCGTGGCGAGTGAGCCGGGACGGCGTGCTGGAACTGGCGCTCGGAGGCTGGTCTCCCGGTTTGGGCATCGCCCTGCGGGCCGACGGGTTGTCCGCCGTCCTGCTGGTGATGAGCGGGCTGGTGTCGATGGCGGTTGCGGTCTACGCCAGCGTCTACTTCGCCCACGCTAGCCAGCGGGCCGGATTCTGGACGCTCTGGCTGCTACTGCTCACGGCGCTGCACGCCTTGTTTCTGTCGGGTGATCTCTTCAACGTCTACGTGACCCTCGAACTCATGGGGCTCGCGGCGGTGGTGCTGGCCGCCCTGGGGGGAGGACGCGAAGCGCTGCAGGCGGCCCTGCGCTATCTGATCCTGGGGCTGCTCGGCTCGCTGGCCTTCCTCGCCGGGGTGGCGGTGGTCTACGCCGGATTCGGCACCCTCGACATGGCGGCTCTGGCCGGGGTCGTGGGGCCGGTTCCAGCTGCCTGGGTCGCGCTCACCCTGATGACGGGGGGACTGATGATCAAAGCGGCGCTCTTCCCGCTCCACATTTGGCTGCCGGCGGCCCACGCCAACGCTCCGGCGCCGGTGAGCGCCATGCTCTCGGCCCTGGTGGTGAAGGCAGCCCTTTACCTGGTGGTGAGGTTCTGGCTGGAGATCTTCGACGGGGTGGTGACGCCGGCCGCCGCCTGGGTGATCGGGGTACCGGGCGGTATCGCCGTGGTCTGGGGTTCCTGGGCGGCCCTGCGCGCCGCCAGGCTGAAGCTGCTGGCCGCCTTCTCCACGGTCGCCCAGCTCGGTTATCTCTTCCTGTTCATCGCGCTGGCGGCTGGTCTGCCGGCTGGGGAGCCACGCGCCGCCGTCATGACAGCCCTCGTGCTGATGGCGATCTCTCACGGCTTTGCCAAGAGTGCCTTTTTCCTGGGCGCCGGCATCGTCATGCAGCGGGCGGGGCATGACCGCATCGCCGAACTGGGCGGTACCGCCCGCGCCCTGCCGCTGACCACCTTCACCCTGGCGCTGGCCGGAGTGGCGTTGGTGGGCCTGCCGCCCAGCGGGGGTTTCCTCGCCAAATGGCAGCTGCTGACGACGGCGATCGCCAGCGGCCAGTGGATCTGGCTGCCGGTAGTGGGTCTGGGTACCTTGCTTGCCGCTGCCTATCTGTTCCGTCTGCTCGGCCACGCCTTTGCCCCCGGTGAGGGGGTGGGACCCCGGCTGGCGGTGGGGCGCGAGGAGATTCCCGCCCTGGCCCTGGCCCTGGTCGCGACCCTGCTGCTTGGTCTGGGCGCCGCGAGTTTGTGGGAGCTGGTTCCGGTTAGCGCCTATGCAGGGAGGGCAGTGTGATGACGCTGTCGTTCTGGCTGCCGCTGGCCATCCTGCTGAGCTCCATGATCCCCGGGCTGCTGATCTTCCTGCTGGCCGAAGAGCGCCACCGCACCCGAACGGCGCTCAATCTGCTGGGCGCCGTGACCAAGCTGTTGCTGGTCGGCGTGCTGATCTGGGGCGTGTTCCATGAAAGGGTCTTCGAAACCCGTTGGGCGCTGGCCCCCGGCCTCGACTTCGTGCTGCAGGCAGACGCGCTTTCGGTGCTCTTCGTCTCCCTCTCCACCCTGCTGTGGCTGGTGACCACGGTCTACGCCATCGGCTACCTGGAGAACAGTCCCCACCGCAGCCGCTTCTTCGGCTTTTTCAGCCTCTGCGTGACCTCCACGGTGGGTCTCGCCCTGGCTGGCAATCTCTTCACCTTCGTCCTCTTCTACGAGCTGCTCACCCTGGCGACCTATCCACTGATCGCCCACAAGGGCTCAGCCGAGGCCCTGCGGGGGGCGCGCATCTACCTCGGCTATACCCTGGTTGGCGGACTGCTGCTGATGATCGGCGCGGTCTGGCTACACACCCTGACCGGACCCGTCGATTTCGTGCAGGGCGGCATGCTGGCCGGGCACGGCCAGCTCGACCCCGGCGTCCTGCGCTGGATCTTCCTGCTGCTGATCCTGGGCCTGGGCGTGAAGGCCGCCCTGGTGCCGCTGCACGGCTGGCTGCCCCAGGCCATGGTGGCGCCGGCGCCGGTGAGTGCGCTGCTGCATGCGGTGGCGGTGGTCAAGGCCGGTGCCTTCGGCATCGTGCGGGTTGTCTACGATGTCTATGGCGTCGAATTCGCAGCCGAACTCGGGGTGCTGGATCTGCTCGCCGCGGTGGCCGCGGCCACCATCGTCTACGGTTCGTTCAAGGCACTTTCGCAGGACAACCTGAAAAAACGCCTCGCCTACTCCACGGTCAGCCAGGTCTCCTACATCGTACTGGGGACCGCGATCCTGGGGCCGCTCGCCACGGTCGGCGGGCTGGTCCACCTGGTGCACCAGGGGGTGATGAAGATCACCCTCTTCTTCGCCGCCGGCAATTACGCCGAAAGCCTGGGCATCCACCGCATCAGCGAGATGGATGGTGTGGGCCGGCGTATGCCGCGCACCACCCTCGCCTTCACCATTGGCGCCCTGGGCATGATCGGTATACCGCCGGTGGCGGGCTTTATCAGCAAGTGGTACCTGGGGATGGGTGCGCTGCAGGCCGGTGTGGGCGCCTGGGTGGTGCCGGTGCTGGTGGCCAGCAGCCTACTCAACGCGGCCTACTTCCTGCCCATTCTCTATAGAGCCTGGTTCAAGCGTCCCGCCGGTTCCTGGTCGGCCGAGAGATCGCCGGCGGGCGGCCGGGAGCTGCCGGGGGCGCTGCTCTGGCCGCCTCTGGTCACGGCGGCCCTGTCGCTGCTGGCCGGACTCCTGGCGGCTTCACCTTACAGTCCGCTGGAGTGGGCTCAACTGATTGCCGCCCGGGAGTATCGTTCATGAACGCCTGGTTCCTGCTGCTACCGATTGTGACGCCACTGCTGCTCGTGGCGCTGGTTCACCGCCTGAGTGGTCGCGGCTGGTTGCTGCTGGCGGCGGTGACGGCGGGTGCCACGGGTCTGCTCGTCGATGCGGGCGTGTCGCTCGACCTCCCCTGGCTGCTGCTGGGCACCCAGCTGCAGCTCGACGCCACGGGGCGTCTGTTTCTGATCTACGGCTCGCTCATCTGGATGCTGGCGGCCCTCTTCGTTCCGGGTTCGCCGGAGGAAGGCGCGGGACCGGGCGGTGGACGTCATGCCTTCCTGCTGGCCATGAGCGGCAACGCATTGTTATTGATGGCCGCCGACATGCTCACCTTTTACCTGGGGTTCGCGCTCATGAGCCTCTCGGCCTATGGTCTGGTGGCGGGACGCTCCCAGCGAGGGAGGCGGGCCGCGCGGACCTATCTGATCTTCACCCTGATCGGCGAGATGGCCCTGTTCGCGGCACTGCTGCTGATCGCCGCCGAGAGCGGGTCCCTGCGCTTCGCCGACCTCTCCGGCCAGACCCTGCCCTCACTGGCGGTCGCCTTGCTGTTGCTGGGCTTCGGCATCAAGGTGGCGCTGCCCGGCCTCCACTTCTGGCTAGCACCGGCCTATGGGACAGCGCCGCTCTACGGTCTGGCCGTGCTCAGCGGCCCCATGATGAAGGCGGGTCTGCTGGGTTGGCTGCGCTTTCTGCCGGCAGGCATCTCCCTCGATCCGGTCTGGGGCCAGACACTGCTGCTGCTGGGTTCCCTGGGCGTGGGCCTGGGCGTCCTGATCGGACTCTTTCAGGTACAACCCCGTGCGGTGCTGGCCTACTCCAGCATCACCAAGATGGGTCTGATCAGTGCGCTTGTCGGCCTCTCCCTCAGCCAGCCGAGCCTGGCGCCGCTCCTGCTGCCGGCGGTGCTGGCGATCGCACTGCACCACCTGCTGGTGAAACCGATGCTGTTCCTGGGGCTGGGGTTGTGGCAACGCGGAGTGGCAAGGCCCTGGACACAGGTTGGACTCTTACTGCTGGCGCTCTCACTGGCGGCAGCGCCGCTGACCGGGGGCGGCGCGGCCAAGACGGCGCTCGACGGCGTGCTGGATGGACGCCTGGGCGGGCTGCTCCTGCTCTCGGGTATCGGCACCACGCTGCTGATGGCGCGTTTTTTCTGGCTGCTCGGACACCGCAGCTGCCGCCCCGCTGGCGAGGTGGTTCGCGGACCTGCCGCAGGCTGGCTCTTGCTGCTGCCGCTGGCCGTGTGGGGTCCACTGCAACCGGATGGGGTCGCGCTGACGCTGCAGGGGTTCGGTCCAATGGTTGCCGGAATAGGGTTGGCGCTCGCTGCCATCGCGATCAGACGCTGGCCCTGGCCAAAGCTCAAACATGCCTTTCAAGTGACGCACGCCACCGTGGCGCGCCCGCTACGCCGGATTCACCTGATCCCCTGCGCTCTGACCCTCCCCGCGCTGCATTGGCGTGCACCAGTCTGGCTGCGCTTGAGGAGCTCGAATCTGTTGAGCCGTGAGGGCCTGATGACCAGTAACGCGCCGGCCCTTGGCTGGCTGTTGTTGATGCTGACCCTGTTGGGTGCTCTTGCCCTGAGGTAATGACAAGGAGAACGACGATGAATCGATTTCAGAACATCATCTATTTTGCCGACGGCGCCCGCGAAGCCGATCAGGCCTTGCGGCGTGCTTTTCGCCTGGCTGAGAGCAATCACGCCCGCCTGACCCTGCTCGATGTGATCGAACCGATCGATCCGCCTGGTGATCTGGCGGAACGCTTCAATCTCGACCTGGCGACAATGCTCATGAAACAGCGGCAGGAAGAGCTGGAAGCGCTCAGTGAACCGTTGCGGGGACCCGATTGCCTGATCTATACCAAAGTGCTCACCGGCACACCTTTTATTGAGGTGATCAAGGCCGTGAGGGAGAGTGGCTACGACCTGGTAATCAAGTCGGCCCGACCCACGGGAGGCCTCTCCGATCGTCTCCTCGGCAGCACCGACCTGCACCTGCTGCGTAAGTGTCCCTGCCCGGTCTGGGTGGATAGACCCGGAGGCGAGGCGCATTATTCGCGGATACTGGCAGCGGTCGATCCCATGGCGCCTGCCCAGGATAACTGTGCACGCTTGGTGATGGATCTGGCGACCTCGCTGGCGCAGCGGGAGTCGGCGACGCTCGGCGTGATCCATGCCTGGCAGCTTTACGGCGAATCTCTGTTGCGTGATGGACGTTTCCGCATGGCACCAGGCGAGTTGGAGCAACTGCTTGCAGCCACCGAGTCAAATCACCGGGCACGTCTGGCACAACTGCTGTCCGGCTACAGCATGACGCCTTATGATGCGGGGGTCTCCCTGATCAAGGCGGAAGCAGCCACGGCGATTCGGATGACGGCAGAAGCGTTTCAAGCCGATCTTATCGTGATGGGAACCGTGGGTCGCAGCGGCATACCCGGGCTCTTCATCGGCAACACCGCCGAGTCGGTACTGCAGACCACCCGGTCGTCGATTCTGGCGGTCAAGCCGCCGGCCTTCGTAACCCCGGTAAGATGAGCGCGGAGCCTGTGTCGTTGATTTGCCCGGGTATCGAGGAAGAAACCGACCGTCACCTGGAACGGTCCCAAAAGAAAACAAACCGGAGTGTACATGCAGAACTTCAAGCTGAACCTGAAACACCTGCGCTATTTCTGGTCGGTGGCCAGCCACGGCTCGATCGCCCGGGCCGCGGAAACGCTCTTCATCACCCCGCAAACCATCAGTGGCCAACTGCGTGAGCTCGAGACCCAGATCGGCGCCGAACTCTTTCGCAAGGAGGGCCGGCAACTGGTCTTGACCGAGACCGGGCGGCTGGTCTTCTCCTATGCGGATGAGATGTTCCGTCTCGGTGTGGAGCTGCAGGATGTGCTTTCGGGCCGCACTCCCGGCGCCGCAATCACACTCAAGGTGGGGGTGGCGATGGTGGTACCGAAACTGCTGGCCTACCGGGTGCTCGAACCTGTATTGCAGATCCCGGGGCCGGTCAAGCTGATCTGCCACGAGGCACCGCTGGTCGACCTGCTGGCCGATCTGTCGGTACACAAGCTCGATATGGTGCTGGCCGACAGCCCAATCAATCCGTCCCTCAACATCCGCGCCTATAATCACCCGTTGGGCGAAAGCGGTATCAGCTTCTTTGCCGTCCCGGCGCTGGCGGAACTCTTGCGTGATGATTTCCCAAACAGCCTGAACCGCGCAGGGATGTTGATGCCGAGCAGCGGTAGCAACCTTCGGCGCACGCTGGAACAGTGGTTTCAACGTCATCGCCTGGAGCCGTCGGTGGTCGCCGAATTCGAGGACCGGGCGCTGATGAAGGCCTTTGGGGAGCGTGGCACAGGGGTCTTCACCTCACCCAGCGCGGTGGAGCAGGATGTGCTCGACAAGTACGGCGTGCAGGTCGTTGGGCGAACTGAAGAGATCAAGGAGAGCTTCTACGTCATCTCCCCCGAAAGGCACATCAAACATCCGGCTATCAGCGCCATAACCGAGTCGGCCAAAAACCAGCTCTTCGGCTGACAGCCGAGTAGAAATCCTTAACTCTCAACAGCCGCCGGATGTCGCGTCGATCAAGCAACGCACTCATAGGTCCCGCGCGGAAAGAAACCATTCACTGTTCCTGCTGATCCAGTTATTGGGGACTCGTTTCACGATGACATGTTTCGACGTCTCCCCCGCCACAAGGATGGTTCTGGCGGTAAAGCGGATACGCCTGTTTTGGATCACCTCCACCGTCTTACGATGTACAACAAAATGAATGCCAACAATAAACCTTCGTAAAATCCGAACCAATTGTGTGTGAGATTCGAATTTTAATGCAGATCGACGGCCCTAAGATAGTTATCAAGCGGATGAAGACTGATATGAATGAGGTAAAGCCAAATGTCGTCAGCGAATATACCCAGCATTTCAGCCCAGGAATACCTTGAGCGTAAGCGTCATGGGGGATCAATGGCGTTGATTGATGTGCGAACTGCTGCGGAGTACCGAGAGGGGCACATACCGATGGCGAAACTACTACCCCTTGATGAATTGACTGAGGAAGCGCTGGAGCAGGAGCTCGAGCAACTACAAACGGATTCCGAAATGCAGATAGTGTTCACTTGCCACAGTGGTTTTCGTGCACAGCAGGCCTACGAACGAATGCGCGAAGCGGGTTATAGAAACCTGGTTCTTCTGCAGGGCGGGACCGAGGCCTGGAAAAATGCCGGCTACCCACTGAGTCGCTGCAGTCAGGTGATGTCACTGGAACGCCAGGTACAGATTGCCATCGGCAGCCTGCTGCTGTTGAAGGTGATCTTCGGCTTCACGGTCCACGAAATGTTCTTCCTGCTGGGAGCCGTGATCGGTGCCGGCTTGATTGTTGCGGGGATGACACGCTGGTGCGGCATGGCCCGCCTTGTTGCGGCGATGCCTTGGAATCACGAAACGAATTGTGATGGCAAAGAACCCGCGTAACGGGAAAGTTGTGTTAATGAGGAGGCATTTCCATGCTATTTCGACAACTCTTTGACAAAGAATCTTCGACCTACACTTACCTGCTTGCGCCATGCGATGGTGGTGAAGCCTTATTGATCGATCCGGTTGAAGCGAATGTGCCGCAGTATATTCAGCTAATCGATGAGATGAACCTGAAACTGGTTCTGGCAGTGGATACACACATCCATGCTGACCACGTAACAGGCCTTGGAATGCTTAAGGAAAGCACCGGTTGCGCCAGCGCCATGGGAGAGATGACCAATGCGGAGTGCGTTTCCCTGCACTTTAGGGAAGGCGAGAAACTGAAAGTCGGAGCGCTTCAGCTAGACATTCTGTACACCCCTGGGCACACAGACGACTCCTACAGCTTTGTGCTGCCAGACCGTGTATTTACCGGAGACACGCTGTTGATTCGTGGAACCGGTCGAACCGATTTTCAGAACGGTGACCCAGCTGCCCAATATGACAGTCTGTTCGGAAAGTTGCTGAAATTGCCGGATCATACCCTGGTATATCCCGCCCATGATTATCAGGGTATGACTGTGAGTACGATCAGTGAAGAGAAGCTCCACAATCCACGACTACAGGTGCCTGACAAACGATCCTACATCGATCTGATGAACGGCCTGAAACTGGATAACCCTAGATTGATGGATATTGCAGTGCCCGCAAATCGTAATTGTGGATTGAGATCAGTCGCTTGATGAGTGACTAGGTGAAATCGAATTTGATGAAGAGGAAAATATCTATGACTATTGCAACAATTCTAACAATGATCCTAACAGGCAGTTTGGTTTTGATGAAGCTTGGACTGATGGCGATCGCTATTTTGCTACTGGTCCGCGGGTCGCTGCGAGCAAGTCATCCTGGTTCTATGGATCCAGACTGGCAGGAAAGAGCTAACATAAATTTAGCCTTGCCGAAGGCTTGACCGCTACGTGATGGTCTGACAAAAAGCGCAAATCGAATGATGACTGGCAAATTTTAGCTACATTGTAGCCCTTGAGATCGGTGCAGGGGAAAGCTGCTTTCTCCTCGTACCGATTTTTGTGCTTGAGTATCAGTAATAATGAATACACTAGCAGTTAATAATTGCATTCAGTGTGCCATTTCTTGATAGAGAACTTCTACTTTTAGCCGTTACCACATCCCATTATCGTTGCTCAGGTATTGAGTACTCGATGATTGATTTAAAGAACACTCGTGGATAAGCCAGTCATTGCAACTATTGTAAATAGTTTAGTTACACAGCATCCAAAGTCAGGTATTTACTTCTGATTAGATGAAGTGAATTATTGAATATATTTGATGTATTACTTTATGATAATTTCTTAACTATATGTAATAATTAACTATTTATGTTACATATTAATGTACTATATTTCCTTCGGAGCGCTCTTTGACGACGGCTTTCTGCAGTCCTCTATCGCATTTACATAAATGCGTCTGCTTACCCCGAAGCTGCCTATCTATGACCTATGTGAACTTTGACATGGTCCTTAAGTCGTTGCCCTACGCCTGATGATTTCGAGAAGTTGTTATACGGGTACCGCTCACTTGCCGTGGTCTGTTAGGTCGCTCCAAAGACAGACCAGGTCCAGGCATATTTTCGACATGGCAGCCCATTATGCGATGGGCAAACAGATCATGGATGTGGTTGGATGCTTCGCACTGCGATAAGGTGCTCTAAAGCTAATAACCGGATCATCGGCCTGCGTGGCCATTCATGTGTTCAGCACCGGGTCGAGGTACGCTTCTCTGGAACACCAAGACTGAAAAGCTGCGACATTGAATCTACTGCCGAGCGATCTCCATTTTCTTAAACACAGAGTACCGGATATCGCTATTTATCGAGACTAGGCTATGACCACTCGTTACAGACTGGCGCCCCGACTCTGCTCTCACGTTGGCTTGTTCGTGGATGACGCATCTCCCCTCCTCTTTATCCTGGCTTTGCTGAAGAGGATAACCAGCATCCGTTTTGTCGAACACCAAACATGATGCGAATTTGCGATAAATTGAAAGAATCAAGAAGTGAATTCCGTTGCGGCATTTGCACTGCCATAGCCTATTGTGGGCAGTATCATCGAAACCGGTCGCCCTTAATCTTCTCCCATCGTTGTAAATGCGACATACCCCCATGGTTGTATGAAGAGATTCCAGGATACGGGAATTTGTGGATTTTGTGGGTTGTGCGGCGTACCCCTTGTAACATCTGAAAATGTGATCCAGAATCCCATTGTGCCGGTATCAGTGGTTTATGTGGGGAGATTGACGCGGCCGTACAATATGATGGCTCTGGAATTTTCTACCGACGCAAAGGCTGGCAAGGAAACTGGCATTAGTGAACGAGAATAAAGCAGGTTCCTAGTAGGAATCTCAAGCACGGGAGTACTTCATATGCCAGATCTCAATAAGGGTGTACCGGCCATCCTGGCACTGTCACTTGGCATGCTCGGCAGTGGCCTTAGCCTGTCAACGCAGGTCGTCCAGGCTGAGGAGATAGCTCAACTGCTTGAGTATTCGCTCGAGGAACTGGGTCAGATCAGAGTTTTCACCGCATCCAAACGAATACAGAAACAGGGTGAAGCTCCTGCCACCATCTATGTCATTACAGAAGATGACATCAAGCAATACGGTTACCGTGACCTGAAAGATGTTTTGCATAATCTGCCAGGTATCGAATACGCGAATGCGCACTCCAGTCTACAGGGGGGGCAAAGGGGCTTTGCGGAAAACTGGGCGCAGACAAAGATTCTCATCGATGGCCGCCCGATGAATAAGTTGTGGTCCGGGGAAGCGTATATTGCATCTCAATATACTCTGAACAACGTAAAGCAGATCGAAATCGTCCAGGGACCCGCGTCGGCTTTATATGGCGCCGATGCGTTTACCGGCGTAATCAATATCATTACTAAGAACAGCGGCAACTCTGAACCCGGTTCGGATATAGCAACCTCCCTGGGCAGCGTGGATGAGGCATTTGACAGCAAACAAGTCAGTTTCAATACCATCAGTCAAAGCAAGAATCTGGGGATCACTCTAAGCGGAACCGTCTTCAATCAGGAGGGGCCGGATTTCACTGATTTCATAAGAACAGCGGAATATACAGAAGACAATATCGAGCTTAGAAACGAGATGCTCGACAGTGGCAATCCCTATAGAGACGACAACCGGGCCTATAATTTCAATATCGACTTCATTTATACAATCGATACCACCGCCAACATCAATGCCGGTATCTACTTTTTGCGGGATGAGGACGGCGGCGGAATCGAGAATCCTGAAATCTCCTACACCAACTTCAATTATAACTCCGAGCAAATACTGACTTATTTTAAATTTGAAAACGAGTTCGATTCTTATCCGGTCAAATTGACGATCGATGCCTACCGGGAAGACGAGGATGATTATATCCGTTTTCAAAGCCGTGAAGATGAAGGTGATAATCCTCCGTTTCTTGCTGCATTTAATATCGAAGACAACAAGTCATACACAATAAACACCCAGTTCGACATTACCCCCAAGAGCATCCCCAACTATCTGATTGTGGGGTTTGGTTATTACAGCGTATATATTGGCGAACCCGCTTTTACCGGTTTGAGCACCAGCGACACCACATTGGGGAGTCCTCAAGTGGGCCGATATCTATTTCCGCCCACGGGCTATTTTTCCAATCTGACGCCCTATCTGGATCAAGACAAATATTACGTTTACATCCAGGATCAACACTCTTTTCTTGATAACAAACTGCAGCTGACCCTGGGTGGTCGATATGACCATCACAATATCTATGGCGATATAACCAATATAAGAAGTGGCGTGTACTATCAATTGGCTGAAGGCTGGGCGATAAAAGCCCTTTACGGTGAGGCATTCCGTGAACCCACCATGTTCGAATTCACTGAAAACCCCGATCTGGTTCCGGCCAGAATGAAATCCAGGGAGTTATCGCTTCACTTTAACCCAATGCATAACCTTTCCGGCCAAGTGGCATATTTTCAGAATCACGCTTCAAAGATTATTGAAGAAGCGCCCACCATAGAGGACACTCTGGTTAACAGCGGCTCCAAAAAGGTGGAGGGAGTGGAAGCCCTGATGAAATGGCGCTACGCGAGTTTGCGGGGAAACGTCTGGTACAACTATGAACGCGATCCGGATGACTCTGAGTTCAAGGAAATCGCGAAGAATAAATTTGGCTTTGGCGTTATCTACGACTTTTCGGATAATCTATCCTTGAGCCTGCAGGGTAAATACACCGACTCGATCAAAGGCAACGCCCTGGATGCCAATCTCAATCCGATCACCATCACCATTCCGGAATATAAATCCGTCAATTTGACACTGCTGGCGCAACGGCTAAGTTCTTCCACTTTTCCGGATACGGATATTTCGTTTTCCATTTACAATTTGTTCGATACCAAAAATTATTACCCCGACGTGAGAGGGGCGAACCCCAGCCGTTTTCTGGAAGAGGGAAGAAGTTTTTATGTCAGCGCCAGAGTCTATTATTAGGCATACAGGGTAGTCATCCATCCGCGCGGAATTCAGTGGGAATTATTCAATTCTCACTGAGAGAGAACTCTGCGCATGTTGAATGCCTGGTTTTAATAATACCCCCCTGCTCCGCTGCTGAATTGCTTCACATCTTCACACCGACAGCCCCTAATACAGGTACACAGCTCCGGTATCGCCTGCCCAGTCCATCCGGTGTGCTGTTCATGCCGGTCGTGCTGCTGTTTTTCCAACGCAGCTCCCACCGCCCGGGTGTCGCCGTCACCACGCAATGCGACGGACTCGCCGAAGTTATCCCCTCAGCCTCCGCCCTAATCCCTATGGAAACGCGGATACAATATTTTTAAGCATTACAGTCAGATACCTTCTATTGTTAAAAAATATATTGAAACCGGAACATCCATGCCTTGAGCCTCTCCAGGCTTCCGCTTCGGTTGGGGTCCGCCTCGGCATCCACGTAGTTGGCCATCAGGCGCATGTGGCGGTCTACATACCAGTTGAGTCCGAGGGTCCAGTTTTTCTCTTCGCCTCCTGTAATCGGATCCTGCTCCAGATCGAGTGTGCTGTAGCGTGCCGCAATCTCCCAGTCTCCGTGGTCAGCTTTGGGCACGACCTTGTCGAAAGCGCCATCTTTTGGATCGTAGTCACGCCGCCCCCCCGTAATGAACCAGGAGCCCAGGAGATACCAGCCATCGAAGACCACGTCGGGGCGGCCTGTGCGTTGCACGTCTGCGCGTATGTATTCGCCCTGTATGGACCAGCTTCCCCATATCCCCGCCAGTTCCAGACCGCTGGTCAATGTATGGTCGACCCGGCTCAGGGTGCCGGTGGCAATCATGGCGCGATCGATCAGGTGAACCTCGGGGCGTGTACGGTAGCTGACGCGGTTATCTTCCCGTGGTTCACGGTACTCGGAGGAAACGCCGAAATGGAGACGGTTGCCGCGGCCGATGCGCGGTGAATAGACCACCCTGCCAGCCACACCCCAGCCTTCGTCGATTTCTTTGTCGCGGCCACGCGCGGAACCCTCGAACAGGCCGCCGGCAAGACTCCAGTCCTCACCCCAGCTGTTAATGCGCAAACCCAGATTGTAACCAGGAACCAGCGCGGTGATCAGTGCACGCTCCATGAAGGTCGTTGCATTGGAACTCGTGAGCTCTTCGAGGCTGACCGGTTCCTGCAGGTTGCCCAGCCTGATTCTTACCCTGTCGAAACCGTAATAACCGATATAGGCGTCTTTGACCTGGAAGTCATGGTCGGCAGCAAAATCGTATTCGTAGAAGTATCGCCAGTCACGGAGAAATTTTCCGGACAAGTTCAGTCTTGCACGGCGTATCTCATCGAAGCTTCCATCCGAAGCGGGATCATCCGCATCGATGCTGCCGATATCGGCGTGCAGTCTTCCGCCGATTCTGAACGAATAGGCCTTGTCGTCCGATTCGAATCTCAGGGCGTTGCTCCAATCCGATGCATTTGCTCCGCATGAAATCGCACTTGCACAGATCGCCGTGCAGAGCCTTGACCACCATATTCCATTTTTACTGTACAACTTGATCCCTCCTGCCGGAGTCACGCTTCGCGTCGGTGAGCGAAGGGGCCACGTCAACCGGTAGTGAGCCCTTGTACGCCGGTTCATCGAACAGGTGGGTAAAGACGACTTCCCCCATGCGACCGTTCATCATGGCTTGACGGAAATCGTGACCGGTATCAGGCAGCGGAACGAGTGCATAACCGGTGTCGAGCCCTTGGCGATCGGCCGCCGCTCTCATCGCTTCGATCCATCGATTGCCTCTTTGCAGACGATTCATGCCCTGCTGCTTGTCGATGCGATGGTTCCGGTTCAGAGCTTCGTCGCGTGAGGTGTCATGCTCTCCCACCACGACGGTCATGGGTATCTTCAGGAAGTCGGGCCACTTGAATGTGAGCGGACGCTTGGCGGAAAGACGAAGTCCTCGCGGGTATTTCACGTCAGGATCGGGGAAGGTATACCAGCCGGCGGCACCGATCACCACACGCTCGACTCTCTCCGGATTGAGCATGGCGTAACGATGCACAAATTGACCGCCGCCCGAATATCCGAACAGGTAGAGTTTCGATGGACAGAGCCCAACACGGCTGTTGAGATCCGCGACCATCATATTCAACACCCGGTCCGCTCTAAGCTCTTCCTTCGGTCCATCCGCCAGACGCTGATAGCCGCGGAAATTCCTGCGACTGAAACGAGGCGCCATGAGGACGATACCCGCCGCTTCCGCATAGGGCGCGAAAAGTTCGGCATGCTCTCTGGCATTTCGTGAGATACCGTGGACGCTGAGCATGACACGCGCAGGCTGCCTGATCGTTCGCGGTAGATAGAGGTAGTATCGCAACGATGGCAGTTCCTTGGGCGCAATTTTCAACACCTGCCCGCGCTCCAGTGAATGCTCGACATCACTCCCCTCCCCCGTTTCGCACGCAGGAAGTGAAGAATCGCGATCCGGTGATGCCTGAATTGCAAACAGTGTCATGATCAGTCCGGTAAAGAGCAAAAGTTCACGCCGCATTGACCGTATCCCCTACTTCAGCTTCAAGGCGCAGAATGGACTAACGGACAAGCCTGAGTTCCCGTCTTTCGGCACCGAGCCCCCAGGCTGCGGGATCGGCGAAAAGATCCTGGCTCGCCATCGACACGATCTCGCCCGACCGTATCACCAGCGCGCGATCGGCCCAGGTGACCTGATTGATGTCGTGGGTGACGAAGATCACCGTGCCACTAAATGACTCAACAGCCTGTTCCAGCGCAAGACGCGCGCTGGCATCCAGATTCGCTGCCGCCTCATCCAACAGCAGCACCGCCGGTCTTGCCATCAAAGCCCTGGCCAACGCGATACGTGACCGCTCTCCCGTGGAGAGGCCGGCGCCGTTTTCGGCGATGCGCGTCTCGAGACCTTTCTCGAGGCGCTTCAACAGCCCATCCAGCTGGCAGGTATTCACCACCTCATCAAGGGTCGTGTCGTCGCTGTTCGAGGCGCCGTAGGTCAGGTTGAGACGGAGCGAACCGCGCAGCAGGGGCAGGTCGGGCGAGACCATGGCGAAGGTCCGCCTGACATCCGACCAGCGACAGCTCTGGATCGACTCGCCATCCAGCAATACCTGGCCCTGCTCCGGTTCCACGAGTCCCGAAATGATACGCAACAGGGTCGACTTGCCGGCGCCGTTGGGACCGATCAGCGCTATCCGCTCACCCGCTGCGATTTTCACGTTCAGCGAACGGAACAGGGGCGACTTGGCAACCTGGCGTAACTGAATGGTCGGTGCCAGGGCGGTTGTGAGCGGCGCTTCCCCGCCCGGCTGCAGCGACCTTCCGAGCGGTGCGAGCCGCAGCAGCTGCAGCTGTTTTTCACGGGCGATGACAGCCGCCGTCCAATACTCGTAGACACGGCTCAAATCGGCCAACCTGGGCGCCAGCAGACCGGCGACGACCATGGCCGATACTACGGTTCCCGGCGTGGCCACCCCCGCAGCCACTTGAAACGCACCGACGCTGAGAGCGGCCAGTCCCGCGAATCCGGCGCTGGCGTCCGACAGCGCCCGTATCAATCCGATGGTCCGTGCTCGTAAAATCAGTGCCTGGCGCAGACGTAGACTGGCTCGTCGCACACGCTTGATCTCTCTGCGCTCCTGACCGAAGCTCTCCACGACACCGATATTGGCGATACGGTCATTGATAAGTGCGGCAATGCGCCCCCGGTAGCGTCGCGCTTCCCGGGTTCGGCTCCGCAGGCGCGGCCCCAGGAACAGCACCAGTATCGCTGTCACGGAAATAGCCACGGCAACGGCGATGCCGATCACCGTCTCGATCATCATCAGAACGGCCACGGCCACCCCCAGTGCAAGGCCGCTCACCAACAGCCGTGCGAGCCCTAGGCTCACCCAGTTTCTCAAGGCGTTGAGGTCACCCACGAATCGCAGCATCAGTGCCCCACGGCTCATCTGGCGTGCGCCGTCTGCTCCAATCCGCGTCACATGCAGAAAAAGGTGGGTGCGCAGGGCATGGATATAGTCCTGGCCGAGGATTTCCGCATCCACAATCCCGCGCCAGCGCAACCAGGCGGTCATCAGGATCGAACCGAGCATTGCCAGCGACAGCACAGAAAGGCTGCGCCACTCAAGCGCCTCGGGGGAGATCACCAGCTCGTCGAATCCCTGGCGTACCAGCAGCGCCGTGGCCACGGCTGCCGATGCCTGTCCGATGCCGTTGGCCAACAGAAAGACGAACCGCTTGCGGCGGTCGCCGGCAAAGAGTGGCGGCAGCGACATCAGGCCACCCGGGTATCGTTGTGGCGTGAAGCGACAAGGTTGTCGAGCTGCCAGCGTCCTTGCACCAAGGTCGAAAGATCGAGGATCGGCAGATCGATCAGGCCGGCGCATTCACGCATCGCGAGTGGCGCACAGGTCAATGCGCCCGAAACGCCGACGACCTCGACGCCCTGCTCTCTCAACCAGGCGATACCGCCCTGGGCTCCAAGGGCATCGGCCGCGGAAAACACCACCTGATCCACCAGACGGGAAAAGACCGGTGACTGGATCAAGGCCCGGGTCTCCGCCTGCAGAATACCGTCTGCGATTTCGATCAGTATCTGATCCACGCCCTCCGCACTGAGCTGTGCGACCAGGGTTTCCATCGCCCTTTCGCAGCATTCGATCGGCAGTTTATAGGTCGAGGGCAATCCGCAGTCGGTAAAGTCGAAAACAGCGGCACTGCCGGCATCGATCATCTGCCAGATATCGCACCCGGCGCCGGTTCCGGTGACCTTGGCGGTCCCGACTTTGACGCCATGCCGAGTCATGCCGAGGGTGAGGCCAGCCAGTGTGGTGGTCTTGCCGGCATTCATGGAGGTGCCGATGACGGCTGTCACTGAGGGTCGGGCGGTGTCGCATGGCAGCGCTTCAAGCGCATAACGAGAAAGATTCAATGGATGGCCATCCCCGTCTGCCAACACCCCGATCGGGGTGATTCGGGATGCCGTCCTGATCTTTGCATTGCGTGAAATGCAGTGCGCCGCGATACCGCCTGCCGCCACCAGATGACAGGGGGATAGATCATCGGGTATCTCGGCCTCGAACTGGTCCGGCGCATAGCGGTTTCCATAGCTGACTATAATTTCGTCGCCGGGATAGAGGGTCGCCCGACGACCATCTATCAATTCGATGCGTTTGTGTTGATTGAGTCTGTCCACCCTTGCCAGGACCAGATCACCCGACTCCGGTTGATAGTCACCGGTGATCAACTGACGCGCATCCGTTCGAACCACTCGATGCGTCGAGTAGGACCACTTCGCCCTCTCGACTCGTTCCGCATCGAGTGGAAGCAGTTGCCTGTCCTCCACACCCGGAGCAGGTTCGGACAGCTTGGCAGTGGGCGGCAAGTGCAGCAGGGACGAGAGCAGATCGTGCAGGTCGGAGAGCGCAAACGGCTTGTTCAGAAATCCGGTAACACCGAGCCGCATCGCCCTTTCATAGTCTTGCTTCGAACGCTGACCGCTGATGATCACCACCGGCAGGCTGCTGCCGCGGTGGCGAATCTCCTCCAGCAAATCCAGACCATTACCGTCCGGCAGTTGCAGATCGAGACAGATGACCATCGGGTCCATCTCTGCCAGTGCATGTCGTGCCTGACGTATGGAGGAGGCACTTCGAACCTGATATTCGGCCAATACCAGACTGCGAACGATTTTGCTCAGCAGTGTCGTGTTGTCGTCGACTACGAGGATGGTCATGGGCTTGCTCCGGATACTGAGTGATTGACATCAGATCAGCTGCAAGCCCCGCGCCAATCGGAGCCAGATGCAGGGTAATGCTTCACTACCCATTGATACTACAGTGGTTATGTTTCTTGGTAAGAGAGGATTATGCGTCTGCGGAAGACCTATCCAATTGGGGTGTCTACCCATCGATCGGGCATTCACCCAACATTGGGATATTTTTCCCATTAACATTCTTGTGGTTATTTCAGTCGGAGAGTGGTTATTTTCTCTCCATCTGATACTTCTCCAGCCGGTAACGCAGACGATCCCGGCTGATGCCCAAACGTCGGGCGGCCTTGGAGACGTTTCCATCCACCTCGTTCATGGTCTGTTGAATCATTTCCCGCTCCATCTCCTGCAGCGTCGAGATGGTCGGCATGTCGCCACGGGTTCTGCGAAGCGATGTCGGTTGATCGGCAGTATTGTCGATCGGCTTGGGACTGGACGCGGGGCGGTTTGCAGGCAAGTTGAAATGTTCGGCAGACAGATCCGCTCCATCACACAGCAGTACCGCCTGTTCCACTCGATTGCGTAACTCCCGGATATTACCCGGCCAGTCATACTGCAACAGGCGATGTTGGAGATCGGCGGAGAGCTGCAAGCCCTGTTTACCGTACTTATGCATGAATTTGTTAATGAAATGGTTCGCGAGCAGCACTATATCGCTGTGCCGTTCGCGTAACGGGGGCATATGTATCGTCAGCGTGTTGAGTCTGAACAGGAGGTCATCTCTAAACTGGCCTTTCGTCACCAGATCCGGCAAGGTTTGATTGGTGGCGGTGATGATCTGCAGATCGACGGAAACATCACGCAGACTGCCCAGGCGCCGCACCTTGCGATCCTCGAGGAGCTTCAACAGCTTCGACTGAATCGTGATATCGAGCTCTCCGATCTCGTCCAGAAACAGCGTACCCCCATTGGCCGCGTCCACGAGCCCGATTTTGCGCTCCCGCGCATCGGTAAAGGCACCTTTTTCATAACCAAAGAGTTCAGATTCGACCAGGTGGGCCGGCAGGTTTGCCGCATTGAGCTCCACAAAAGGACCTTGCTTGCGCGGTCCAGCGAAATGAAGCGCTCTCGCCACCAGTTCCTTACCGGTGCCTGTCTCTCCGGTCACGAGCACCGAGGGCGGCGTACGGCCTTCCGCCAGGCCCCGCATCGCTGTCGTGATTTTGCTGATGCGATCCTTTACTTCTCTGATAGCTTCGGATTCGCCCATGATCCGATCGATATCCCCCTCATTGGCCTGTCGCTCACGAAAATAGGAGAGCTGCTCTTCCGTTTGACGCTGACTGAGCATGCGATCCAGCACGATTTTGAGTTCACTCAAAACGATCGGTTTGCTCAAGTAGTCGTAGGCTCCCGCCTTCATGGCATCGACGGCCAGTCTCAGATTTCCGTATCCGGTTATCATGATGACCTTGCTGTCGGGTTCGATCGTCTGAATCCTTTCCAATACCTCGAGCCCGTTCATTGCGCCAGGCAGGTTGAAATCGAGCAGTACCGCATCCGGTTGGAAACTCGTGAGATATTCCAGTCCTTGTGCGCCATTTACCGCGATACGGATATCGAAGCCTTGTTGCTGAAGATATTTGGATACTTTCCTCGCCAGAACTGCTTCGTCTTCGATGATCAGGACAGCGTAGCCCATGACTCATTCAACCGCTGGAAGGCTTATCGTGACAGTGACACCTTGACCGGCAACGCTCAGCAAGTCGATCGAGCCTTCATAGTGCTCCACAAGGCGTTTGCTCAGCGCCAGTCCCAAACCGGTGCCGTTTGACTTCGTGGTCGAAAAGGGCCTGAACAGTTTGTCTTCCATCTCCTTTGTAAGACCGGACCCGGTATCCCTGATAGTAATCTTTACCACTGAGGGTTTTTGCGCCAACTCGGTAGTGACCGTCAAGGTGCCGTTATCCTCCATGGCTTCGACGGCGTTGGTGATCAGGTTGCCTACTACTTGAGCCATGGGGGCAGCATTGGCATAGACGAAGGTGGGTTTTTCTGTGAGCCGACAATCGACTCGAATCGAGGATCTGTCCAGGAGCGTCTCATGTCCAGTCAAAACGTCCTGCACAATATCATTGACGTTGATTCGTTCGATCTCCTCCTGTTGTGAAGCCGAAAACTGCAACAGCTCACGTGCCCAGCGATCGAGTCGATCTGTCTCGTTGATAATATCCAACGCAGACTCGCGTGCGCCATCGAGATTGTCTGTCAGCGTCAATTCGGCACAAACCCTGATCGATGCCAGAGGGTTGCGCATGGAATGGGCCACCGCCGCGGCTGTCTCACCGATCATCGACAGCGTCTTGGTCTCTATAAGCTGACGTTGCTGTGACTGCATTACCCGATGGGCCCGGCGGACGATCCAATAGAGCGTGCTGTAGAGCAGCACTCCCCCCATGAGCGCACTGGCCCAGATCAGACGCTGGCCTTCTACGATTGACTTGTGAAGTTTGATCGGAACTTTATAGAGTTCAACTGCGCCTACTGTTTGTTGGTGGTCTTCATTCCAGATCGGAATATACGTTTCGATAAAACGCAAACCGATCTTGTCATCGCCGAGATGTACATGTTCCTCCTTCGTCGTCTCGCCGACGATGCCCGACTCGAAGATCAATTCGCCGTTCAGTGTGGCTTCCAGTTCGTGATTGTCGTGAAACAGTTCTCCGATTATCTCTGGATCGCTGGACCACAGGACTTTTTGATCCTTGCCGTAGACATTTGCCCTTACCACATCGGGCATATAGGCCATATGGTTGAAAAACTCATGCAATGCTTCGGTGTGTTCCGGTGTGCTGGGATCCAGAAAGAACCGCCAGGTTCTATCGGCCGTAACGATGCTTTCTATGAAAGCCTGACTTACCCGCGCTTCTTCGCCCAGGATCTTGTCTGTGAAGAGTCTTGACAACATACTGGCGGAGACCAAACCGATGAATAGAATGGTCAGAAAACTGAAGATTGCGAATTGACGCGTTAAATTAAAGGTTTTTTCGGTAGCCAATGTCTTCTTCTGGATTGACTGATTTTATTTTCGCGATACGGTCAAAGCGTATCACAGCATCTACTCCACTCCATTACTATTTAAACGCATTTTCGCGCAAAAACTTCCCTCCCTTTTCTCGGCCTTATGTCGTTACGCGTTTAGTTGTGCCGAGAATGACATCAAAGCAAGAGGCATACCGAAGCGCTTGTCTGAAATGGCTGTGAATACTGGGTTGGCGTGCTATGAGGGCCCTGCGTGAATACCGATATGCCGCACTGCGGCATGATGATATCGAGACAGTGGGCACCGAAAGCGAGCACCTCCTCTCTGCATGATGTCATTGAAGCAACTTCAGGATCGATTCGACCCGTGTTGGACCGCAAACCCACAGGCGCTCTGCATCGCCGCCAGGGTATCCACAACTGGGTGGCTGACATCGCAATCCTGCGAGACCTCGCCCACTGACGCTATCACCTCTGCGAGTGGCAGCATTGGAAGGGCTGAGCAATCGATTCTTTTTTTTCTATATATCAGTTGGATAGGCATTTGGCCCAGAGTTTGCCATTGACTGGGTAAGTGCCATGGTCGAGTCGGATCTGCACTTATCCGCCTGTCCTCGCTTGAGAGTCCGATCAGCGTACAGGCGACTACGGAGGATAGAAAAATCTACATTTGAGGGAGACGAGGTGTGAATATGAATGAGCGACACAATATACCGTGCGACGAGTTCGATTCTGAAGTACAACGTATAGGTGGCATGCCCAGTCGGTGCCGGAGTAAAAGCAAAAGCATGCTCCCACTGACGCTACTTATAGCCGGTGTGCTGATCTCATCGACTGCCGGAGCGCAGATCAGGGTCGGTCCCACCGATCCTGTGACCGGATTTCCACTCTGGTACGAAGACGACACCGGATTACGGCTCGACCTTTGTGATCACCAACAGGCCTGCTTTTTCGCCCCACCCGATCCGAACGCGCCTGTAACCTTTCCCGGTAACTATCCGGACGAGGCTTTCTACTGGGCTGCAGACGCCGGTATGGATGGAGGTCCGGCCAACTCCGGTCTTCGCGCAAACATGACCCTGGCGCGAGAGGCCGCATTTTTCAACGGTCCAGTAGTGGATGGCGATCAGATCGTCTTTTCCCGCATTCGCTTCTTTATCGACGGCATCGATTCGATGGTGGGCAATACCTACACCATCACCCACCCCTATGGCACGCTCAGTTTCACCTCGCAGTCTGGCGATGCGGGTCCCGGCGTCAACGGGCCCGGCTTTTCCTCGACCATCGACGTTGGCATCACTCAAGCGGGTGAATTCAGTAGCGCCTTGGGTGTCTTTCCTACCTTTCTCATTGCCAGCACTGCTGACCGTGCCACTCTGATCAACACACCCGGGGCGCTACTCGACGAGAGTCTGGGCCTGGCCTTGACCCAGGTGCAGGGAAGTCCGAACGGGACCAATCTCTTCCGCATCGAAGGGCCCAACATCGGTGATGCGTTTCCCTCGTTTCAATGTGCCGATCCGGCTCTGGGTGGAGTCAAGGACACCAACGGAGCCGACCTCCTCAATGACTGCGTCGAAACCGACCTGTTTGCGATCATGGGTCGTGTCGCCTCCAAGTATGGAGTAGCAATCGATCGGGCAACCTATGACAAGGTCGATATCGATCCGGCCTCGCCCACCATCAATGATCCGATCAGCTATGTGAACATCTGGGCAAGTACTGTTGAGGGCCAGACACTGACGGCGAGAGTCGATGGTGGCGCCGAGGTGGTGATGGCCGAAGGATTGGGCGGGAACTATTTCGTACGCTTACAGGAGGGAGTCGATTACACTCCCCTGGTTGCCGGCCAGCGTAAGCCGGATTCGGTGACGGTCAATAACATAACGGACTCACCGTCCAGTTCCATCAGCACCGAGATATCAGACCATGTCGTGATTACCAAGGCCGAGTGGAATACTGACAGCGATACCCTGGAAGTCATCGCGCAGAGCAGCAATCAGATGGATACCTCGCTGCTCGATGCGAGTTTCGAGCCGGCGCTTACCAATCTCACGGGAACCTGGACCAATGGCGGACTGGGTACCGGCAGTGGCTTGTATACGAAAATCGATCCGAACACGCCGGATGTGCCGCCTCTCACCGTTACGATCACCTCACTCGACGGTGGCGTAATCAGGCAAAACATCCAGGTTACAGGAGCGCTGACAGGCTCGGGCCAAACCGTCCCGTTGACTGCCAATGCCGGCGCCGACAAGAGTGTGCAAGCCGGTACGATCTTGGATCTGAACGGCGCTGATTCGACGGGCCCGATTGCCGCTTTCGATTGGATAACGACTTCATCACTCTTCTTTAGCTGTGTCACTGCGGACTGTTCACAAATCAGCGTGACCACGCCGACCGCGGCCGAAATGGCTGACCTCGATAAATTGGTTGCGGAGTTCACCCTGACAGTGAGTGACGTGGATGGCAATACCGCTTCGGATAGCACGTTGATCACGGTTACGAATCCGAATTTCCAGCCGGCTGACATTTGCACCATTACCCGTGCTCAGTATGACCCGGGCAAGGAGTCCTGGCGCATCGAAGGCACCTCCGATACCCCGGACAATCAGCGTGTGTTCGCCTATCTCGGCAGTGTAGCCTTTGATATCGGCACATCCCGCTTCATCGGTGAAGCCAGAGTCGATGCGATAGGCGACTGGTCCATCCGCACCGCACGAGGCTCGGCTGTCGACAATAACCAAGTACCTGGCGCTTCGGATACGGTGGTTTGGATCGAATCCGAGCGAGGGTGCCAGACAAGTTCCAACTTTGTCGGCAACTAGTATTCGAGAGGCTGTCGCCTAAACGCACATCGCAAAAATGTGCATCACGCCGCGGAATGAGAATTCCGCGGCTTTTTTTTGCTATATGGAGTTCTACAAAAGCACAAAGTCATTTGCTACCGACGGTGTATTGCAGGATCGATACGAAGGGGAACGTGACTGCGGTTATTCCAGGGAGGAGAAATTGCCTGCGCCGTACGGTCTCTGCATCTCGGCGGGCAAGTGGTGTAACTGAAGATGACGGCTCTTACAGAGTACGGTTGCTCCCTCCAGAACCGAAGCAAGCTCTCTCAAGTTGCCCGGCCAGTCGTGAAACAGAAGACAACGCATGGCAAGGGTATCTACTCCCGTTACCGGAATCTGCATGTTGGCACGGCAATAGGCCAGATACTGTCCGACCAGATCGGGAATGAACTCCGGGTGTGTACGCAAGCTGGGAAGAACGATCTCTTCGGGATGTAACACTTGTCGGATCATCCCAAGTATGTACTCTTGTTTTTTGCGTCTGCGTGAGTTTGCGTTGTATGTCATGATTACCCTGACTTCCAAACCCGGCTGGTCACCCCCTTTCCGATTGTGGCTGTATTCGTTCAACGTACGGCATATATCGGGCGCTAATTCCTTGGGCAAAAGGTCGATATTCTCCAAAAGCAGTGTTCCGCCTTTTGCATTAGCCAGTGCCTGATGGAGACACTCGGTCCTTTCCGTTTCGCTTTTTTTCGACTCGTTCACTTCGGCCAGATCGACACGCAACATCGGACCGACAGCGTTGACCGACAGTCTATGGATGGCGTCAGCGACGATGTACTTACCTGTACCGCATTCACCATGAATGACTACAAAGGGAGCCGTTATACCCGCCATGCGCTCTTCCCCTCCCTGGAGAGAGAGACAGAATCCGCGCATCGGATTCGTTTCGGCCGAGGTCACCTCGTCGTAGTAGAGAACGTGTCGGAGATCACTGCAATCGCTACGCGACTTTTCTTGCGTAAGGGCCTGAAATACAGCATTGTCCAGTCTTTCGAAATCGACAGGCATGGTCTGACAGTCCCACGCACCCGCACGCAGCAGATCCAGCACATCGCGTGTGTTGCATTGAGTAGTGAACACAATAATCGAGGTATCGGGGCTTGCCACATGCAGACCGCGTACCAGCCTGACACCATTGTCTTTGTTGCCAGTCAGATCGACCGCGATGAGTGTGTAGTCGTTGGTTTCAAGTTCACTGAAGGCGCTTGCGGCACTGTTCACCCGGACAATTGAGTAACCCGCGGACTCGAGGGTCTTTGCCAGTTGGCCTACCCCGGCCGATTCGACGGATTCCACCACCAGGATTTCGTTACTCATCATTTTACCCAAGGTGACTGTTTCCACTTTCGTGCAGATCCCGTGCCATGCCGATTCGGCTTTCATGCAGCAGGACCAGGAGAGGATGACAATAGGCGTGAAAAAATATTTGCCCTGAACTTCAAGGAGTTAACAGTCCCATAGTGCAAACGATAGTATTGTAATGCGGAGAGACGATTGGAGTGACACTTGGGTACATTCTCAGAGTAGAAAATTATTTCGCTAAATTGCGAGAATTTTCCCAAACTATGGGTATTTTATAGCACTGACTAGCCCTGGTCTTGGCCCATTAGGCACAGGCGGGTCTGTGTTCTGAAAGTCACCAGCGACCACTGCTTCACTTCTCACAACCAGGACTTCAGCGCACAGTGAATCCATAGTCATCGGGTCAGCTTCCCCGGTACCCCTTCAATCCCAGCTTATCGAGATGACGGTACAGGGTCGCCGGTGACAGACCCAGCATCTTGGCCGCGAGCTCGCGATTGTAGTTGGCGGCTTCGAGAATCGCCACGATGTGTTGAGTCTTGAACTGCTCGACAGCGGTGCTCAGATCCGTAATCTGTGCATCTACCTCGCTGGTGGTAACCTGTACTTCATTTTTGTCGAACGCGAAAGACTGAATTCGATCTGTATCACAAAGAACCACTGCCCGCTCGATAAGGTTTGAGAGTTCGCGCACATTCCCTGGCCATGAATAATCCTGGAGCTGTTGAAGCGCCTGTCGACTCAATGTAGGTGCGGACGAACGTCCGAATCGCTCGCTGTATCGCTTCAGAAAATGATCGGCCAGTTCGGGGATATCTTCCTTGCGATCACGTAAGGACGGCATCCTGATAGCAATGACATTCAGTCGGTAGTAGAGATCGAGCCTGAATTGACCCTCGTCAACCATCACAGGCAAGTCTCTGTTGGTTGCCGCGACGATTCTTGCCGATATCGGATAAGGCACATCGCTACCAACAGGAAAAACCTGGCGGTCTTCAAGGGCGCGCAGCAGCTTTGACTGGAGTGGCAGAGGCAACTCACCAATCTCATCGAGAAACAGAGTTCCATTTCCCGCTGTCCGAAACAGCCCCTGCCGATCCTGGTCCGCCCCGGTGAATGCCCCCTTTATGTGCCCGAACAGATGACTCTCTACCAGTTCATCAGGCACAGCGCCAAGATTGACGGCTACGAAAGGCGCCTCGCTGCGAGACGAAAACATATGCAATGCGTTTGCAGCCAACTCCTTTCCTGTGCCGCTTTCACCGCTCAGCAGTACCGTGCTGGGGGTCTTTGCAACGCGTTTGATCAAGGCGACGAGTTCACGCATCGCAGTACTACAGCCGAGCAACGGCTGAGTTACGTCATCGTCTCCATTTTCACTTTTGGTGTTTTTTGAATCCGAGTTTTGATCCATGTGCTTGAGCGCAACGATACTCTCGACTTTTTTCTTCAACTCCTCAAGGGAAAAGGGTTTGATCATGTAGTCATGCACACCGTTTCTGAAGGCATTGACCGCAGTGCTGAGACTGGCATGGCCAGTCATCATCAGAAACGCCGAACCCGGAGAGTGCTGCGCGACGAATTCAAGCAGATCCATGCCACTGCCATCTGGCAACATCAGATCTGAGATAACCACATCAAAGTGGGTTTCTCTCAGTACATTCAACGAATCCCCGTAACTACTGCAATAGCGCGGTTCGTAACCCTGCAGGCGAAGGAAGCGCAATAGATTTTTGCCCAAGGTCGGATCGTCCTCGATGATCAGGATGCTGGGTGACATGCCTGCCTCTCACTTATCCACTGAAAGAGTGCGTGTATTCTGATGGTTAGTATATTCACTGATACCACACCGAATGCAGAGAAAATTACTTACTGAATTTGCATGACTTAAGCAATATCCATACAAGAAATTGTCAACCAATTGAATAAATGAGAGAAAAACAATCTCTGTGCCAAAGAGACCTGTAGTGAATAGAATAAAGTGTAATATCCACCGACATATTTCCCCGATTTCGATAAGTGATATGAAGATGCTGGCCGTACTTGAACAAGCTGTTACGGTTTAAAAATACTCACTATAAGAATTTAGTCAGTTCATCAGTAGTTACGACCAGTGACAAGATCCACTTCCATCCGCGAAGCTCAGCGCCAAGCACTTGTCACACATACAGATCATGCAAGTCGATATGCATGTTCTCCAAGAGAATCCATCGAAGGAACATACGAAGCACAAGTTGCTTGCCCTCCCTGTTCCGATTGGTTTTCGTTCATAAGCCATTTCTATCGCCAGAAGGTCAATTCTCAGAATAGGGAATTTGAATTTCGTTATTATCGGAAATGGGAATGAAATATTCTATATATTCAATGCGTTAATTATCTTTTACAAACTCAAAATTGTGTTGCTATACTTGATCTACGATAACAATTTTCTATTGATTTTTACGTTGAAACGAGAGGTATAAAGATACGGGTCTAGGGGTTACAGGACGTCATGGCTATAGCTGATATAGACGCATCTTAGGTTCATTCATACGAAATGACGAAGATTTGGCAGACACCGGGAAGTGGTTTATCGGCATTGAGACTTCGGTTACTCGTATCAAAGATGCCATGTTCCTGAAACAGATCTCATATTCCGGTCTGCAAGCTCTATGCACAATCGGGCATATCAGTTGCGCGAACGCCGGTGTGAGTCGATCTCGCCATGGAATGACGAGGCTGGAGAAGCCGATCGTTTTCATAACGCATAATGCAAGCGCAGTAGAAGTAAACCATCCGACGCCGGTAGTCGGTTTTGCGCGGATGCAGTTTTCCCGCAAATCAAATCACAATAAAAAGTGTTCTGCTTCATTGATTGCAAGATCGCAGAACCAAAGCCATAGCGCGACCTCTCTCGAATACATTACACGCGCTATGCCCATTTCATCATTGCTTTATAAAAAGCCAATGTTCAATGGGCAGTCCGACTCCATGCCAGGCGGAGTCGACACAGTGTTTGGCAAACATTCACTACCTTTCTCAGGGGGATTTCACCATGGGCTCAATTGTCCGTCACACCCAGGGGCGAACTCGCGTATTGATCGTGGACGATCATACCGTGGTTCGTATTGGCCTGACCGAACTTATCAATCGAGATAGCAGATTCGAAGTCATCGGCGAAGCTGAGAGCTGCGCCAAAGGTTTGGAGATGGTATATCGGTTTCTACCAGAGATGGTCATTATCGACAACGAACTCGGCGATGCAAGCGGATGCGGTGCATTAGTTCAAATGCACTCGCATTTCCCCAACATAGCCATGGTGATCTATAGCAGTAACCAGAATCATGAATTTGTCGATGACGCTTTCAAGCACCATGTCTCTGCTTACGTCCTGAAAAGCAGCCCGATCGAGGCTCTGCTGCATGCCATGCAGACAGTGCATGATGGCATGGAGTACATCGATCCCAACCTGTCCACCTATATCCCGGATCGAAGCAACAGACAGTCCGCCGCGAAACAAAGCAAGTCCCTTTTGACCGACAGGGAGCAGACAATCCTGCGCAAGCTGGCAATGGGCAAAGCCAACAAGGAAATCGCGAATGAACTCTTTATTACCGAGAGAACGGTAAAGTTTCATGTCAGTGCCATTTTAAAGCGCTTGAAGGTCAAGAATCGCACCCAGGCGGTCACTGTCGCAACAGAGTTGAGACTGCTTGAGGAGTCCAACGCGGATCAGCGAAATTCCAATCCAATACCCATTATTACTCAGGCCCAAAATCGCCGAAGCAATAAGCATCATCATCAGGACAGACGCAACAGCGATTCTCAGACCGTCAACCATTTCTGCCATCCTCTTTTCGATCGGCGCGGAGGTGGTGACCGGAGAAAACAGGATAGACGTCCGGAACTGTATCTCCAATTGGCAAACTCTGATTAGTCAGAGCCCGAGAATGGCTTGTGACGGTTCATTGATGACCAGAGCGGCATGCAGATGAATATACGTCGTGGGATGTGATGTCATTCAATCCAGACCAAGCCAGGCACTCACCAGTGTGTAGCTGCGGTTGACGATGTCGACACTGACTATTCTGCTGCCTTGCGATGCAACGCGCCGGTTGACGCCAAAAGAGATTCTGGGCCCGATATCGCTGTCCCAGCCGTTCAGCGATTCCAAGGCAGCGACGAATTTCTCGTGGGATATGTCGCGTCCTGTACGCTTGAGACATTCGTTGAAAACCTGCGCGGCATTCAGCGCCGCAAGTTGCAGCTCCAGGTTCGCCGGTGTACTTAAACCGCTGTCAAAAAAGGCTTCAATCAGAGCCGTGGATCGATAACGATCTTTACCCACAGGATCAGGATGGGTGAGATAGAGTCGGTCTGAGAAGCCAACCGGCAGCTTGAAGACATCAGATCCTATGAGCGCCTCTGGCAGCGTAACCATCGGATGCCAATTCAACCGGTCTGCTTCGCTCAGGAATCTATCCATATCGGAACTCGATCCGTAAAAGAAAACCAGCTGTACATGATTTTTTCGTCCCGTTTCGACCAAATCGGCCCATGCGTCACGCACGTGCTCCAGAGGTGCTTCCTGCAACGTCCAGCCGCGCTTCTCGGCTTCCGTTGCCAGGGCTTCGCCCACCCCATCGAGTACGCCTGCCGGGCGGATCAGCAGCAAATTTCCGGGCGCCTCGGCATGTTTGGCGAAATAGGTCAGGAGGGCCCGCGCCTGCTCTCTGAATCCGCTTCGCAGATAGAACATGTACTCGAGATCCGCATGCTGGCCGCCATGAAACTGGCTGAACGGCGCCACGACCGGTATTTTGTAGCTTGCCGAAAGCTCGGCGCCTTCGTTTTCGATGCCGACCAAAAAGGGACTGACCAAGGCGAAGATCTCCCCCTCCTCCACTAGACGCTGCAAATTCGCCAGGGTTTTTTCACGCTCGCTCGTGTAGGACTCGACCACCAGCTCGAGCTTCCGACCATAGAGACCGCCTCTGGCGTTTTGCCGATCGATGTGAAATTTCAACGCGGCCAGCATGGCTTCGCCGGCACCAGCGAGTGGGCCGGACCTAGGCACCAGGGTTCCGATCCGAATGCTCGATTCACTGATTCCCTGCGCCGTTTCGGCAGAGATCAGTTTCAGGTAACTCACGAGTGCTTCGATATCGGCGTCCGTGAGCGCATATCGCGGCATGGTGGTGTCGAGACGGTTGTCTCCCGGGTCCAGGCCCTCACGCAGGTTTCTGGCGAAGCTTGCCGTGGTGAAGGCCTGATGCCGCCGGCCATTGGCATGCGCATGGCCGTAGTGTTTGCTCAGATAGGACCATGCCAGCGGCGGTGGCCGCACACCGCCCTCTTCACCGCCTTCAGCGTTTTTACCATGACAGCCGGCGCAGGGTAAGGTCGTAGAAGGGAGCGCCACATCGGTTTCTCCGACCAGCGCGTCGAACTCCCTGCCCTGTCGGTTGATACCCTCCGTATAGATGCGTTTGCCGGCAGCCTCGAGTTCAGTGAGTTCGCCCGCAGCAATCCGATCGATCCAGGACAGGTTCACGCATGAAATCAGGCATAGGGCGTAATGGGTGACTTTTGTCAGGATTGGACGCATAGCCGCTGGTGATCGGACAGGGATAACAGGTTCATTATAATGCGCCCCCTGCCCGGTCTGCTCACTCCGCTCAACCCAGGATCAGGCGCTTGAGCTTCTCGGCGATCGCCTGCGGCGGCAGGTTGGCCTGGATCTTCATCCAGTGACTGTTGTTGACATTGCCGGCAAGCAGAAGGGTCGAATGGCCATCTATGCTGTCGGTGTACTGGCCCAGTTTCCTGATGATGGTATCGAGATTTGTCTTGTCTCCCGTTATGAACTCCCAGCTTGGCTGCATTTCGATCTCCTGTTTCTGCATGAACACGCGCAGGGCTTCGGGCGTGTCCCGTTCAGGATCGACGCTTATCGAGATGAAGTGAATCTTACGGGAGAGATCCAGACCCAGCTGATCCTTTACCGAGGCGAGGTGCTGGGTGATCAGAGGACAGGCATGTTCGCAGCTGGTGAAGATGAAATTGATCAAGACCACTCTGTCTTTCAACACATCACTGTAGAACCGCCGCTCCTGACCGTCCTGATCCACGACCGAAAGATCGGTAAAGTAGCTGCGTGCCTTGGCCTGCTGTTCTGCCTGCACATTTGTGTCCGCCGCACTATCGATAACAGTGATGAACCCCAGGACCAGCAGAAATAGGCTTATACGTGTATACATGATTTCTTCCCCACTGCTACTCAATGGACATGACCGTCATGGCGGTGGCCGGCCAGCGTCTCGTTAGACGGCATCTTCAAATCCTCGATAGTTGCCAGGATCTTTTCCGGACTTGGAAAGCCGAAAAAGCGCATCCAGCGGTTCGAGGACGGTTCGCCCACCAGCACCATGGCCGGGTGATCGCGAAAATCCGGCGTGTAGGCACCGAGACCTTCCAGGACCCGATCGACACGCCGCTTTTCCCCCGTCAACCAGAGCCAATCCTTGCCGGCGTGAAAACGGCCGGCGTAATCCTTGAGTTTTTGGGGCGTGTCCCGCACCGGATCGACCGTGACGGACACCAGCATCACCTCGCTGCCCAGACTCTCCTGCGCTTGCAGTTGGGCCTGAAGCTGCTCGAATACTGCGCTGGTCACCGGACAGACCGTGGTACAGGTGGTGTAGACGAAATTCATGACCAGTATGCGGTGCTTGCCGATGTCGTCGGTGAGATTTACCGGTTGACCGTATTGAGACTGCAGCACTTCGGAGACCAGATCCACTTGCGCCATTTCAGGTTTGACTGGAGCGGCGGACTGATGTTGTTCGTGATGCTGGTGAGCACTGTGGTCCATGCCTTCCATTGCACTGCCGCTCAAGGGACAGCTCAGCAACAGGAGTGCCGGAATCCAGCCTCTGTTGCGACGACGCATTTCACTAGCAATCTTCTGTAAACGCTTCTTCATATCAATCACCTTTGGCCAGAGCCGGTGTGCTGGCAGCCTGTTCCTGCGCTTCGAGTACTCTGAATGTGGTGTAGTGCAGATCGCCGTAGCGAACCTTCATCGACGGCGTCTGCACGTAGAGGTAGTAAGCGCCCTTCTGCATCGGCGGCAGACTCACCTGGTAGACCCCGTCACCGATATGTGTGGCCGCGATTTCGTTACGACCCAGCCCCGGGGCCCGGTAGTAGAGTACGGAGACGTCCTGCAGGTCCTCGACGGGCTTTTCAGCGCCCAGGCTCAGGCGAAAGCGGAAATCCGTCGGTTCATGGGCCGTCACCACCCGTCTCGGCTCCAGGTAGGTGACGACCATCTCCTCCTGTTTGGCCAGATCGTGCGCGCTCGGCTCGGCCGTGAACGTAAAGCAATGCAGCACCTGCGGCGTATCGATGAGGAAAGCCACATCGTATTCGCCGGCTTCAGGCACCCGCACGCTGGCGGTATAGACGCCGGGCTTCTCCTCCTTCAGGGTCCTGTCGGTCACCATCACCGCGGCCGGTCGATGGCCGTAGTTGCGGAAGTTGCCCATCGGCGCATTCATGCCCTCCATGTAGAAGTAGACCGTGGCATCGCCGGGACTGGTGACGAAGACCGCCGCCTCGCCCACCGACTCGACGATGCTGTCGGCGATACTCAGCTGCGGCACTTTCGAGGGGGCGTTGTCGCCGGCGGCGAAGGTCACCACCGGCGGTGTGCGGTTGCCCTTGGAGAGCTCGTTCAGATTGATCATGCTGACCCGTTCGCTCTTCAGCGTGCGCACATAGGCGAAGGCGCGCGAGACCGCGATCTGATAGGGCTGTCCCTCGACCTCGATGTCGGGCAACAGTTCGCTGCCTGCCGTATCGAAGACATGCACCCGGTCCGCTCCGGGGTTGACCACGAAGCCCCAACGCCCGTCCTTGCTCAGGCGCATGGGACCCAGACCGGGCCTGGCCTGCAGCTGCGCCCTGACGGCAGGTTTCTTGGCATCGATCACCTTGATGGCGCCGGAAGCCGCATCCGCCACGAACACGGCATCGGCCAGTGCCGAATAGGCCAGTGAAATGGGGGTTTTGCCGACGGCGATCTCCTGCACTTTTTGCAGCGTCTGGATATCGATCACCGTCAGCGTCCCGCTGTTGCGATTGGTGACGAAGGCGTAGCGGCTGTCATCCGAGAAGGCCAGCTCATGATGCCCTGCCCCGGTGGCGATCTGCGCCTTGATCTCATAGGTCTCCGCATCGATCACGGTGACGCCGCTGTCCGCTTCACGCAGACTGTCGTTGCCGATCCAGAGATATTTCTCGTCCGGCTGCAGGGCGATGCGCAACGGCTTGTCGCCCGCAGGCACGTAGCCGATCAGCTTGAAATTGATCGCGTCGATCACCGCCACCTCGTCCTCCGTCGGCAGGCTGACGAAGATGCGGTTTTCCGCGCCGTTCTTGGTCCAGTCGCCCCCCGGTCGTTTGAGCACGATCTGGGCATAGAGCTTGGTGATGCCGGTCACGCCGATGAGGGGATCGATGACCGAGATGGTGGAGTCGTCATTGAGCACCACCACGTAATAGCTGTTGAGGTCGATCATCGGCCGCACGCCGACCAGCTTTTTCAGGTACATCCCGACCCGGTCCTTGCACTCCAGGGTAACCGCCGGTTCACCCTTCCAGGGTTTGTGCAGATCGACCCAGGAGCCCGGATAGATACCCGAGATACCCTGTTGTGTAGAGGCGTCTTTGATCTCGAAGCGGAAGGTGGCCAGATCGCCGGCCATCAGCGGCGCGGTTTCCTCCGCAGCGTCGGCCGCTCTGGCCTGATGCGAAGATTTCGCCGGTGCCACGCTGAAGTTGATCTGCAGGCCTTCCCGGGTGACGCTATTCGCGGCGGAGGCGTCTTGCCCTCCGGCGTCGCTCTCCTCGGCCGTGAGAGCAGTGCTGGAGATCAGAAAGGTAGCGAGCATCGCTGTGATGCAGCCATAGTGGTGAAAGCGTTTCATGCCTTTTGTCATCGTTATAATCTCTCTCAAATCCCCCACGGATACCGCCTCATTCCGCGGGAGTCCATCACTGTAAAAAAGAGGCGGTACCACAGCGGGATCGCCGCGGTGGCACCGCCTCACACCACTACCTCATGGCGTTTGGTTGGGCTCGACTCGCAGGATGCCCCACAGGCCCCCGAGGTTGCCGAACGAACCCTGATCCCTGAACAGGTAGTCACCCGCCACGTTGAAAGCGCCACCCGCCTGCTTCAGCAGGATGTCGAAGTGGGCACCCGGCGTGACGCTCTCCTGATGACCCAGCGTCATGCCCATCGGATTGTCGCCGATGGTCTGTGACGGCACGCTACCGGCCAGGTAGGGATCGCGCAGCCAGTTGTGGCCGTGCAGGTTGAAGGTAGTACCGCGACCCACGCCTCTCGGCTCGATCACGTGCATCAGCACCTCGTCACCCGCGGTGGTGGTGAACACCGGCGTCACCGGATCGCACTCCGGCAGGGTCCGGTCAATAGCGCATCCCGCACCCGCCAGCGCATTGCTATGCGCCATATGGGCATTGGAAATATCGCCGTGACCGGCACCGTTGGCGCGCCCGAAGGGGGCTTCCGCCGGTACGCCGAAGCGGAACCAGAGCGGCTCGGATGCATAGTTGATGGCCATCTGACCCGCATCGTGGCTGTCCTCCGGAATGCCCTGGCCTTCCGAGGCGATGTTGGGCACCGCCTCGCCGTCGCCGAAGCGATGGTTCAGCCCCTTCTGGAACACGGTGACGAAGTCGCGCCGGGCAGTGCCGTCCGCCTTGGTCACCGTGGCCGAGGTGCGCGTCTCGCGACCCTCGAAGACCACCTGGCCGTTGCCGTCTAGGCTACCCTGACGGTCGCGCACCAGGTCGGTCTCGCTCCAGCTCGAACCTTCCGGATGCACCACCAGGCCGCCGACCATGCCCTTCTGGCCCTGCTTGATGACGTCGGCCGGCATCAGGTTGGCGCCGCCCAGCTCTACCGGCGTGCTCTTCAGAACGACGCCACGGGGATCGGGCAGGGTCTCCGTATGCCCGGCATACCAGCGCATGGTCTTCTCCTTGCCGGGCACGGCGACCACCGACGGGTTGATGCCCACCGGCACGCCGCTGTCGCGGGTGACGTCGATGCTCACCAGCTGGGGCTCGATGGCGGCGTGGCTGGAGGGACGGATCAGGTTGTTGTGGAACCAGGTCAGACCGTTGACCGGATCGCGGTCGCGGTTGACCACCTGCAGCAGGGTATTGAAGCCTGCCAGGTCAGGCACATCGTCGAGGAATCCATTGCCGTCCAGATCGTCCGGCAGACGGTTGCGCAAGGTGACCTCGATGCAGTCGCCCGCCGCGGCCCGCACCACCACCGGCTCCACCGGCGCTCCGGGGCGCAGTTTGGCCGGACAGGTGGCGATACCTTCCTCGAACTTCTGCTTGCCGCTCTTGGGATCGGTCTTTACACAACCCGCATCGAGCGGACAGGCCTGACCGGCGAGCTGCGCATTGAGCGGGCTGAAGACCACATTGCCCTTGCCCTTGGTGTCGATGTAGCAAGCCTCGTTGTCCACCAGGAAGGCGCCGTCGGTGCCCAGGGCCCAGAGGTCCTGAGTCATGACATAGAGCATCGCGGTGGGATCGTGCAGCGGTCCCTGCTGGCCGCCGATCTGCAGGTTGCCGCCACCGTCCAGGGGCACGTTGAAGGCCTGGATCTGCGTCGGCCGCGGGTTGTAGACCAGGGTGCCGCCGTTCGGATCCAAGGCGCCGCCCTCATGCTGGGTGGCCGATGTGTCGGCCGGCACGATGGCCAGGCCGAGGGCGTTCTCCAGCACCGCGTTGGCCAGCACCGCCGAAATGTCGTACTGACGCAGCGGGGCCGATTTCGGGCAGACGCCCTCGTAATCCTTGGCGTTGGCTATCCTGAAGTCGCCCAGTCCGTTGGAGAGCTGGTGCAGGTCGTTCTGCAGGGTCCCGTAGGTGCGCATCAGACCCCACATGCCGGACCAGAAACCGTCCTGGCTCATGTCCATGCTGTAGTAGCGGTCCGCCACATTGCCACGCTGGCCGTCGAACTCCTGTACCGGCGCGCTGAAGGTGAACTGCTCGGAGATACCAGCGTTCTGGGAACTGCGCCAACCGGAATTGGGCGCTGCGCCGAAGCCGGAGCCCGCCTGCAGCCACTTCAGCCCCTGGATGGAGGCGTTGTGCTCATGCTCGTGGCCCCCGGCCTGGATCTTCACCCGCACCAGGTCGCCCGCCTGTACCCGCAGCATCGGGGTGAAGGGGTCGCCGTTGCCGTCACCCGCCGCGTTGATGTGGGGCGGGAACACGGTGACGCCGCCGGTGGGGCCGGTCACCGAAGTGAGGGTGCTCGGCTTGGCGTTCATCACAGCGAGCGCACGGTCGCCGCGGGACTGCAGCGCGAAGGCGAGATCGCCCGCATCGCCATCGGCCTGGGTACCCGGCTTGCCGTCAGGTCCCGACTTGATGGGATCGAAGACGCGCAGACCGACCGGCTCGTTGCGGTAGTTGACCACCAGCATGCCGCTGTCGTCGGCGGTGATCGCCTCGGGACAGGGCCGCGGAACGCCGCCCGGGCAGATCCCCGGATGCAGGCCCACGTCGGGGAAGGTGGGATTGGCCTGCTGGCGATAGGAGGGATTGATGGAGTAGACGAACGACGCGGCGTCAGGCTGCACGTGATTCGGACGCCCATCCGGGCCCGCGCCGATGTAGACACCCGCCTCGTAGGCATGCTGAAAATCGGAATACTCGAAATAGAACTCGCGATAGGCATCGCCGGAGGGTGGCTCAATGGCCGCCTGCCAAGAGGTCGGACCGCCGTCCTGGCGGGTGTACATCTCCTCGCCAGTCTCGTTGTGGTACCACTTGGAGCCGGCCGGCTCGGTCAGCACCGTAGCGTAGAGGCCGATCTGCTGGTGGGTCGAGGGGCCGTAGTGGTCGTGGGTGAAGATGATGCCCAGTCCCCGGTCCTCGCCCTCCACGTTGAACACGGGATCGGCGAACCAGCGCTGCAGCGTGGTGCGCGCGCCCAGCCACTCGTCGTTCAGTCCGGTACCGAAGAAGGGATGCGGCAGCGGTTCCAGATGGCTGCCGATGGTGTGCCCTTCCGAGTTGGTGACACTGTTGCCCTGCACATCGGTCAACACGGGGGCGTTCGCCAGATTGTACTGGTTGATGGCCTCGATCCGCTCGACCACCATGCCGGGCGACAGGGTGCCGTCCTCATAGTTCCAGCCGTTGGCCGAACCGTCGGTGGTGGTCAGGTCCCACTTCGGCAGGTGGATGTGCTGGCCGATGATATCGGTCGGCGTACGGATCTGGTAGTCGTCCAGCTCGTACTCCTTCGGCACCAGGTTGGTGTGCAGGTACATGGTGCAGTCGAAGGTGTTCATGCGGATGACGAAGGGCTCCGGCGGCTTGGTCTTGTCGATGATCGGCACTACGTCCTCCCACAGGGCGATGATGCGCTCCTGGGGAAAGTGGTAGCCCGCCTTGTTGAAGACCGCGTCGAACTGCAGATTGGCGGCCTTGTAGACCCGGGGGTTGTCGCTGCCGTGGATCGGCAGGCCGATGTTGTTCATGCCGTTCACCGCGTCGAAGAAGTTGGCCGGCACATTGCTTTCGATGGAACGGCCCAGATCGTCGATACAGGGATCGGCATAGGGAGCGCCTGCAATCGCCGGCGCGCCGTTCATGAGGTAACCGCCGGTGTCATCCGCGGCACAGTTGGCCGCCGCCCCGTTTGGCAACGAGGTGTCATGACAGCGCTTGGCGTGATAGGCCATCGCGACCCGCTCGATGTCGGTGCCGTCCTCCGGGAACCAGACCGGCTTGGCCACGGTGATTTCCTTGCTCATGTCGAGACGGCTCTGGGAGCTGACCGATGCGCCACCGGCCGCGTAGCCTTCCAGCGCGTGGCGCGGCAGACCGCCGTCCCAGCCACCGTTCTGGTGATTGGTCGCATCCACCTTCATATCCATGGGCGGGGTTGGCGGACGCTGGCCGACGGTCTGCTCGATGCCCGCGATCCAGAAGGGGTAACCCGGATTGAGACCGCTGGGCACGGTGTTGCCGTTCTCGTCCGTGGTGAACAGCGGTCCCCGGTCGATACTGGCCAGGCTGCCGGTCGCCCGGAGTTGCATGCCGGTGGGGCAGCTACCGTCGGCATTGACCGGCGCGGTGCCGAACAGGACCGGATCGACGCAGATCTGGTTGCCGTTGTCGACCACCGTCACGCCTGGCGAGGGCATCGGCGCCATCGGCCGGCCCGGCAGGGGCACCACCGCTGGAATCGGCGTGCCGGCGAGGATCTCGCCATCGGGCAGCGCGCGGGCGCCGGCGGCCGGCATGCCGCTCTGCAAGGCAAAGGTCACATCATGCACATCGCTGACATCGTTCACGTCGTCGCTTATGCTCACGGCCAGTTCCGTACCCACCTGGAAGGTGTCGTAGATGCGCCACATCTCCCACATGCCCTGGGCGAAATGGGGGTAGAAATGGCAATGGAAGATGGCGTCGCCCGAGGACTTGTTGCGGTTGCCGGAACCGCCGAAGTTGATCTCGTAGGTATAGCCCGAACCGGGGCCTATGCCCTGGGCGTCGAGATAGTTGGAGTTGTCGTCATTGGGATTGAACAGCCACTGGTGGTTGTGCAGGTGGAAGACATGCTGCTCCTTGGGTCCGGCATGCAGGTTGCGGAACTTCACCGGGTCGCCCGTGTAGCTGTGATGCACGTTGGAGGGATCGTCCGGGTAGAAGGCTTCGAACGCCTTGGGTCCAACCGCCTCGCAGTTGTTCAGCGCCGGATCGCAGGCTTCCAGTCCGGTATTGGCCGGAATGTCGACCACCATGGCCGGGTCGCCGACGGTGTAGGCGGTGAGGAAAAACTCCTCGTAGGCACAGCTGAGACAGTCGTGCATCGGGCCCACGCCGAGACGGTTGGCGATGATCTCGGAGCCGATGCCGCCGGAGCCGTAGTTGATCATGAAGCTGTCACGCACGCCGTGCAGGGTGTGCCCCAGCACCGGGTCGGCGAACCACTTGGGGAACACCTGGGCGGCGCCGATCTCGTCGTGAAAGGCGACCATGAACTCGCGGAAGGGCTCCAACCGGGTCGGTACGGTGGGATTGCGCTGTCCCTGGCTCTCCAGAGGATAGGTGGCGGCGGGGAAATGGCCGTTGCCGTCGAGCTGATAGTCGCCGCCGCCATAGGCCACCACCGCATTGATGTCGTTATGCACGAACTCATTGTTCGCCAGGGTATCGATCATGTTGATGATCGGCCTTCCCGCCTTGCCTTCTGCATTCCAGACCGCGGCACCCAGATCGGTGCCGTTGTTACAGTTGGCCGACGGGTAGCGGGCCTCGTAGTCGATAATCGGATGACCGCTCGACACCGAAATGGCAGGTTGTCCGCAGGACCCGGATGCGGGATTGAGATCCAGGGAAGCAAGCCTCAACTCCTCCTCCGTGACTTGGCTGCGATAGATGGCGGCACCGGGTGGTTGCACCGTCACCACGCCCCAGAGGCCGCTGGCGATGGTGCCGCCGGCGCCGTCTCCGCCCAGGGTGGCGCCGTAGCTGACCGCCAGGAAGGTGCCCTCCTTCGGCGCATAGAGCATGTAGGAGTGGCTGTTGCCGGGAAGCACCAGGCTCGACTCGTTACGTCCCGTGAAGGAGCCGTCATCCGCGATGCCGTCGACCAGTTCGAGTCCCTGGGAGTGGAAGCTCACATGACGGTCGGCCGGCTGGTCATTGATGTTCAGCAGGGGTTCAGCGGCATTGAAGGGATTGGCGACCGGCGCCAGCATGTTGCTCAGGTTGACCTGCAGACAGTCTCCAGCCGGCACACGCAGGGTCAGCGGACGGGGACGCTTGTCCGGACGCAGCGTGACATTGCCGGGTGTGAAACTGCCGATATCGCCCGGGATGGCTCCCGGCAGGAGTTCGCGGGTGACGGGATCCACTGCCACCACGTCCCGCTGCAGCGCGTAGATCATGCCATTGACGTTCTGCGCACCCAGACGGTTGAACATCAGCGGCTGGTCGAGGGCGACCACATTGGCCACCACTGTGTTGGCAGGGGTACATTCCACCGCCAGTGCCTGGGTGTTGATTCCCAGCATACAGAGGGCGAACAGCAAATAACCACCAGCGGCTTTGGGGATGCCACGACCGCTCGTGGGTGTCGTCGTAATATGAGCCGGCATACTCGATCTCCTCGCTGATTTTATATGTCATGCGTCTGTTGCCGAACGGCAGGTACACTTCGCCCGCGATTTCGACAAAAACCATGGATATAAAGCTATTCAGTCGGGAGCTTTTTCGATAGTGGACAGAAGTACAGTTTATTTCTGAATGAAAGTCCTGAAACTCTGTACTTTAGGACAGTGCGCATTCCAATTTCGTCTGAGATACTTGTGCCAAGGCTGGGATTATTCTCCCAGGCGATTCGCATCACCGACCTGGCTGTATCAGGACGATGCAAGGAAGTGATTAACCGCAATTCAAACATGGAAATTGGCGTAACTTTGGAGTAAGCCGGTGATAACTACTACAAGTTCCAGCGCGATGAATAGCAGGAACGATACCGACTCATGAGGCTATCCATGAAAAAATCTACCTTGTTGGCAATCTCTTTTACCTTCTCACTCAGCATGGCCCAATCAGCAGTTGCAGACGTTATGGATTGTCAGGCTCAGATCTATGATGTCTACGACAATCTGGGAGAACAGGTTACGCTACTGGGAAAGAAGTCGGACTGGGACGTCGAGCGTATGCAACTCAAACTCGGTGAAGCGGCGAGAAAACTTTTCCCCGAGGGGAAATACGCTGATTCGCTGCAGAAGTTGGGCGATGTCTATGTGAAGCTCGACAACATGCTCTACGAGCGCAAACCCAAAATCACCTATGAGGACTATGAATTGCTCGTTAACGGGGGCAGTGTCGAGGTCAATGGTGATTTGGTGGATCGCGCCGGTCTGAACGACGCCATCGATTGCATATGCAACCTGTCTCCGAGCAGTTGTTCCTGATTGATGGAATAACCGGTCGAAGTCCCTTACCGTCAGGCAACCTTCGGGTTGCCTGATTTTTTTGTCTCCGATGGCGTCGTGCGACTGAACTCCACACTCCGCTTACAAATCGAGATTCTGGAGTTTGGAGACGCCGCCGTAGCTTCCCACCCAGATCGTCCCGCCCGCCTCCTCGGCCAGTGAGAATACGTTGTTGGCATAAAGTCCGTCATGCGTGGTGAGTGTCTTGAAGCCGGCTCCGTCGAACAGCGCCAGCCCTTCACTGGTGCCCACCCACATCTTGCCTTCGGCTTCCGCTTCCAGCATGAACACATGGTTCGCCGGCAGGCCGTCGGACATCGTGAAATAGCTCCACGCCTCGCCATCGAATCGGGCCAGTCCGCCACCCCAGGTTCCACACCAGACGATGCCATGGGGAGAGATATAGAGTGAAACGATGTAGTTGGGATTGTAGGCCACATCCACGCCCTGCAGCCCCATCTCGACTTTTTGCCGCGCATGGTGGCTCGACTCCTTGGCCGGATCCCGCTTGAAACCGATCTGCTCTTTCACCAGTTCGTATGGCGCTCCCAGACCGTCTTCATGTTTCCAATTTTTCCAGGCTCCCGCTCGAAAATTCGCCAGCCCCCCTTCGGTTGCCATCCAGACATCGCCATCGAGCCCTTTCGCCAGACCGTAAACCCAATCGTTGGGCAGGCCACCCTGTGTATTTTCCACGGTATAGGTCTGCCAGGCGGCGCGATCGTCGAAACGTCCTCCGATCACCCTGTTGGCGCCGGACCAGGTCGCGATCCAGACGTCGCCGTTATCCATTTCGAGCACATCATAGATGAACGCATCGGCCAGTCCATGCTGTATGTTGTAGTTTGTCCAACCTTCGGTTTTGGGATCGAACAGGGAGAGGCCGCCACCGTAGGTTCCGACGACCAGCTTGTCTTTGTATTTACTGAGATGGAAGATGCCGTTCGACAACAAACCGGAGCGCACGTCGAACAGACGGTGCTCATCCTTGCTTTTGTCGTAGCGTATGACTCCGCCTGAGGTTCCGACCCATAGAATATCGCCATCGTTCAACAGCGCCTTGACGTTGCTGTTGCCGACCCGGAAGTGGGCAAAGCGGATTCCTGCCGTATCGGTCGTTTTTCCCTGATCCGCCATCTTTGGCGGATGCTGCGCGGGAATGGCTGAAGGTTGCGTCGTTTCGGGTACCCCTTCGGCTTGCGAAGCGGGAGCCTCAGCCGCTTCGACCTGTCGAAAAACGGCTGACATAATCGACGCAGATAGACCGAGCCAACAGGCAGCGGAAAGTACTGCCAAAACGGCAGGCTTACGGATAGCGGTTGTTGTAATCGAATTCATTGACGCTTATTCCCCCTTGATTCCCAATCGCACTACTGAACCTTTTGTGCCCGCCCAAATCTCGCCATTGGGCGCCACAGCCACGGCATAGACATTGAGATCGGCGAATCCTTCGGAATGTCCGTAATTGGTCCAGCGGGTGCCGTCGAAGCGCGACAGACCGCTATTGGTGCCTATCCAGAGCACGCCAGCAGCATCCTGAGCGATCGAATAGACGATATCTCCGGCGAGTCCGTCCTGTACGGTGTAGTTTTTCCAGCTTTGACCATCGAACATGGAAAGCCCCCCACCCCAGGTGCCCGCCCATAGCCTGTCCTGCGCATCGATGTGCACGGCAAACACATAATTCGGATTGTAGGTCGCCTCGCCGCCGCTGAGCACGCCGAGATCATGGCGATTCCGCGTTCCGAGTCCGGTATTGCGGCTGAAGGGCTTTTTTTCCGGATTATTCGCGCCCAGACCATCGGCGTGGGTCCATGATGTCCAGTCCTTTCCGTCATATCGACTGATACCGCCCTCGGTGCCGAACCAGACACGCTGCTTCGAATCGACGGCAAGACCGTAGACCCACTCGTTCACCAGTTCCGAAACATAGGTCTTCATCTCACCGGACCCTGGATCGAGGCTGTTGGCGCCTGCCCAGGTGCCTATCCACAAGGTGCCGTCAGCCTGCCAGGCAAAGGAGTAGACCCAATAATCCGCCAGCCCGTGCATCGGGAACCAGGTCTTCCACTCACCCTGGCGATAGCGGGACATGCCTCCGGCATTGGTTCCGAACCATTTGTATCCCGCTGCATCTATACCGATTGCAAACACATATTCGTTCGCCAGACCATGATCCCTGGTGAAAGTATTCAGGACACCCTGATTTCGCAGATCGATTTCATGTACGCCAGCCGATGTGCCGACCCAAAGCGTGCCGCTGGCAACATCGACCGCCAAGGCGCGGGCATAGACCGTATCGCCTATTTCAAAACGGTCCAGAACCTGTATCGCTTCCGCCGGCGTGTCGTTGGTTTCAATTTTCGCTGTTTCACCATGGACGCTTATCGGAGAAATAGCAAAAAGAAGGATGGCGAATGCCAATGTGTAATGTTTTATTGTAGTGATCATGGATTGAGTGTAATGGTTTCGGGTGAGTGGAAAATCCAATGAAGTCAGTCCTTCGCCGCTTGGAGTTCGGAAAGCCGCTGTATGGACGCGGAATGCCCCAGAGCTGCCGCGCGTTCGAGCAGACCGACAGCCTTCTGATTGTCGCGATTCAGGCCCAGACCACCAGTGAGATAGGCGGTTGCCAGAACATCGATGGCTAGCAAATGGTCTCTGTCCGCCGCCATCTGGTACCAGTGAACGGCCAGCCCCGTATCCTTTTCCACGCCTTCCCCGGAGGCGTACAGCTTACCCAGGCCGTAAGCGCCGTCCGGATCGCCTTGATCCGCACTCATTCGATAGTAGTGAAGCGCCAGATCATTCTCCTCCGCGATGTCGTAGATATAGCCGAGCAGGCTTTGCGCTTTTGCGTGGCCCGATTCAGCAGCGGACTTCAGCAACTCTATGGCGGTCAGGAGGTCTTCCTGCTGATAGGCGGCCTCACCTCTGGCGTAGTCCTCAGCCGGTCCGGCAACGGTCAGCACGGGCAGGATCGCGAGAGCCAGAAGAACGAATGCATGCAGCCTGGCGGCGTGGGGTTCGATTGTCTTTGGGTACAGGTACATGGATATTGATCGTATGAATGCGTAAGCAGTTCTCACAGATGATTGCACTATCGTCCCTCGAGTTTGCGGTAGAGCGTCGAGAGCCCGATATTCAGGCTGCGTGCAGCCATCGACCGGTCATTGTTCGCAGCGTCGATTGCCTTCTGAATGACGCCGATTTCGAATTGCCTGACCTGATCTCTGAGGGATCCGCGCGACTCACCGAAATGGTATTCGGTACCGTTGTGCTCATGTTTGGTGACATGCGAAGGCAGATCGCCCATATTGATCGCCTGATCCTCCGCCAATACCAGCATGCGCGCGATGACGTTCTGCAACTCTCGCAGGTTGCCGGGCCAGTCATATTCGAGCAGCACGTCCTCTACCGCGGGATCCATCGAATATCTCCCATCCAGACCCAGGCGTTTGACTTCCGATTCGAGGAAGTACTCGACAAATACCGGAATATCCTCCCGTCGCTCGCGTAGAGGAGGCAACAAAATGTGCAACACGTTCAGTCGGTAGTAGAGGTCCTCCCTGAACTCGCCATTCTGCATCATTTCCGAAATGTTCCTGTTGGTGGCGGCAATGATGCGCACATCCACTCGCCGGGTCTGTTCGGCGCCCAACGGTCTCACCTCCTTCTCCTCGATCGCGTGCAGGAGTTTCACCTGCAGGGAAATCGGCAGTTCGCCTATCTCGTCGAGAAACAGAGTGCCTCCGTCAGCTTCCCTGAACAGGCCTTTCTTGTTTCTGTCAGCCCCGGTGAATGCGCCTTTGATATGGCCGAACAGTTCGCTCTCCAGCAACTCCTTGGGAATCGCCCCGCAGTTTACGGAAACCAGGGGGCGTTCATGCCGGCTGCCTTTGTTGTGGATGGCTCTCGCCACATGGCTTTTTCCTGTCCCGCTTTCACCCGTGATCAGCACCGTTCCATCCGTGCGGGATACTTTGTCGATGAGCATTTGCACCTTGTGCATGGATGGCGATATGCCCAGGATCTCGGCTTTCGAACCGGTCTCCACCATCATTTTTCGAAGGTAGCGGTTCTCGTCGCGCAGACGCGCCACATCGGCAATGTGTTCCAGGCGTATGAGTACGTCTTCCACCTGCACGGGTTTCATCAGGTAGTCGTAGGCGCCCAACTTCATGGCCTCGATTGCCGTGTCGACCGATGCGAACGCGGTGATCATCAGAAACGCGATATCCAATTCACGGGCTCTGCAGCGTCTTATGACTTCGATCCCATCGAAATCGGGGAGTCGCAAATCGCAGATGCAGACGTCAAAATCCGAGCTCAACAGTATGTCCAGGGCATCGGCGCCGTTTTCAGCCTGTTCCACGGAGTGGCCGGCCCGTATCAACTGCGCCGCCATTACCTGCCTTATCGCGGTTTCGTCGTCTACGACCAGAATGTGCAACTGTTTCATATCGATCACCTATATGGCGGCGTCACGGAGTGCCTCTGCCCCCGGCAGAAATATGATTACCGACGTTCCTTCACCCGGCTGGCTGTGAATGGTCAGGCTTCCGCTGTGTGAACTGATGATCGAATTGCACAGCGAAAGTCCGAGTCCGGTGCCTTTGCCCGGCTCTTTTGTCGTGAAAAAGGGCTCGAGCGCATGTTCGAGAGTACGCTCATCCATGCCTGTACCGTTGTCTTTGACTTCAATTTCTATTCCCCGGTGCGCAACGCGGGATATCACATCTACCACCGGTTGGTTATGGGTCGTGTTTGCAGCCGCGTCCAGGCTGTTGATGATCAGGTTCATCAGGACCTGTGTAATCTGATCGGGCACGACCTCGACCGCCGGCAGCTGTGTGTCGAGATGCTGCCTGATCTCCATGCGACGAAACCGCCGATCATAGCCGAGAAGACGGGTCGTACTCCTGATCAGCCCGTTGACGTCCGTCAATTCGCGTTCACGGGTTTTGGGAGATGCGAAATCGGCAATATCCCGCGTTATCTTCGCCAATCGCTCCGTGTGCTCTTCGATCATCAGCAGGTTTCTGTTCACAACCGCCGGCAGGTTGCTGTCATTCTCCCCCTGTTTCAGACTCAACTGGCTGGAGAAACGCATATCGTTTGCCGCGCCGGCGATCGCCGCGATCGGATTGCCCACTTCGTGCAGGATACCGGCCGCCAACTGTCCGATTGCCGCCATCTTCTCCTGGTGGTAGTACTGCTGGCGCGTGCGCTCCAACTCCTGTGCCGCCTTCTTGCGCTCGGTAATGTCCCGCACCACGGCGACGTATCGCTTATCCTCTCCCAACAACAGATTTCCAACCCAGAGATCGACCGGGAATCGCTGCTCTTCCCGTCTCATTGCGCACAACTCGCGAACCCCCTGATCCTGCTGCCCAGTCAACACCTCCTGCCCGGGGCAGAACAGCGACTCGAGAGAGGTTCCGACAAATTCCTCCTGCCGAAAGCCGAACAGTCGTTCCGCGGCCTTGTTCGAGGAGTCGATCCGACTCGCGGTGTCCAGGGTGAAAATGGCATCCGGCACCTGATCGAGTATGGCCTGCAGCCTGGCTTCGCTGCGCGCAAAGTTCCGTTTGGCGCGAACCAGTTCGGTGATGTCGTGCTGGACCTCGATAATACCTTGCAGATCGCCGCCTTTTCCGTAGAGCGGAGTGGAGATCACGTCGACGATGATGGGATTGTCTTCCGCGTCATAGTGGTTGTGGCGGACTGTGGCGGTCTCCTGACTTTGCATCACCTCCTGGAACGAGCAGGGGTGGTCGCTGCCGGTGCAAGGAGTATCCCTGCGATGCGAGATCTGATAACAGTACGCCATTTTGTCGAGTGGCGTCTGCGGGTTGATCAATCCCCTGGCCGCCTTGTTCATCAGACTGACCTTGAGGTCTCTGCTGATGACAAACAGCGGATTCGCAATGCCGTCGATAACCGATTGCAGGAAGTAGCGCGAGGATTCCAACTCCTCCGTGCGTGTCTGCACACGCGACTCCAGCTCTTCCCGGTTCTCCTCCAGTTCGTGCAGATAGCGTTCGGTCTGGCCCTGCTCTTTCACCAGAGCCGAGTCGGTCCGATGATAGAGCCAGGCCTGCATGAGGAGGAATGAGCCCAACACCGCGATCAGGCCCAGCAGGAACTCCTTTTCCGTACTGTTGACTTCCTGCAAAAACGGCGTCACATCCGAATAGATCTCGAATGCCCCCTCGGGCCTGCCGGTATTCTGTCTGTAGATGGGGATGTAGATCTGGTAGAGATTTCGATTTTCGATGATACCGTCGAAGCTGTTGAATCGATCCCGGAACACCATACTGCCCGTCGTCAGGCCTCTTAATGCCCCGTAGACACCGGGATTGGTGCTTGCATCCCGGCCCGCCTCCCCTGGCGCCGAAGAGTAGATCGTGAGACCGCCCTGATCGAAAAGCTTGACTTTCACCACCGGTATATCTTGAAGATATTCGCGCAGTTCACTCTCGAACGCCGAAAAGTGCGAACCGTTGCCGCTGACGGAGCTTCCGTCCTCCAGCATCTCCGGCAGGCGAACGTTCACCAGACCGTTTCTCAAGATCCTCGCCATCAAGAGATTGTGGTCGTGAAAGTGCTTTTCGAGCGTGTTTCTGTTGAGTTCGTTGAAAACCTCGATCAGCATCAACAGGACCACCAGCATGCCGGCCAGGCTGAGTGAGGTGAATGTGAGGAATCGCTTGCTCATTCGCTTGCCTTGTGTGAAGCGTTACGTGCCGTTTCCCATTCCCAGATGGCCGCCCAGGCTTTTGGCAGGTATGAGTCGCCCTCTTCGGCAAGGTGCACATAAACCCGCATGGCACCCAACGCCGAATCCAAATCACCCTGTTGTTCCATGGATATTGCGAGGCCGTAATAGGCATTCAGCTGCCTTTCGTTCAACGCCAGTGCGCGTTCGAAATGGGGCTGCGCCTCCGCATACCGCTCCATTCCCATCAGGGCATAGGCCAGATTGACTTCCGCTTCCGGCATCCAGGGCGCGCGTTTCACGATCTCACTGAAAGTCTGCATGGCCGGTTCGTAGTGCCGGGTGTGCAGTAATCCGACTGCCGTCTGGAATAGTTCGTCGAGTGGGACTGTCGATGAGGTCGTTGTCACAGACCCGCTCTTATGCTCAACTCTAGCAGCAAAACCGGTGATTTCACCCTGCAACAGGATGCCTAGGATGAGGGTCGTGGCGATGACCGCCCCGGTGATCGGCAGGCGCAGATCCCGCAGCACGCTCATACCGCCCCCTGATGCGGATTGACGCTGATGAAAGGCACGCCGAAAAAGGTCAGGAAGGCGAGCAGAAAGGTCCCGAGCGCGAACAGGGATGCGCCCCGCGGTCCGATCCGGTATACCGCCCGCCCATGCAGCGCGATCGCCATGCAGAGCCAGGTGCCGAAGGCCCAGCTCTCCAGGGGATCCCAGTCCCAGAAGCGTCCCCAGGCGTCCTGTGCCCAGACCGCCCCCGCCATCAGCATGCCGCTGTGAAACAGAAAAGCGACCGTGAGCCACAACCAGAGCAGATTCTCTATCCCTTGCCGCTGGTCCGCCGCAGCGGGCGACGCACTCTTCCATCCCGAGGACGACATCAACCAGAGTCCCAGGCTGGTGGCGATCAGGCAACAGCCGAGGAAGAGTTTGCCGGTGATCACATGCACCCACAGCCAGGGAGTCTGATAGGTGGGTGGCAAGGGTTTGAAGCCGGGATCGGTGTAGACGGCCCAGAGGAAGAGCAGCAGTATGACGCCTGCCGCGAACGGGGCGCCGATGCGCACTGCGGGAAAAAGCAGTGCCGCCAATCCGAACACGAAAGAGAGACTGAACAGGCTGCTGATCAGGACCTCATACATGGTCAGGAACGGACCCTGGCCATAGGAGAGCCAACGTCCGCCAATGGCGAGGGCGACACACAGTGCGCCCAGCAACAGGGCGATTGCCGTCCAGCGGCCGCGTTCCCGATGTCGGGACCCCTGTGCCTGTATCGCCAGCCAGCCGGCAATCAGGTAGGCGAGGGCTGCAGGATAGAGCCAGATCTGGCCGTCGTTCATGTCGTCGCCTCCCGGCCGTTCGGCACACTGGCGGGTCGTTTGTATACGCGCACGCGTCTGTCCAGCAGATGCAGACCGAGACAGCAGACGGCAATCAATGCCGATGCGAAACACCAGGTGAGGCTTGGATCGTAGAAGACCCGATAGCCTAGCCAGAAATCGATACGCTCGAAACGCAGGACGCCACCGCCGGGCAGCCGCCTGCTTTCACCCGCTGCGAGCACAATCTCACTGTTGTCGAAACGGACTGCCAGCCGCTGCTCCGCCATCTCTCGACTCAGGGTCCAGTGGTCGTCATCCGGATGAAGCTTCGGTCTGATTTCAAATCTCAGAGCCGTTCCGTCCGGCGCTGTCCAGTCGAGGAACTGCATCGGCGCCAACCTCGGATACGAAGGAAAATGGAGGGTGCCTGTCTGTCCGGGCGCACCCGTTTCCGGTTGCCAGGTAACGAGGGCGGAGAAACCTTTGTTATGGGTCACGTAGAATCTGTATCCGTCGATGATCAGCGGGCTACCGTCGGTGGCCTCAGTCAAATGACCATCCGCCAGCCTGACGCTGCTCTGCGTCTCCCTGCGCATCAGACCCGGCGCGTAATTCACCCTCACGGCAGCTTGCACGAAGGCCCCCTCGCCCGGCGGTTGCGGGGATATCAAGCCAACGCGATCGGCGATCATGCGGGTGGGATTGAAGGCTTCTCCCTCGGAGATCTCGAAATGGCCGCGAAAGCGGGTGATCTGACCAAACGCCAGCGACAGCGACAGGAGCAGAAGTCCGACATGCATGCCGAACAGGGCGGGCCGCACACGAAACACCGGATTGGTCAGCAGCGCCGCAGTCAGATTGAGCGAAAGCAGCGACAGCGAACCGATCACCAGCCACTGCGCGCCAGCCAGTTGCCGCGATGCGGCAAAGCCCCCGACGCCCAGCAGCAACAGGCCGAGCAGGGTCAGGCGCAGGGATGCCAGCAAGCGCGGAAAACGGCCTCCCCTCGCCTGCCCTGCACGCCGTGTCCGTTGCGGTCTTAGGGTGGATTCTGGCATACCGCCCCCATCCAGTCCCGACCGACATCCGGAGTCGCGCTGGCCGAACCGCAGTTGTCCGGTCGCCAGTCTCCCGAGCGGGCAAAGTTGATTACTTTGAGTTTGGCGTTGAAGTAGTAAGGCTCCTGGCTGTAGACATCGGCGTTGGATTGGATCGGCACCTCGGTCCCCGGCGCCAGGCCGGCCTCCGGCCCCACATCGTTCAGATTGACCAGCAGCCCTTTGTTCTTCCAGCCGTGGGGCACCGCCACATGGCACCACATGCACTTAACCCGATTGCCCGTGATGCGATCGAAATGCTCGGCATGGAGGTTGTCACCGCGGCCGAATCCGCTGTCCACGCTGCGGTCGCCACCGGCGTAGATAGCGTAGTCGTGGCATTTGAAGCAGAGATCCTGCGGGCGTCCCGTGCCCGTATCGGCCGACCACTCGCCCTTGAGGATGAAATTGTGATTGGAACCGTGCGGCCCCCAGGGACGTCCGTTATCGCCCCCATCCGGCACCACGGTGCCGGGCGCTGTGCCGGATCCGTGGCAGTCGCTGCAGTACATGGTCTGGCTGCCCACGGCATCGTCGAACGGCGGCACCCAGTTGCTGGAGATATCCCCCCTGCCGTCGTCACGTTGAATACCGCCGCGACCGGTCTCGGCGATCACAGGATGCCAGGAGCGCTGGTTGTTGGTGAGGAAATTGGCGTCGGCGCCGCTGTCGCCGGGCGAGCCGAATCCCTGATGGGCGAGCGGCGCCTGAAACTCCCTGGCCTGGTTGGTGTACTGGGTCAGCCCGTTGGTGCCGGTCGTGGTAGTGCCGATCGAGTCGCCCAGGGTCGGACGATTGCCTAACGGGTAGAGATTGTTGTCGCTGTAGCCGTAATCCGAATGGCACTTGAGACAGATCTGGTACTCGCGTGTGACCCAGGAGCTGGTGACCTGGTCGCTGGCGCCGTCGCCGCCGTCACCGCGCTTGAGGTTATAGGCCAGCGGCAGGTCGTGAAAACCAGCCGACCCGTAGACCGGCTCCACGCCGGAACTGCCGCGCAGCACGCCTGAAGCGATATTCGAATGGGAAGCGCCATGGTCGTGGGTTCCGGCCAGGTTGGAACCGCCGTTGTTGAACAGGCGATTTCGCTGCAGGCGATGGGGATTGTGACAGTCGGTGCACTCCGCATGTCGGTTGTTGAGGTCACCGTTGCCCAGCAACAGCGGATCCTCGGTGAAGTCGGCATCGCGAATGTCATGCACCTCGACGCCGGCCGGCTGGTCGATGCTGGCGATCGGCATGTGTCTGGAAAGGTTGAAATCGTCCTCGATGTTCGGCACCTCCAGAGAGAAGACCAGGATCGAAGAGGCATCGTTGGTGTGACATTGGAAACAGGTGCTCTCGATGGCTGCCTCTCCGCCGAGCCGGGGTTGGGTGGGCCCGCCCAGGGCATCGGTACCCTCCCTCAGCAGGCGTCTCGAGCCCTGCACGGTATGGGTGTCGTGGCAATTGAGGCAGGAGGCCTGCCATACCGCCGTGCCTGCCGGAAACTCCCGCAGGTCCGCTGGAGCGGCCTTGTAAGTCTCGTCGGCGACCGTCGGATCGGCATGGGCCGAGGTCGCCCACACCTGTCCCAGTTTGTTGTGGCAGGCCAGGCAGACGATATCGTTGATCTCCGAGAAGGTGCCGCCGGGCAGACCCTCCTGGAAGCGGTTGAGGCGGAGGAACTTGATGTTCTTGGTCGGATCGGTATCGCGGATGTGCGGATCGTGGCAGCTGACACATTCGAGACGATCCCCCTCCAGCGGCACCAGGGGTTTTGGATTCTGGCCGGGGGCACGGGTGGCGATATGGGTTTCGATGGTGGGATCGCGCAACTCACCGTCGGCCAGGGCCAGCGAACTGTCGTAGGTGAACGAGATCGGGTGGTCGTTGGTGAGGTCGACGCCGATGCGGCGGGTGAATCCGCTGAGGGAACCGCTGCCGTCCGGAATGGTGCCGCCGGCCGCGGTGCCCTGCATCGAGATGCTGGCGTTGGCCTGACCGTTCGCCACATTGACGGCACCGATGGCGAGGGTGCCGTCATGGCAGGAGAGACAGAGTTTCGAGCTGCCGCCCGGTTCGGTGGTCGTGTCCTGGGCATCGATCGAGGTGGAGGTATAGGGTGTATAGGTCGCCCCCGACAAGGCGCGATTCCACAGCGGGGCGGCGGGGATCTCCGAAGCCCCGTGAGGCGTATGACAGAAGACGCAGACCTCCGATTCGGTGACGGCCCTGACCGGTCCGGGACCGGTGATCGAGAGGTTGTGTTTGGTATTGCGAATATCCGAGATCCGTTCGGCATGAAGCACGCCGGCGGCGCACAGAAGCAGTGTCAGCTGAAGCCAGAATCCCCTGCGCGTCATGTGTCCGCTCCCAGGAACTGAAAGATGGAGATCCTGCCGTTGAGCATATCGGAAACATAGACCCTGCCATGGGCGTCCAGCCAGACGCCGGCCGGCAACATGAACTCGCCCGGGTTCCTGCCGGGACCGCCGATCGGCATCAGAAATTCGCCGTTTCGGTCGAACACGAGCAGATAGTCGTAGTAGGACTCGACCACATAGAGCAGTCCCTCCTGACTCACCGCGATACCCTTGGGACGCGTCAGGTTGCCAATGTAGCGTCCACGCTCGCCGATCACCTGCAGCCAGCGCCCTGCGGTGTCGAAAACCTGGATTCTGGCATTCAAGGTATCGGTCACATACACGCGTCCGTCGGAGACCGCGATGTAGGTGGGCGAATTGAGCTGACCCGCTTCATCGCCGGCATTGCCGAACCGGTCGATCAGACGACCCTGGATATCGTAGATCTTGATCTCGTTGGCGCGGGTGTCGGTGACATAGAGCAGTCCGCTATCGGGATCCAGCGCGAGTCCGGTCGGACGTTGCAGCTCGCCGTTGCCGAACACCCCCCTGGGCTGACCGTCGGGCGCCAGTCGCACGACCCGCCCAAGCTCCGAATCGGCCACCAGCACTTCACCGTTGTCGCGCACCGCCACACCGACCGGCGAGCGAAAGCGTTTTGACTCTTCAGCCCACTCCCAGACCTGCAGTTCGCCGGCTACGGGATCGAAGACGAAAACGGCCTGACGACTGACATCACTGACATAGATACGACCGGCCCGATCGACCGTGCCGCCTTGAGGTCGCTGCAGTATCACCGGCTGCTCGGAATGTCCCGGTGTCAGGCCGACGACCCAGGAGAGGAATCGCTTCATCTTACTCTCCCGGGTATCCGGGGATACGCGGAAATTGCCCTGTCCGGTGAGTTCGCCGGCATAGGCGAATCTCGGTACCTCGCCGACCTTGGGCCAGACCTGCACGGCGAGAGTGGATTCGATCTGGGTAGGATTCAGATAGAGCGTTTTCGGTGTCTCGGCACAGGCCCAGAGCATGCAGATCGAGATGTAGAGAGGCGCTTTCTTCATCGATCTATCCGGCTACCAGCGGCCAGGCCCCCCGGTCTGATGACCGCCGAAAATACCACTCTTGAGCCCGGGTTTTCCCGAATGACAGAGATCGCAATTCTCTACCGACCAGGCAGTCTCTCCGTTGTGGCACATGCCGCAGAAACGGCCATCGATGATATCGGTCATGGTGACGTCGTTCGAGCCCACGCGCATTTCGAAGCCAAGCTCATTATGACAAACCTTGCAGCGAAAGCGGATGCGATGGAACCAATGGGGAAAAATCACGGGACGCATACCCTCCTTCTCTGCGTAGCGATTCAGGATGACATCACCGTACTCCGCCATGACCACCGGAGTCAGCAGCAGGACTGCCAACAGCAGCCAGGATCGATGTCTTACCGCCTGTGTCATGACTAGTCATTTCTCCTCAACCGCTCCGGGTGGCGCACTCGAACTGACACTGTGGCATCGATCGCACTCTGTAAGCGGGAATGCCACTGCACCATGGCAGCGACCGCAGTATTCACCCGACAGGATCTGCAGCATGGTAACCGGGGTGGCGCCCGCCTTGCTCTTGAATATGGCGTCGTGACAGTTACTGCAATCGAGCCATTCGGTATGCGCACGGTGGGGAAATCGCACATACTTTGCAGAGCCGGTGCGGGGCATGATGATATCGAGATCGAGTATTTCGATTTTTGTTTCAGGCTGAATATTTGTACGTGGTTGGATGTACCCCTCCGCCAACGCTCTCACCCAGCGAACCTGGTTGCCTGCCGTATCCATTGGCAGTAGAGAAAGCGCCTCCGCGGGCGACTGCAACAGGGAAAGTGCCGGATTGTTGGGGTCATGAATGCCATCTTCAGCAAGAGACTTCCAGGTCGGCGCTTCACTCTTCGCAGGCAGCCAGAACAGCATGAGCAGAATACCCGCCCAGATGACGCCCGGCCGGAGTTGTCGGATAGCTGAACGCCCCATCGGCTTATCCCGGTATGTAGACGCCGGCCCGACGGATGGCGCGGACTATCTGCTTGGTGGAGGCTTCGAGTTGCTGTATGCCCTGTTTGAAATCGCCGGAGGTCGAGGCGGCATCAGCGCTCTCACGCAAGCGACGGGCTTCGGCAATGAATCCATCTACGGCAGACTGTGTGGAAGCATCGATTGGCCGGTCTTCGAGCAGCAGTCTGACCAGCATGAAGTGGGTTTCATTGCGGTCGAGTTCGTAGGCATACTCCTCTTCATCGCTGGCAAATTCGAGTGAACGCACCAGGGTGTCTCCCGAGCGCAGTTTCTCGACCTCAAGCTTTACGGTCTCGTAGGCAAGATCGAGTTGAACCCGAGCCTCTTTGATCTTGCCTTCCGCCGCCAAGCGGTCAGCGGCCTCCGCTTGTGTAGTGATCTTGTTCGCTGCCGGCGATGGCGAGTGCTTTTCAGCCGAAACGCGTTCGAGAGCCTCCATTAATGCGGACAGACTTTTTCGCTTTTTCTCATAGTCATCCTTGAGCTTGTCTTCACCGATCTTTCCGGTACCGACCAGTCTGATGGCCTGAAACATGGTCAGCGTCGCGTGTTGCAGCTCGTCATTCGCCAACTCCATATTGTTGGACTGAAAATAGAGTCTGGCTTTGTCCAGATGACCGGAAGCCTCTTCTTGCAAGGCCTGCGCTTCCGCACTGCCCTCTGTCACACGGCGTGCGCCGGATGAGGTATTCACCAGCCTGTTGACGTTTTCGATCCGGCTCTTCACCGCTTCGCGATCAAGCGAGAATTTTGGCTGCTTGGCCTCCTGTGCGCTCAGCGGCGGTGCCGATAGCACGAGAAAGAGCAAAATCAGAAGAAAGTGAGTTAGGCCGAGGTACCGCATGAGATAGTCCTCTTGGTTTAGAAAAAATAGCCCAATAGCCGGAGAATCGAATTGAGCTCGACGACAGCCGATTCCTGCAGGTCGAGTGCTGTCCGATACTGCTTGGACCCGGCATGTTGCTGCGCCTGCTCATGCAGCGTCCTGGCCGTGGTGAGGGAAGCCTCGATTCTCTCCGCTGTGGCGGCTGACGGAGAGCGTTCCCGCATAGCCAATTGCAGCAACATCATTTGACTCGCATACCGACGTAGTTCGTATTCATACTCGTCTGAAATGTCGGCAAACTCGAGTTTGTACTCTATGGTGCGCGACTGATTGAGCGAGGTTATCGCCAGTACGACATTCTCTCGCGCACGCTCGATTATGGGTAACGCCAGACCGTATTCACCGGCATCCGCCAGCACCGCAGCCTTTTGATAGGCATCCTGAAACACTTGCTTCAGCTCCTTGAGCTCACCCGATTCTTCTCCGCTTGAGGCTGTTTCGAGATTCTCCACCAGGCTCTGTATCTCCTCACGTCGGCTCAAGTAACGGTCCTTGTCCTGTTGTGCGAGAAGTTCCTTGCGATCATGGCGTTGCCTGTAAAGATCCGCAATCTCCGCGAGCAGTGTATCGATTCGCTGGAGTCTCTGGTCGATATCCGACCTGTCTTCGGGATTGATCAGTAGCGCCAGCTTATCGCGCAGCCGAGTGGCATCAGGTGCTGTGAGCTGCGACAGCATCTGATACCCGAGTTGCGCCTTGCGCTCGATGAGTTCCGTGCCGATCTGTGCAGCACCCGTCTCTGCACCTGCCCATGCAGGCAAGATCAGACTCGTGATAACCTGTGCTCGAAGTATCTTGCACAGCACTTGCATCATCTACTCCGTCTTGTTCTTGGAGTGACACTTTCTGCACTCGGAAACGGGAAATGCGACCTTGCCATGACAAACTCCGCATTTCTCTCCCAACAGTATCGACGCCATACTGATATTATTGGCCCCCTTCATCGGGACGAAAATGGCTGGATGACAGTTCGAACAGTCGAGCCATTCCGTATGTTGCTTGTGAGGGTAAACGACATCAGGCATGCTGCCTTTGACTTCGCGTACGATGTTCAAATCCAGCACGATCGGTACCTTCTCCGGGTCGAGTCTGTCGTATCTTGGGTTGATATCGCCGCTCTCAAGCGCTGCAACCCAATCGACTCTGTTTCCGGAATTCGCCTTAGGCAATGCATTGAAAGAGTCCTTGGGAGCCTGCAGGATGTGGGTGCCGTCGTTTTTCGGATCGTGTATGCCGTCTTTTGCCGGAGGCAGGTTGCGTTTTGACGGGGGTTTCATCAAACGATTAAAGCTGTTGGGACCGCCCGTATATGCCAGCTTCTTACCTGATTTTATGGCCTGGGTTGCTTTTTCTTCCGCGGGCGGCGGCTTTACCGGTTTGTTAGCTGGCTTGTCACCTGCATCAGCGGCAACGGCTTTTTCTGTTTTGGTCTCGGCGCCCTTATTGCCCCCACCATTGCCGGTTCCGGAGGGCGCATCGGCTGTCTTGCTGACGGGCTCGTCAGGTGTGTTCGCAGGCACTGCCTCCGGAGCAGCTGGAGTGGCAATGCTGGCTTTACCTACCGGTTCGATGTCCGCTGCCGACAGTTGAAATGCGAGACAGAGACAGAAGGTTGCTAGTATCGTCTTGTCACATCTGATCATTGGGAACCTCCGTCACTTGGCGGCAGCCGGTGCAATGAGCTTTTGCAACGTGCTTTCGTGCACTTGCGTTTCAGTACCCGGTTTACCTGAGTGGCAGACGTTGCAGTTTTCGACGGACCAGGCGATATCTCCGTTATGACAGGCTCCGCAATACTCACCGTCGATGATCTTCAGCATGGTGATATCGTTACCGCCGGCCTGGAACTTGAATCCAAGATCGGCATGACAGACCTTGCAGCGAAACCGGATCCGGTGAAACCAATGGGGGAACACCACGGGCCGCATGCCGGCATCGTCCGAATAGTTGTTGATTACCACATCCCCGTACTCCGCAGGTGCGTTACTGACGGTGGTTGCGAAAACCAACAGGATTGAAAATATTTGCAATACCCATTGTTTTCTGGCGCGCATCAATAGCACCTCCGCGATAGTGTGAAAAACATGGCCATAAGTCTCAAAACTGCCGTCGAATACTGAGTGTGATCGTCTTCGTTCCCGCATCTTCCACCGCCGGACGTTCGACCCAGGTGGTGCGGAAATCTATGTCGAGTTTGCCTATGTTGTAGTCAATCCGGTTCTCCCAGAAGAACTCACTACTGGGTTCGGTATTGATCTCATCGAACAACAGTGAACTGGTGGAAGTTCTCAAGCGCGTACCGAATCGGAGGTTTCTTACCTTGAACAAACGATTGTGGTGATAGAAGATCTCCAAACTGGTGTATTCGCCATTCTCGATATCCGATTCGTCTTCATCGGTGAACGGATCATCCTCCACCACGGTCGATATATTGCCTTTTTGCCGCGTAAAGTTGACGTTATAAGTAATGCCGTAGTCGGAGTAGCGGGACAAGCGCTGATTGTGAATGGCGCTTATGCTTGCATTCTGCGTGGTGAAATCGTTGCGTCCGGTGTTGCGCGAGTCATAAAAGACCATATTCAGATTCGTGGAACGGGACTCACCGACCGAACTCAGACTGTATGAAACCCTGTGGACCAGCGTACCCAGTTCATCCTCCAAAGTGGAGTGTTCATAACTCAGGTCCTGTCCAAACGTAAGTGAGGCCCCGATCGGGCCGAACCAGTCATGCTGCCAATTGCGGTTGAGGTTATGTGAAAAGTCAGAGCGGCCGATCTGTTCATCTTCCGTGTTTGAATTATTCTCGTTGGCAAAGCCTATACCGGCGCCATAGCTGTAGAAGAAGTTGCCGAGTGGATACGTTTGCGAACTGTAGTCAGCACTTGCAGTCTGAAAACGCCGTCTTTCTTCGATATCGCCTGTGCGGAAACGGCCCCCGGCGGAAACCCGCAGACGCCAGTGATCGGTGGGCAGATAGGTAGCCGATACATTGGTACGTGTCTCGTCCTCCTCCCGGTCACCAGTGGTAGCCGATTCAACGGTCAGCGATTTCAAGAAGATATCGCCGCGAATACTCAGGGGCATCGTTTCCGCTCGCCATAGCAGATTGGAGGCCAGTCTTTCCTGAGAGCTGTCCGTAGTTCCTAGAGTATCTTCACTTTCGCTGCCGCTGGCCCCGACACTCGTCATGAGGCTGAAACGCGCACCCGGCGTATAGGTATGGGTAAGGTCCGTTTGCCAGTCCTTTTGCTTATCCATTATCAAAGACCTTTCACGTTCGTTGGCAAGCAGTGAAACATTGACGCGGTGTGCGCCGCGATTGTAGAAACCACTGACAATGCCGCGAGTACTCGACTCGACGTCACTGGTCTTGAAATCCTCCCGCTCATCATGAAACAGGTTCAGATTCAAATTCATGCCGCCCGAGAGCGGCGTATAGGATTGCCGTATGCCGTATCGCGTGAAGCGCTCATCGCTGCCGGGATCTACCAGATCGCTGTCATCGACCCGACTGTCGCGCACATCCACGTAGGCGGTGAACGGAAAGCGGCTGAGATGGAATAGATTGACTTCGCCGGCACCGGAAAAAATGGCATTTTCCGTTGTATTGGTACTCTCGTTCTGCTCCCAGCTGGAGGCGAGACGGCCTTTCCAGTTACCGAACCATGGCGCCATGAGGTAACTTCTGCCAATCACCTCACCTGTGTATGCCTGATGAAACGAGTTCTCTCCTGAATCGGGTATGATTTCTCGAAAGCGCATACCCAGACTGCCGGAAATATCGATCGGATAATCACCAAGATCAAGTCCAGATACTGTGCCGGATGTTGTGAAGAGTGTTCCCGTAAGCAAAATAAACAGTCCACCTTTTTTCATCACCTGGACTCGGCCATCGATTGTCGATGTTCCCGATCAAGATTTTGTTATATCGCTACGGCCTTTCACCTCCTGCCGCAGTTCGTAGTATTCAGGATCTGTATACCTGACATCGGCCTTGTCGCGTAGTTGTCTGACGCCCTCAACCACAGCGGCCTCTTGCTTTTCGCGCATCAACAACTCCGAGGCGCGCTGGTGGACCTTTTCCAGCGGATTGACCTGTACGCCAGCCCTGTCGTTAAGCTGAAAGAGCGCTACCCCTTCCAATAGCGTGACAGGATCCGAAATCTCACCAACCTTCATTACGGCTATCGCCGCTTCTGCTTGAGCGCCCAACATTCCCTCGTGCAGGTAGCCCATATCACCTCCACTGGAAGCGGAGCTGTCATCTGAATAACGCCTGGCGGCCTCACTAAATTCCAATCCCCCAGAAATTTCATGTTTGATTTTGCCCAGTTCGTCGCGACGCTGGCTCCACGCATCCGTATCCCCCCAAGGGGGTACTTTCAGCATGATCATCGATATGCGGGTCTGTGGCGGCGATGTGAACTTGTCTAGATTGGCTTCATAGTAGGTGCGAACCTCCTCTTCGCTTGGACTTGGCACTGCCCGCCTCAAGGCATCCTTGAGTTGACGAATTCTGTCATTGCGTTCGAGTCCGGCACGTAATACGGGCACCAGGTGATCCTTTACCTGATCCCATCCCTTTTGAGCTGACAGTCGCTTTACGTTCTTGTTGACGTCTGCATTCACCCGCTCCGCATCCGGTTCGATCCCGCGCCGCAGCGCCTCCTGATGCATCACGGACTCATCGATGAGTCTCTCACCGACTTCCTTGCGAAAGGCTCTCAGGTCTTCTTCGGGAGGTTGTCCGTGATAGAAATGCTGCCGTGCGCTGAGATGCAGCGTTGTCTGATAGGTCGAAAGCCTGATGGATTCGCCGTTGACGGTGGCAAAAATCCGCTCCTGCTCTGTTTTCTGCTCTTGAACGGGTCCGGGCTGCGCATCCACGCCGGTGGCAGCGAAAGCCACGATAAGTCCGAGTAGTGGCAGATTCGATGCAATGCTGGAACGAATCGTGACGAATCGAGAAAACAATAACCGCCAGCCCCGAGGGCTGGCGGTATAGTACTGTCTTCTAGCGATCGTGCCTTGTTCAGGTTGTCGATACATAGCACCTCGCTCTGATCATTTGATGTGGCATGCAAGGCATACGTCACTGTTGGTATTGGCTATCCGCAGGAAACTTACAGGCCGTGCCGTATCCTCGTGCGGATCATGGCAACTGCCGCATTCCACGGAAGGCCCATCGACGCCTGTGAAGTCACGGGTATAGAGGATAATGTCCGACTTCTCGCGCGTATCGGCTGTACCTGTAGAATCACGGGTTCCGTCACCCGTGCTGTCAAACGAGGCCACATCGACCCACCACTGACTATTACCGTTGATGGTTGCGTGCTGCGCATCATTGAAGTCTCTGTCGCCAGTCGCGCCGGTAGTCGGCGTACACGGATCCACACCTACCGCGCAACCGCCGCCGGCATAGGCAATACTGATCGGATGGTCGTTACGCAGGTCCGTTCCCAACATGGGTATCGGAGCACCACCCGTATTCACCATGGCCGATATCGCCGCCGCATCCAGCTCCGAGCCGGCTGCTGTCCAGCCACCGGAGCCGGGCGCATTGACCACCACGTCCATGGCCTGCGTTCCGTCGTGACATGAGAGACAAGCGAGAGATACGGAGCCTACGGTTACCTCGGTACCATCCAGGGTTGCCGTACCCAGATCGGAGTAGCGCGTGTAGGTGGTAGCAGGACTCGCCTTGTTCCACAGAGGCGCACTTACCGTGGTATTGGAACCGTGTGGCGTATGGCAGAAGACACAGACCTCCGTCGTGGCGGTCGTCGTCGCCTGTGCCGTACCTCCGGCTGAAAGATCATGGAAACTCCCCCTAACGGCTGCATTGCTGTGTGACGCCATCAGAAGCACACAGGCAAGACCGGCCAATTCAACATAGCGCTTGTTCATCGTTCCTCCCGATTCGAACTTTGTCGCACGGTATATCCGTGACTCAGGTACGGAAGAGCAACAAACAAGCCAATTTTTCAAACACTTCTTCAATCAGCGTGTTAACGAACGAGGGTGCTGATTTATCCCTTAATTCGCTGTGTTTTTTTTCTCATTTCCCGGAATGGATTCTTGAATCTGACAGTAAGGTGCTCGAGATTGCCCGAATAGCTCCACTCTCAGTTATGGGAACGTCGTGTTTTACCACGCTTTGATCCTTTCTGACTCTATTCGAGTAATGGTTCGGTTCTTGCTAATCGTGTTTCATGAGCTGTGATCACAAGCCGTGGAACGAATTATTATCTAATGAACAAATTACTCAATTACGCCCTTTACCTATATACGACGTTGTCCCTGCTGTCTGCTCCGAGTCTTGCCGCGAGCGCTGAAATTGACGCGGGTCTTCTCTATGCACAGTACTGTTCGGTTTGCCATGGCGATCGCGGGGATAGCAGGAGCCGCGCGCGCGGCAGCATGATTCCGCCACCAAGAGATTTCACATCACCACAATCCGCAGTCGAACTGACTCGCGATCGGATGATTCACTCGGTTAGCGAAGGCCGTCCAGGCACAGCCATGGCGCCATGGAAAAACCAACTTGGCAGTGATCAGATCGCAGCAATCGTCGACTACATCAGAATCACGATGATGCTGCCGGCATCAACCGTTGACAGCGAGACTGGACGCCGACTCTATGCGGAGAACTGCTCGGTTTGCCACGGAGACGATGGACGGGGCGCACGCTGGACGCAAACCAACCTAAAACCACCGCCAAGAAACTTCACGCTTCCCGGGACGGTGGATCAACTCAGTCGGAGCTATATGCTTGATGTGGTTCGCTACGGCAAGGCCGATACGGCAATGCCCGGTTTTGCGACCCAATTGAAGGATGCCGACGTCGCGAATGTGGTCGATTACGTCAGGCAGGCCTTCATGAAGCAGGACGCTGACATCACTGCTCACCAATCCGGATCGACTCCTGTTTCCGGGTTGGACATGGAAGCGCCGTTACCGAAGGGCCTGATCGGGGATGTTTCCCGGGGCGAGGCCTACTACCGGCAGAACTGCGTGGCCTGCCATGGTGAACAGGGTGACGGCAAAGGGCCTCGTGCCTACTTCATTCTGCCGAAACCACGAAATTTTCATCACCTCTCAGCGCGCCATACGCTGAACCGCCCCACCCTCTTTGCCGCTATCGCCCAAGGCAGCCGGGGCACGGATATGCCTGCCTGGGAGAAGGTGCTTTCGGGACAGCAGATCGCGGATGTTGCCGAATATCTCTACCAGGCATTTATCCGCCCCGCCGAGAGTGCGAATCAGTCGACAACTCCGGACAAGGGATGAAATGCGCGATGAATATACCTTACTACAGCATCGATTTGCGTCTCATCGAACACCGAGTTCCAGGCGGGCATCGAGGTACCGGGAAGACCCTCGCGTATGACCCGTACGATACGCTCCCTGTTCATTCCCAGCATGACTTCGGTATCAGTCAGATCCCTGGGATGGGGTTCGAGAAAAGTGCCTATCCAGTTTCTGCCCGTACCATCCGCAGCATGGCAAAAGGCACAGTTGTCCTGGAACAGGCGCTCACCCATGCGCTCTGTGGCAGAAAGGTTTGGAATGGAGGGCGCGATGTCGTGTTTGGAAAACGGACTGGCCCCGGAGATGGCATCCGGCGGAAGCATGCTGTCGCCGGGGCGAAAACCGACTCTTGGGTAGGAGTTGGCCACCGGCTCCCAAGCGACCACCGTATCGTGTACCTGTGATCTGTCATGGCAGCTGATGCAACTATCGAAATAGACACGCAAACCCCTTCGTTGGGAGTGGCTCAGGTTCTCGGCCGGAGTGTCCAAAGGGATCTCTCCGGTTGCAAAGGGATAACTGTCCCGATAGCGTTCGTGATCGAACCACCCATTCTCTTCCGTATGATATCGCGTGTTCTGCAGTTTTCCGGTCATAAATGCCAGTCGCACGTAAACAATTACGGCTTCGATGTCCTCATCGGATAGAATAGCCGTGAACGGCTTCATCGCGGTTCCCGCACGGCCCTCACGCACAGAGACATGCATGCGATCGGAAGACAGTTCCCTGGGATCGGAGGTAGTGAAGTCACGCGGCGGCGGCGAGAGGAAGCGGGCGGCCAGTGTCTGCGCATTGCCTGAATAGCCGTGACAGAAATAACAGTAGAAATTGTAGATCTTTCGCCCCGACTCAAACTTCCGATCCATGTCCGAATCGGAAGCGTGACTAGCGTTTGGAGGAACAAAGGCCAGTAGTATAAAACTCGCTGCGAGCAGAAAAACGTGCGGGTAATTATTATTTAAACCTCCAGCAGGCTTCATTACATTACTCTGTTTAGGGAATATCGATGAGACTACGTCTTCACCTGGATAGCACACATACCATCCATAATCCAGTGAGAGCACTGGCTAAAGCACTCATTCTCATCTTTATGACGTTGCTTGCTGGATGCGCAAGCGGTCCACAGACGACCAAAAGCGATCCGATTGTCTTTCCCGCCCCGCCCGATCCTCCCCGCTACTACTACGAACGGACTATTTACGGTACCGGCGCGGTCAAGGTTGCCGACAAAATGGATCGCTTGAAGAGCCTGTTGACGGGTAGCAACGCGAGGGATGGTTACTCCTTTGCGAAACCATTCGACGTGGCGGTCCATCAGGGACGGCTGTTTATCAGCGATACCGTGCACCGTATGGTGTTTGCTCTCGATTTCGTCACCGGGGAGTCGCTCATCATCGGCGACAGCGGCGATTCCGGAGATCTGTTCAAGCCGGTGGGAGTGGCGACAGATGACCAGGGTAATCTCTATGTCTGTGATATTCAGTTGAAGAAGATCATGGCATATGACAGGAATGGTAAGTGGCGCTATGACATCGATCTGTCAAATGAGATGGAACGACCCAGCGGGGTGGAAGTGAGTGGAGACGGAAGTATGGTCGTCGTGGTCGATATTGGCGGCGTCAAGTCGAATCGACATGACATCGTGCTCTACGACACACTGACGCGCTCTCACATCCGCACCCTCGGTACCCGAGGTACGGCCGAAGGTGAATTCAATCTGCCCCGGGATATTGCTGTCGGTGTTGGCGGCAACCTCTATGTTACCGACAGTGGAAATTTCCGGGTGCAGGTGCTCGACCAACAAGGAACCCCCATTCGCTCCTGGGGATCGCCAGGCCGTCATTTGGGTCAATTCACCCGTCCGAAGGGTATCGCTGCCGATGCTTCAGGCAATATTTATGTGGTCGACGCGGCCTTCGGAAATTTCCAGATTTTCACACCCGAGGGTGAGCTTCTCCTCTATATCGGCAACCGTTCGGAAACAGCGGGTGCCGCCAAGTACATGCTGCCTGCAGGTATCGATGTAGATACAGACGGCCGTATCTATGTGGTCGATCAGTTCTATCGCAAGGTCGAGATTTACAGACCGGCGGAGTTGAAAGAGGACGAAGGGTTTGTCGGCGCCCGGCCTGCAGATGGTTGAATATTCCCTATAGATACCTGACAGATCGAATAAACCCTGATCTGTATGCGTGATAGATGCCATACGACCCACCGAAGATTTACTGCACTGAGACTGTCCGTGCGTTCAGTCGGTTTACGTTATCCAGCATAAACACCCTGGAAATTACACGGCTGAGCATTTGCTAGGATTTCCACAAGCCCAGAAAAGAGCGTGACGCCGACGAAACGTCAAGGATGACGTTCGCTGAGGGACGTCTCGACGACAATTAACATACGCGAGAATTTTTTTGGGAATATTTTCCCGCTTTGATTTGTTGATCTCATTGAAGGCTGACCCACCGGCTGATTCTCCCGATCGGTTCGGGTCTTGTAACAAATCCACAATTCCAATGAGGAATCATCTAATGACGACAAGATACCTTACAAGGATTTTGGCCGGTCTGCTCACTTTCAGCTCTATATTTCTTCTTACTGCCTGCGGTGGTGGCGGAGGGGGCGAAACCACATCGAGCACCAGCACGTCGATTACCGCACGCGGAGCCATTACCGGTTTCGGCAGCATCTATGTAAACGGCACGCGCTACCACACCGGCTCATCCAGCGTCACCATAGACGACAATCCCGGAGTCGAGAGTGACCTGCAGCTCGGTATGGTGGTCACTGTCTCCGGTACCCGAAACGACGATAATACCGGTACGGCAAACAGCATTGTTTTCGATAACGAGTTGCAGGGACCGGTGGCCAACCTGGTGACCGACCTGGATGGACTGACCAAAACATTCACGGTGCTCGGTATCGGGGTCACGGTGGACCGGGTAAGCACTAGTTTCCACAATATCACCTTCGATACCCTGGCAGAGGGTGATCTGGTAGAGGTGAGCGGTTTCTACGACGGCTCCCTTGTGCTCAACGCCACCTTCCTCGAACGTAAAAGCGCTTTTACACCCGGTGTGAGCGAAGTGGAACTCAAGGGCACCGTGTCCAACAGTGCTGCCGGCAGTTTCCAGATCAACGGTATCACCATCAACTACGATCCCAACGGTGTTTCGACTGATATTAGCGCCCTGCCCGGCGGCGTCTCCGACGATATCTTCGTAGAGGTCAAGGGCACACTGGGCAACACCGGCGAGATCGACGCCACACGGATCGCTCTGGAAGACAATGGTTTCGACGACAACCTCGACAAGATCAGTATCGAGGGAATCATCACCGACTACGTCGACGACAGCGACTTCATGATATCGGGAACACCGATCGATGCCTCTTCGGCGACGCTCTTCCCCACCAGTCTGAGCCTGGGCAACGGTATCAAGGTGGAAGCCGAGGGCCCCATGGTCAACGGTACCCTGCAGGCACTGACTGTCGGCGCACGTGGCGGTGACGAGGTGAAGATCGATGCCCTGATCAGCACTGTCTCCACGGCGGACAATTCGATCACCCTGGACCTCATCAATGGCAGTGTCACGGTCTTCGTCAACAGCCGTACCCGTATGGATGACAGTACCGGAGCGGTCAGCCAGCTCGCTATCAGCAACCTCTCCAGCGGCGATTTCGTCGAGGTACGCGGTCTGCTCGACAACAACGACCGGGTGGTCCTCAGCGAACTGCGCCGCGACGACCCAGACGATGTCATCCTGCAAGGCCGGGTGGAAGGTTTCACCAACGGCAGTTCAATCACCATCCTTGGAGTGACCTTCCTGACGACAGGCTCCACCCAGTTCGAGGATGTCAACGACTCGCCGATCAGCTCGGGCAGCTTCTACGGCAGCCTGACGGTGGGCTCACTGGTGAAGATCAAAGACAACCAGCCCGGTGACGGCACCGCCAACGAAGTGGAGTTCGAGAACTGAAGCAGAACAGGGGCGGCTGCGGCCGCCCCAAACCTGCCGGGAATAACTCTGTGCAGTGGTTGTTAATGCAGACAGAACCCGCTCTCGCCTCTACCCCAGACTCGACAGGGTTGGCAGCGTGGTGGAGTGGGCCAAAATGAAACAACATCAGGAGCTTGTCATGAACACGAAAATGCTTTTGCTATCGGGAATTCTCACACTGGCCGCACTGCCCGCATACGCCTTCCATTGTCCAATGGACATGAAGAAGATCGACGCGGCTTTGGCATCGAATCCCAACTTGACCACGGAACAGATGGCCGAAGTGCGGGAGCTGCGCGCCCAGGGCGAAACCTATCACCGCGCAGGAAATCACCAGCAATCGGTTGACGCGCTCGCACGCGCCATGCAGATCCTGCAGATTCAATGAGGCGGGGCTGAGCGACTCAGGCAAGGACAGTGAAACCTTTTTCTGAACTCCTGATCGAGAATATCCCGCATCTTCGACGCTATGCCCGGTCCCTTACCCGGGATCGGCAACAGAGTGAAGATCTGGTGCAGGACTGTCTCGATCGCGCCTGGAGCCGCATGTCCCAGTGGAAGACCGACACCAACCTGCGTGCCTGGCTGTTCACCATCATGCACAACCTGCATGTGAACAGCCTGCGCAGCAGGCACCGCAGCGGTGACTGGGAGACATTCGAGTCCCTGGATACAGCCGATCAACGCCAGATTGGACAGGAGGGGATGCTGCAGCTGCGCGACCTCGAGACTGCCCTGCTCCTGCTCAGCGAGGACCAGCGCGAGATTCTGATGTTGGTCTGTGTCGAAGGCATGGCCTACGAGGAGGTGGCTCAGGTTCTCGGTATTGCCATAGGTACGGTGATGTCGCGGCTGCACAGGGCCCGCGAGATGTTACGAAGGACATTGAGAGGCGAAGAGCCTCCAAAGCTGAGACGTGTGAAATGAAAGACCTACTCACACCCGAACTGATCCGGCTGCATGCCTATGTAGACGGACAACTCGACGCCAGGAACCGGTTGGATATGGAGAAGCATCTGGCCGAAAACGAAGAGGCTCGTGAACGTGCGAAGGACTACCAGTTGATGAACGATCTGTTGCGTCAGCTCTACGATCCCATACTGGATGAACCGGTTCCTCCAACGCTGCAGATAACGCAGCCGGAACGCCGCGAACGGAGTCCGCTTTTCACCCGGTTAGCCGCAGCCGCCGTGTTGCTGGCGATAGGGCTATTCAGCGGCTACTACCTGGGCGCAAATCTGGCCACACCACCCATGATCGCCGAAAGCGAAACCGAACATGTCGTGGGAGAAGCGGTAATGGCCTATACCGTGTATGCACCCGAGGTACGTCACCCCGTCGAAGTCGGCGGTGATCAGCGGGATCACCTGGTCTCCTGGTTGAGCAAACGCATGGGACACAACATCATCGCGCCCCATCTGGATAACCTCGACATGAGGCTGCTGGGCGGCCGACTCCTCGCTTCCGATGACGGCCCAGGCGCATTGTTGATGTATGAGGATCCCCAGGGCAAGCGCATTATATTCTATGTCTGCCTAACCGATGAGAAGAGCAGCGCATTTCATTATTCGAAACAGCGCGATGTATCTGTCTTCTACTGGGTCGACAATGCTGTGATCTATGCCATAGCCGGCGAGATCGAAAAGGAGCGTCTGCGGCCAATGGCCGAAACGGCCTATAACCAGTTGACCATGTAGTTGCAAGTGCGCTGCAAGTAACAATTCCCTGTTGCTTGATGCCAACAGACCGCTTTTGTGCAATCCTGAAAGGGATCAGTGGGATGTGTTCTTTATCTGCTGCTGAGGCAGATGTTGCTGAATGAAATAGCCGACGCACGCAACGCTTCCAAAAATACGATCCGAACGCAGCTCAAATCTATTTTTGCCGAGACCGGGGTACGATCTCAGATAGAACTGTTGAGGCTGGCATCACTTGCAAATCCTCCTATTGAGAAATAGTCGCTGATGCCTGCAATTTTTGCAGAAATACTCTTTGCAGTTTTGATGGCATATAACCAAGAGTCGATTCCCGGTCCGTGCCGATCCAGGTGATGACAACTTCCCCCAACCTTCTGCGTGTCAGCCTTTTAGGACGATAGCTGAGCAGATCCGCCCCCGGACTCAAGACCAGGCAAGGTCACCAGTCCAGGGGCGGATTGCGTTTAGGGTGACTATTCACCGCTAACCGAGCACCCGACAAGCACCCATAGATGCCACTTCAACAGCATTCGGGATCCGGCCGTTTTTCCAGACCTGCCGGCTTTGCTGTTGAATCCATTGATCGTTGCACTGATAACACCCGGTTGTTCCAGGTGTTTGAAACGAAAAGAATTAGAGACGAATGGCACTTACTTGAGTCATGTTTCGGTGCGGCAAGCCGCACCTTAATGCTTTGACTATCCCCGCACCATATCGCTTAAGTAAGCGCCATTGACCTTTGAGGCTATTGATCTCTTATCCTGACATTTGCGACACTGTTACGGAGATTCGCACCGCCAGGTTCAGCTGCAATGCAAACGAACGCACAGGCTTTGTGCTCTGCAGGAGCAAGGAGGTCGCTTACGCCATGACTCAGCCGGAAGTGGCGCCCACACACTCACCCTCTTACAACAGCACCTGGCACAGATGCCAACCCCCAGGTGCGGCATAAGACAACCTTAAATGGTCTTTTCATACTGATCTTCAACCCTGCAACAAGGACACTTGAGTCGTATGAGTATTAAAAAACACGGCGTCATCGTCGATTGTGAACACTGCATATTCAAAAACAGCGATGGCCGAAGCTGTTTCGATATCACTGTTCCCATCAGTGATAGCGAAACCGGCGCTTCCGGCCAGGCGTCCTTGCACTGCACGGTTACCGCTGAGCAACATCTAGTCGAACTGACAAACTGGCAGGATGCCGATCATCGCTCGATTCAAACAACTGAAAACCTTGAAAACCGCGTCGCTTCGGCTCTCAATTTTGTTGCGGATCATCGCATATGCGGTAATCGCAACATCTGTCCCTCCGAGGTCATTCGGGTTGTCGAGGAGTACACGGGTAGCTAGCTGTCGCCTCCGGTCGGCTTTATGTCTCTTGATTGAATCTACTTGAGTACTCACGACTCTCAGCCAAAGCGTCAGAAAAACAACAGCAGTTTTGCGTGTTGTTTTTTCAGTGTTGAGTCGAGGTGTTCGCAGCGCTCACGGATTCTTGTAACCCCCTCTCCCTGGCCCTCTCCCGCGAGGGGAGAGGGAAAGCGCTTTTTGAGCGTATCGAACGCTTCCAGCCCGCTAGCGGAATGAAGCCGTCCGTTCGCTCCGGCGCTTGATCCTTACGTCCCCTCTCCCCTTGCGGGAGAGGGCCAGGGAGAGGGGGGAAATAAATCCCGTGAGCGCAGCGAACACCTCGCTAACCACTTTTCAACCCATTACTCGATTCTCAAACTCACCATCAGCATGGCTGAGCATGGTGGGTAACCAGTTAATCAGAGACAAAACTTGACGGATATCTGCCTATGCAGCTAATTTACTGCCTAAGCAGCTATCAACGCACATCCGAGTCTTCATTCCATGCTCAGAAAACAGTCTTCAGCATCACCCCAAACCCCTCCCCAAACCACCGGCCAGGACGACGAGCCCCTCTACACCACGGAAACCTGGACCATGGACGAGAGCCTGGGCTATCTGCTGCACCAGGTGCGCGGCCGGCTCGTGGCCGCCATCGACGCGGAACTCATACCGCTGGATATCACCTGGGCGCAGTGGGGCACCCTGCTGAAAATCGCCAATGGCCACGCCAATACCGCCACGGAACTCTGCCGCAGTATGGCAGGTGACACCGGTTCGATGACCCGCATGCTCGACCGGCTGGAACAGAAGGGCCTGATCCGGCGCGAGCGCAGTTCGGAAGACCGTCGTATCGTGCAACTGTCGCTGACCGAGGCCGGCCAGAAGCTCTATCCTCAATTGCCGCCGATAGCCGTCAAGGTGCTGAACCGGCATCTGCGAGGCTTCAGCCGTGACGAACTGGAGACCATGAAGAGCTTCCTGCGCCGCATGCTGGCCAACTCGGACGACTGATGTTTTTCACCCAACACTGACGAGTCAGCCACGGACGGCACCTCACCTTTCACGCAACGACCAAAGACGCGTGCCACCGGGATTCCACAAGGAGAACACAATGTCCAACCCCGAAAACGACACTGACACGGCACATGCCGATCCCCCCCAGGCCAAAGGCAGGCGCAAGCCGATGATGATTCTATTGACGGGTCTTTTCATGGCCGCCGGCATCGCCTACGGCAGCTGGTGGAGCCTGATCGGCCAATACGTCGAGGTGACCGACGATGCCTACGTCGCCGGCAATGTGGTGCAGATAACCCCCCAGACCGAAGGCACGGTACTCGCGATCCACGCCGACGATACCGATTTCGTGCGGGCGGGCGAAACCTTGGTGGAACTGGACAAGGCCGACGCACAACTGGCATTGGAGCAGGCCAAGGCCCAGCTCGCGCAGAGCGTGCGTGAAGTACGCACACTGTTCGCGACCAGCGGTTCGCTGGCGGCCTCGGTGGCGTTGCGCAAGGCGGATCTGGTCAAGGCGCGCGACGATCTGGCCCGCCGCAAGTCGCTGAACGGAAGTGGCGCGGTCTCCTCCGAAGAGCTCGAGCATGCCCGTACGGCGCTGGCCGCCGCCGAAGCGGCGCTTTCCGCCGCCCGCGAGGAGTACGCCTCGAACCATGCCCTGATCGACAACACCACGGTCGCCGAGCATCCTACTGTGTTGAAGGACGCGGCCCGGGTGCGCGCCGCCTGGCTCGCTCTCGACCGCACCGGGATACCGGCTCCGGTCTCCGGTTATGTGGCCAAACGCGCAGTCCAGTTGGGGCAGCGGGTGGCGCCGGGAACGCCGTTGATGGCGGTGATCCCGCTGGATCAGGTCTGGGTCGACGCCAATTTCAAGGAGGGCCAGCTGCAGCAGATGAGAATCGGCCAGCCGGTGACGCTGGTTTCAGACGTCTATGGCAGCTCGGTCGAGTACCACGGCAAAGTGGTCGGTCTGTCGGCGGGCACCGGTTCGGCCTTCGCGCTGCTGCCGGCGCAGAACGCCTCCGGCAACTGGATCAAGGTGGTGCAGCGGGTGCCGCTGCGAATCGCGCTCGAGCCCGGGGAGTTGGCCATTCACCCGCTGCGGGTCGGCTTGTCGATGCGGGTTAAGGTGGATGTGCACGATCAGAGCGGCAGCCAGCTCGCCGAAGGCGGCCGGCGCGAACAGTCGATCGACCGCACCGCGGTCTACACCCGCCAGGGCAATGGCGCCGATGCCCTGGTGCGAAGCATCATCGAGACCAATCTGCGCGGCATGACGAGTCGGGCAAGCACGGCCACGCTTCCCGGCGACGAGCACACTCCCCAGTCATCACTGATCGCAGAGCGTCAGCGGTCGGACCGCTGACGCAACCGCTCCCGGACCCTGCCCCGAAAATCCCAGATGGCGCAAACCGCACAATCTCCGCCCCCGCTTGCCGGCGGCGCCCTGGTCCTCGCCACCATCGCGCTGTCGCTGGCGACATTCATGAATGTGCTCGACACCACCATCGCCAACGTGTCGATCCCCACCATCGCCGGCGACCTGGGCGTCAGTCCCAGCCAGGGCACCTGGGTCATCACCTCCTTCGCCGTGGCCAACGCCATCTGCGTGCCGCTCACCGGCTGGCTGACCCAGCGTATCGGCCAGGTACGGCTGTTCATCGGTTCGGTGCTGCTGTTTGTGCTGGCCTCGCTGTTGTGCGGCATGTCGTCCAGCCTGGAGATGCTGATCGCCGCCCGGGTCATGCAGGGCGCGGTGGCCGGACCGATGATTCCACTCTCGCAGGCCCTGCTGCTGCAGTGTTTTCCGCGCGAAAAATCAGGCATGGCGCTGGCCATGTGGGGGATGACCACGATGGTGGCGCCAGTCCTGGGACCGATCCTCGGCGGCTGGATCTCGGACAACTACAGCTGGCCCTGGATCTTCTACATCAACGTACCGGTCGGTCTGGGTGCGGCCTGGATGAGCTGGCGGATGCTGCAGCACCGGGAGTCGGCAACCCGAAAGCTGCCCATCGATGTGATCGGGCTGGGCCTGCTGGTAGTGGGGGTCGGTGCCCTGCAGATCATGCTCGACAAGGGCCGGGAACTGGACTGGTTCACCTCCAGCGAGATCGTGCTGCTGGCCGTCGTGGCGCTGGTGGCACTGTCGTTCTTCGTCGTGTGGGAACTCACCGAACGTCATCCGGTGGTGGATCTCACGCTCTTCAAGAGCCGTAATTTCACCATCGGCGCGATCTCCCTGTCGCTCGCCTACGGGTTGTTTTTCAGTATCGTGGTCATCATGCCGCTGTGGCTGCAGCAGTACATGGGCTACACCGCCACCTGGGCCGGCATCGTCACCGCACCGATCGGCATTCTGGCGCTGCTGCTGTCGCCGCTGGTGGGACGCATCATGCCCCATACCGACCCGCGCCTGCTGGCCAGTTTCGCCTTCGTGATCTTCGCCACCACCGCCTTCATGCGCGCCGACTTCAGCACCGATGCGGACGTGATGACCCTGGTCTGGCCGCAGGTGATCCAGGGTGCGGCCATGGCCACCTTCTTCGTTCCTTTGACCGCGGTGACCCTCGCGGGCCTCCCGCCTGAACGCATCCCGGCCGCGGCCGGGCTGTCCAACTTCATCCGCATCATGGCCGGCGCCATAGGCGCCTCGATCTCCACCACCCTGTGGGACACCCGCGCCGCCATGCATCATGCCCATCTGGCGGAGCACATCACGGCCTACGATGCGAACACCAGCCAGGCGCTGCAAGGCCTGTCGGCACTGGGGCTGACCCCGGAGCAGGCCCTTGGCGCACTCGAGCATCAACTCAACCGCCAGGCCTTCATGCTTTCCGCCATTGACCTGTTCTGGGTGGCCGGGGTGCTGTTTCTGATGCTGACCGTGGTGATCTGGATCAGCCGTCCCATCCGCAACGCGCAGGCAAGATGACTTGTCCGTAGCTTCCCTGGTTTAATGACGTCGAGACCGAGTGCGATCGCGGTTCGAATTCAAAAGCAAGATTCGGAGTGTCAAGCCAGCTTTCACCCCCTAAGGTAGAGCCATCATGCATCCGAGAGAGAACTCACTATGCCCCCTGTCAAACGCATGGCGGAAACGGTCCTGAAAGATCCTCGCTGGGCATTGGTCGTCGCCCGTGATGCCAACGCGGACGGTCAATTCTACTACTCGGTCGAAACCACGGGCGTCTACTGCCGTCCCTCCTGTGGTGCGCGCAAACCACGTCCGGAGAACGTCCGTTTCTTTTCCACCCGGCAAGCGGCGGAACAAGCGGGCTATCGGCCATGCAAGCGCTGCAGACCCGGGCAACCGGCACTCGGCGAGCAACATGCGGCAATGGTCGCGGAGCTGTGTCGCTATATCGAAAGCGCCGAAACGGCACCGACTCTCGATGCATTGGCCCGCCGGGCCCGGATGAGCAGCTTCCATCTTCATCGCGTGTTCAAGGCGGTCACCGGCGTGACGCCCAAAGCGTACGCATCCGCGCACCGGGCAAACAAGGTTCGGCAAGCGCTCACCAGCGGCAACAGCGTGACGGACGCCATCTTCGATGCGGGCTACAACGCCAATGGCCGCTTCTATGAGGAATCCAATCACCTGCTCGGCATGACGCCAAAGCGCTACAAAACCGGTGGAGCCGGGGTCACGATTCGTTTTGCCGTCGGTGAATGCTCCCTGGGAAGCATATTGGTTGCCGCCACTGAACGGGGCGTCTGCGCCATCATGCTGGGGGACGATCCCGAGGCACTGGTCCGTGATCTACAGGATCTTTTCCCCAAGGCTGAACTGATCGGCGGGGATAGCGAATTCGAGCAGCTGGTCGCCAAGGTCATAGGCTTCGTCGAAATGCCGAAGCTTGGCCTCGACTTGCCGCTCGATGTACGTGGCACCGCCTTTCAGCAGTGTGTCTGGCAGGCGCTGCGAAAAATCCCTGCCGGTGAGACTGTCAGCTACAGCGAAATCGCGCGGCGTATCGGATCTCCCCGATCCGCGCGTGCCGTGGCCAACGCCTGCGCCGCCAACACCCTCGCCGTGGCCATTCCCTGTCATCGGGTCGTACGCATCGATGGTGGCCTGAGCGCCTATCGCTGGGGTGTCGAACGCATGCGTACCTTGCTGCAAAGGGAGGCCGAGGAGTGAGCGTCGAAACCGAACAGGAACTCCTGCCCCACCAGACTCTCTGCAAACGGTATGACCTGTAGATGATGCGACAAGTGTCTAATCAGCACACGCCGTCATAAGGGCAAACTGCCTGCGCCGGTTTTGACCCCGCTGAGTTGCTTCTCCATTTGCACAACAGACAACTAAGAGTTCGGACCGCTAACTCGCCGCATCCCGGATCAAGCTTTTGATATCGTGCATTGGCGGGGCGCCGACCAAGCGGCTGTACTCACGGTTGAACAGGGAAGGACTCTCGTCGCCAACTTCAAAGAATGACAACGACAATCTGACAAGAAGTGAATCTGATATCCGTTCGCAACGGCCGGGGGGAAGTCATCTGCACACGAGGCTCATTAAGCTGCTTGCGGCAAGCGCGCCGGTGGGCATTCAGTAAGCGATCAGGCAAAAAAAATCAGGTGGACACCGCCCAGCGGCGGTGCCCACCTGACGCTGCTCGGAGGGAGCAGCAGGAGGGCAGGATCAATGTCCAGGAGCGCTTACCACCAGTGCTCCGCCTGCACGCCCAAAGTCCATCCATCGGTGGCTTCACCGAAGACCCCGGTCGAGCCTCCGGCAACACCGTCTCCGGCATCACGTGCGGCGTCGTTCCAGTTTGCAAAGGTTGCAAACAGACGCAATGCGGGACGCGCCCAGAAGGTACGCCCTGCCGACAGCTGAATGGCGGGAGTGACTTTGAACAGTTTGCGCGTATCGCCGCCACCGTCCGGCTTGAACTGATCGTGGCCGGCGTCCAGCACCAGATTCAGGTACGTGCCCAGGTAGTATTTGAAACGACCGCCAACGGAGATCCATTCCCCATCGTCACCGGTATCCTTGCGATCTTCGTAGACAAACGTACCCATGGCCGACCAATCGGTACCGGGCTCGACCTGAAGTTGCTCGACCAGGCGCCAGGTGCGGCCGTCTTTGCTGGTATCGTCAGAGACGGCTGACAGCGTATGCGCGGATCCCTTTCCGTACTGCAGGGCGATCTTGTTGGAGCCGCCCCAGAGGTCGTCCTGCGTATGCTCCACGGTCAGTGAGTACCCGTCCTCGCCATCGAATCCATCACGGCTCTCATCAGAAAAACGCAGATCGCCGCCAATGATCAGTTGTCCACCTTGATTGACGTCGATGCCATAGACGCGAAAATCGTGACGGCTGACTGAGCGATCGTTCACATCGGCGATCTTGTGTCCTGTTGCGTCGAAGTCATCGTCCGTATTGCGGAGATAGGCGTAGGCGAATTTACCGAAACCCAGATCGATATCTTCGACACCGCCTCCCGCACCGCTCATATCCCAATAGAAGAAGTCGGTGATATGCACGTCGTGACGACGATAGAAGCGCTTTCCGATCCAGAACTTGGCGCCCTCGAAGACACCGCCGACCAGATTGCCGCCCTCGGCGTAGATCTCACGCCATGCCGGCCCTGTTTCAACCCCCTCGAAATCGTTCTCCCCTTCTACCACGTAAGCGAGATTGGATTTGATATCGAAGTAGGCCCCGTCATCTCCCCTGAAGGCCTTGTATCCGAAAATGAACTCACTATAGATTTCGCACTCGTTGCCAAAGCGATACTTGGAACGGGCACCCGGCAAACCGAAACAGACTTGATCGCCACCTTCGGAGTTGCTTCCGGTACCGGCACGAAAATACCCGTTGAACTCGAAATTATCATCCGCCCAGACTGATTGGCAGCACAGGGACGCAAATGTTGCCGTAAGTAGGGCCGTATGGATCTTGGTCTTGGCCATAGTTATCTCCAGGAGTTTAACGAAGCCGGTCACCACCCCAGTTGCATGACCGACATTGTGTTTTGACGTTAAAAGGGCGTACGGCGCCATCGACGCCGCTTATCCATTGCCTCGAAATCGACGCTTCAGATCCAACCGCGATCTGATCTCCGTGCCATAACAGAATGGTATCGGGAGGCAGTTTTGTAAAAATACTACATTATTTCAAAAATGCAACACATTTACCGGAGATTTTCTTGTAGCAATCGACTTAATAATGTATTTTTACTACTGTTTTGGCGGATCCAATTTAGTAACAAATGGGTAACTTTCATTTCCAACAAAAATCACTGCGCGATCCATCGTCCTCTCGCCAATTCCGAGCGCGCGGCCCTTTGAAGTTGCACAGGACACTGCAGTAGTTGCTGCGGATCAGACGTGGATGTGTGGGGCATCATCAGGTGACGGCCTGCTAATATGGGCAGACAATGATGGCACTTGTCGACTACTCGTCGCACAGCAGCCGAAAAACCCACCAGTAGGTTCCGGGCATGCAGCCTATGTCCCTTCCTCGCTGGCCTGCGCGATGCCGTGGCGACTGGTCGCCATGACCGATGGCGTCTGGAAAGCACTGGGAGAAGAGAGAGTCAGGCAGATCGTTAGCACCTGGCGTGGTCCTGACCTGATGCCGTTCCTCCTGGACCAAGCCCAGGCCGCCGATGGCGGAATCCTGAAAGACGACGCCACAGCGATTGTGCTACTAACCCCATCTGATGATCGGGTGTGAAAGCACGGCAACAGCCAGACTCATGAACACCCAAGCACCAATGGAAGGCCATACAGCCCCTTTGCAGACTGGAGATAACACGACATGTACCTACCCCTCCCCATACAGCGTCTAGTCGCCGGACTGTTTACTGCCGTTGCGGCCAGTCTGCTGTTGAGTGCCTGTTCCACCACGTCGGCGAACCGTCCGCTTGCTACAGATGAGCGCTCAAGCGTGGCTGGTGGACGACCGCTTGTGGTTCGCCGCAGTGCCGCCGATGATCGGGTGATCGCCTACGTATGGCAACAGCAGGGGCAATTCGTCCGCATCGAATCCGCCGAGTCGGGAGCCGCACCGCATCAACACCCCGTCTCCCTCACCGGGGATCAGGTAAAGCAGGCGTTGAATCTCGTCCGCTTCGGCAATGCGGACGCCGCCCCCATCCTTACCGAGAAAGCCATCGACAGAATCGCTGCTCCACTGGCCGAGGCCCTGGCGCAGTCGGGCCCGGATCAAGAGGTCACCTTTGCGGTGGCTTACAGACCTTCCGGCTTTGGCCTGCTGATGTCCCGCAGGGTCACCACCGGCCGCCTGTTCCGGGACGAGGAAGGCTTGCAGCTGATCATCGGTCTGCTGCAGACACCCTTCGAGGAGGAGATGCGGGCCACTGGCCAGCGTATCGCCTTTACGCCCGGTTCACGCCAGGGCCGAACCGAGCAAGGCTGGTCCCTGGGCAGCAACGACTTCGTTACCCACCCCGTTGCCGGGCGGGACGACTGGATCCGCATTGATCCCATGGCCTGGAGTGCATCAGCGGAGAGAGAAAAGACGATGAACCCGCCACCACAGCAGAGTCCGCGACCGGAACCGGACACGAAAACGCAACCCGTCATGCAACCGGACAGATACCAGAAAGTGGAAGAGCGGCTGGAAGCCCTGAAAAGGCTTAGGGACAAGGGGCTGATCTCGGAGCAGGCCTATGAGCAAAAGAGCCGGGAGATTCTCGAGGAACTCTAGCCCACACCTCTCAACGGGATCTCATTGGTTATCTGTGGCTGTCGCATCATCGCACCCCAGCTGGAGCCTAGTACGGGACATGCCGCAGCCCAGCGGCGGCGGCCCTGACTCGGGTCACCAGCGGCTACTGGTTGCGGTGCGTCCGACTATGGATAAGGACAAGGCGCTGGTGAAAATATGCGGCTAACTATCTCTCGACCCTTGACGACCTAGAAGCATAAGAACAGTAGGTCAAGGTGAAAGTTTAATTTGGCTTATTAGCCGAAATCTCACATTTCATTCTCCGAATGGAGTCGCCAACTGCGGATGGGCAACCCTAGCCGAACAAGCCTGCCTTTTGATGCTCCGCAAGACCCGCCAGCGGAATACCCGGTATGCCAAAGAAGGCATCGCTAGCGGTCTCGCCATAACCCTCACTCAAAGGCCTGACTTCGGGCAGAATACCGGGGGGGATGCCAAGCAATTCCAAGAGCTGTCGGTTCCATGCGCGTGCCTGGGTGTCATAAAGCTGAGTACGCAAGGCATTGGAGAGGTCTGTGATGTGCTCCTTGCCGCCGGTAAGACGATAGATCAGCCAGGAATCCAGAGTGCCGCATGCAATTTCGCGATGTTCGGCACGCCCTCTCAAATCCGGCTGCGCATTCAACATCCAGCATAATTTATAACCGGCGAAACAGCAGGGCACTGTTGTCAGTCCGGTCGCTTCTCGTGTCATTTTTTGTATCCGACGCAACTGGAGATCATCGCAACGTGGGAGACTTTCATCCCCCAACTGTATAATGGAACGTCCTATCGGACGCCCGCTCACACGTTCCCACAGCACTATGGCATCGCTCTCGTTGATAATGCCGATAGCCCTTACCTCTTTGGGCATGATGCCTCCAACCTCCAAGGCGTCTGCTATTGCCCGCATGGCAGCCGCACAGATCTCCTCAGGATCCAGCTCCAACCAGCCGTTTCCAGAACAGTGGTGATTCGATTCGGCATAAGCCCCACTACGCACCTGTCCATCCATATCGAAGATCAAGGCTTCGCTACCGCCACGCATCTGATGCAAGGAGAGGATAAAGCCTGTTTTCATTAAGTTCATCCTGTTATCTGAAGTTATTTCCATATGCGACGTATCGATTGCCCTGGTACCGGCAAGTTGTTCCGCCGAATGAAATCGACCCGGGTAGAGGTGCCATATCCGGTTTCATTCTGTCATCTTAGCTCAGTACCACATTATTCCGATATGAGAGTTCGGCCCCGCGGCGTGTGCAGATCATAGCCTCAACTGCTGAGGCTAATTTTATAAACGACGTCAATCGCATGCCGACCGTATCCACAATATTGGCCGGGGGTGGTTTACCCTTACCGCGTGGCCGTTCAAGGTCCAGCCCAAGACGGCGTTGCCGCCATCGTTGACCACAACCGCCCGGGCTCCAGCAGCCTTGCGGCTGTCCTCCTGTTTCCTGGCCTAACAGTAGCGCTGCGTGATGAGAAGCGAGTTGTTGGCTAACCCGCTGGGTCAGCGGGAGACACGAAATGACAAATGAGCGGGTAGGCAGGGCGGCTGTTGTCACAGGTGGAGCGTCAGGCATCGGATTGTGAGAGCGTTGATCTTCGGTTTTGGTACTTACAAACTGGTTGCGTTCGGCGCGTTCTCGCAGACCGTTATGTATTGTCGTCCCTTCTTGCGGAAATCAGTGCGGTAACCGTTAAGCCGAAGCCCAGGCCGACCAGGATTGATCCAACGAAAGCCAGAACGGATGTCTGTAAAAAGAAGAGTCCGGCGCCCAGGCCGATCATCACACCGCCACCGATAGCCCAGGTGCTTTTATCCATTTCCTTTTGCGTCATGTGTCCTCCTTATCCTGTGCCGAAAGACTGTCCTTCAGAGGGCCAACCCCTGACTGTCGAAGCGGTGGACCTTGCCCTCCGCGGGTGTCAGCCATACACAGTCTTCACGCTTTATCGGGAACTCACCATCGACCCGCGCCGCCAAGGCGCCTATGCCTTCGACCTGAATATGCAGGAAGTTGTCCGAGCCGAGATGTTCCGACAGTTCCACCTTGCCTTCCCATAGTCCATTCTCGCTTGAGAGCTCCAGATGCTCGGGACGAACGCCTATGGTTTCGGCCCCATACTTCGAAGCAGCCGCACCGGTGATGAAGTTCATTTTTGGCGAGCCGATGAAACCGGCAACGAACAGGTTGCGTGGTTTGCGATAGAGTGCCATCGGTGAGCCCACCTGTTCGATACGGCCGGCGTTCAATACTACAATCTTGTCGGCCATAGTCATGGCCTCCACTTGGTCGTGGGTCACGTAGACCATGGTGGTGGCGAGCTTCTGGTGTAGCTCCATGATCTCCAAACGCATGTTTACACGTAGTGCGGCGTCAAGATTCGACAGGGGCTCGTCGAACAGAAAGGCCGTCGGTTGGCGTACAATGGCGCGGCCGATCGCAACCCGCTGACGCTGGCCGCCCGACAACTGGTCGGGACGCCGGTCGAGGTATTCAGTGAGATTGAGCACCTTGGCGGCCTCATTTACCCGCCGCTCAATCTCCGCCTTATCTTCGCCGGCCATCCTCAAGGGAAAGGCGATGTTTTTGCGCACTGTCATGTGCGGATAGAGAGCATAGGACTGGAACACCATGGCCAGACCGCGCTTGGCAGGCACCAGCATGGTGGCGTCCTTGCCGGCGATCTCGATGGTACCGCTGGTGACATCCTCGAGACCGGCAATCAGACGCAACAGCGTCGATTTGCCGCAACCTGATGGGCCGACGAAAACCACGAACTCACCATCTTCGATCTCGAGATCGAGGGGTGCTATGATTTCGGCCGCTCCAAAGCTCTTTGTAAGGTTCTTGAGCACGATGCTTCCCATAGTATGGATCCTATTTCTCGGCGCCGAAGGTCAGCCACGCACCAGCGGTTTCCTCCTCAAGGGTAACCCATTCCAGGCCAATATGGGGATTCTTCATTGAAAGTCATCGGTTAATTTCTGCATGCAGATCATGTCGCCGTTGTTGACGTGGAGATGGTCAGCGTGGTCTGTGCCTGGACTTCAGCGGCGCAGACAAGCGAAAAGGCGTTTATCGATGTTCTCCTCTCTACAGGCTGCATGTGAAAAGTCATGCAGTACGCAAGGTGGAATGCAGTAATACTACTTTAAAACAATTAATGGGCCTTGATAGAGCCCACTTTGTGTTCCATTGCTCACAATCCGGCACACAGATCACCTTATAAATATGTTTTGTAATTTGGAGAATGCGGCTCCAGACCGCCGCATACCGATGGCGATCACCGTCACATATGGCGGATCCGAAACGCCGATCGGACTCCAGAGTTTGGCACAGCCGCTGTCAATCCGGACTCGAGCTAAACGATAGTGCTCTTGCTCTGTCCCAACATCTCGACCGTCACCGCCACGATACCGTTGTTGCTGACGCTGAAGCGCCGGGCGTCGTCATCCGGGTTCTCGCCAATGACCATCCCGTCCGGGATACGGCAACCGCTATCGATCACCGCCCGTCGGATCCGGCTGTCGCGCCCGATCTCGACCTCCGGAAATACCACGGTCTCCTCCAGCACCGAACGCGCATGCACACGTACGTTGGAGAAGAGCAGCGAACGTCTGAGACTCGACGCGGATATGATGCAGCCGCCCGAGACGATGGAGTTCACCACCTCCCCCTGTTGCTGTCCTTCGTCCATCACGAACTTGGCCGAGGGCAGTTGCGGTTGATAGGTGCGAATGGGCCACTCCCTGTCATACAGATTCAGCTCGGGCATGGGATCGACCAGTTCCATATTGGCCGCCCAGAAACTATCGACGGTTCCCACATCGCGCCAGAACCCTTGCTCTCCGGTTGTGGGATCGCGAAAGGGGTAGGCGAAGACCTTGCTCCGCTCGATGGCGTCGGGAATGATGTTACGGCCGAAATCCCGATCCGAATCCGGATTGCGCGCATCCTTGATCAGCGCCTCGAAAAGAAACTGGGTGTTGAACACGTAGATTCCCATCGAGGCCAGAGCGAGACGGTCACTGCCGGGCATGGTGGTGGGCTTGTCCGGCTTCTCTTCGAAACGCTGCACCCTCCCCTGCTCGTTCACCGCCATGACCCCGAAACCTCGCGCCTCCTCCACGGGCACCTCCACGCAACCCACGGTCATGTCCGCTTCCCGTTCCACATGGAAGGCCAGCATGTGACCGTAGTCCATCTTGTAGACATGATCCCCCGCCAGCACCAGCACGAATTCGGGTTGGATGCTGCGGATGATGTCCAGGTTCTGATAGATGGCGTCCGCGGTTCCCGCATACCAGTTGCTCGAGGTCCGTTGCGAAGCCGGCAGGACCTCCATGAACTCACCAAGTTCGGTCTGGAAATTACTCCAGCCACGGACCAGGTGGCGGATCAAAGAGTGGGCCTTGTACTGGGTCAGAACACCAATGCGGCGGATGCCGGAATTGACGCAGTTGGACAGGGGGAAGTCTATGATGCGGAATTTGCCCCCGAAATAGACACCCGGCTTGGCGCGCCATTGGGTGAGTTCCTGCAGACGTGAGCCCCGACCGCCGGCCAGGATCAGCGCCAAGGTATTGCGCGTCAGTCGGCTGATGTGGCGGGGACTGGCATCGATCTCCATATGACCTCCGGTCAAAATTGAAACAGGATCCTTGGATGTCTCTATTCCGGGCATGCGAAGGCTCGGATCCGTCGCAGTGCGATTCACCACCGAAGAGCCAAAAGTCTCAAGCCGAGTGGTTTGCGCTGAAGTGGGCTTGGTGTACTGCGTATCGCCCACAGATTCCTGATTTCACCGAATTGTCTTTAGGAGAGGAGCAGAGTTTCATGTGAACAGCCATGCCGGATGAATATTTACGTAATTCTACTACTTTTCTTATTCGGTGCTCTCCGCTCAGGACTGGAAACCCTTGCGTTGGTCGCCCGGCCAGAGCCGATACGGCCCTATCAGGCTCCTTCGGCTTCTTTAGCGACCAGGGCCTCGCGTTTTTGCGCCAATTGCTTGAGCAATTCCGGACCACGGCGTACGGCAACACCCGCTGCCAGCGCATCCACCAAGGTGATATGGGCAAGATACGCCGTGAGTGAGTCATGTAACGTGTTTGCCCCGCCTGTGTCCGCTGCCAGGTTGACCGTCGCACGCTTGGCGATCGGTGTATTGAATCCCGTGATCGAAATAACTTCCGCTCCGCGGGCACGCGCCGCTTCCACGGCACGTATCAGCTCCAGGTTCTCCCCCGAAGACGAAATCACCAGAACCACATTTCCGGGCGACAGGGCTTCGGCGGCCAGCGTCTGGTAGCGCGGGTCATCGTAGATCACAGCCGGCGTGCCCAAAAGAAAGAATTTCTGCTGGGTGTGATGAGAAACGATATGCGACATGCCGACCCCGTAGATCTCGATATGGTCGGTATTCAGCAGGTAGCCGACCGCCTGCTCCAGCGCCTCGCTGCGAACCTGGTCGCGGACCCGCGACAGTGTCGCAATGGCATGGTCGAAAACCTTACCCACGACATCTGCGGGAGGATCGAGTGGAGACACGTCATTGTGTACATAGCGTGCACCGGTGGCCAGACTTTTGGCCAGGCGCAACTTGAAATCCTGAAAACCCTTACAGCCCACCGCACGGCAGAACCGGATCACTGTAGGCTCGCTGACACCCGCTTTTTTAGCCAGAACCGCCAGCGAGTCGTCGAGTACGGTGTTGGGTTGCGACAACACCCACTGCGCGACCTTGCGTTCTGATTTCCGCAACTGCGAAAGTAAGTTTTCAATATGCTCCAACATGTCATTCTGCCCTGTCAATAATCGTGGAAGTCCGGTATCTGACCGCACAAGGTCGTAGATCACCGCAACCAGAATCTGTTGTTTTGCAACATTTTAGTATCCAATTTAGTCAGATATTTTTTGTAGTGCAATGACAAATATTACCGAACCAGCGGGTATTCCCTGTACATCCCGATATCCCGTTGTCGACAAGGACACTGGAAATATCCAGATGAAGAACCGCAACCGACTGTAATTAAAAGATAATTATGATAACGCGATGTCCTGGATCACTGTTTCATAGCAGGTTGGCTCAGGTACTCAGTCGACTCCTGCCCCGGAGATGAGTCATCCCCCAGGTTCGCAAATGCCGGCACATTTCAAAGGGTTTGCCTGGCGGCTCCGGATGCAGTCTGTTGGCCAATTTTTCGGCCTGCGGCGACTTCTGCGCATGAATGAGGATTGTTTACTGTTTGACGCTTTCGCCCGCCTCTTCAATCTCCGTCAAACCATGCATGATTTCAGGTATCACTTTTATCAACTGAATGATACTGAATATGAAGACGCCATGACTCACGCCGATAAATGCCTCATCCGCGGTCAACGCGACTTCATAAGCTGAAGTCAGCAGAAGCACTAAGCCGCTCAGAAGATTCAAAAACGGACTTTCGGTAATTTTCTTCAACATAGTTCGCTCCAACTTTTTGATTGCCTGCGGCATGGCCGGCACATTCCCGGATTTCACTTCGTTACATCCGGGCCACCTGTTGCGTAGCCTGAATGGCGCATGGCGTATTCCAGGGAGATCAGGTCATACAAATCGTAAATTCTCTATCCTGGCTAACTCTATCCTGATACGGCAGCCACCCATCCCTTGGATGGGTGCCGGGTGAGATCCATGGATGGTTCAATCAACTCTTTGAAAAGATGACCTGAAGTTCATTGCCGGTGATCGAGAAAGCCGGCGCTACGCCATCGATGCTGTTTCCTGTGAATTGATCCGCCGTGAACCCGCAGAGATTGGCGTTGGTGAGAATCGTATAGGGTGTATTCAACGCGAACCCTCCCTGATCCTTCTTCCAGAAGGAGAATTTCACGTGACTTGAATTGAGGATCAGTTCCCCGGACACGTTGAGACAAGTTGTCTGGGTACCCAGTTGGACGGCGACGATACCGCCGTTCAAATCGAGTGAACCGATGGTCACCCCCTTTGTGTGATTGCCGATATCCAGTTCGCCATTGCCGAAGAGCTGAACCTTCGCTGCTCCGCCGGAGGCGTCACCGTAGAACACGATGCGTCCCCCATAGCCGTGGTTGATGCCGCCATAGGCGATCAAGGTGGCGCTTCCCGCGCTCGAGGTGCCCGAAAAAACCGTGTAGCCACCGGCCGCTTGCGCAATGGTGGCGCCGAGATTGAGAAATGTCCCGTTGCCGGCGGTGGGAACATTTGCGCCGGCACCCGAACCGTATACGGCGAATTCCGTGAAACCGGCTGCACCCTCTGCAGTCAAGGCGGGGTGGTTATGAAAGGTGGCGTTGCCCGCAGTCGGAAAGTAGTCGGTTGGAAGATTGATCGAGAATATCGTGTGGCCGGCGCTCGACTTGGAGTCGATCGCACTGCCGTAGTTGACGATACACGCGTTTGCGGCGGTCGGTGAACCGTATCTTGCGCTGAATTCGAGATGACCGCCCCCGCCCCGTTCGCCGTCCCGCGCGCCGTAGTTGAAATAGGCGCCATCGCCGGCGGATGCGCCTTGAGTCGCGGTATCGGGGGGATTGTTGTTGAAGCTCGTGACACCACCGTAGGCGCCGGCAGCCTTGGCGGCATAGTTATAGTAGTGTCCATGACCGCCGCTCGCGGTGGCGTCGAAGGCCACGTCACCGCCATTTGCCTTTTCATGGCTCCCTCCCCAGTTGTAGAAAGCGCCGTAGGCCGCGGTCGAATTGCCGTAGAACTGCGTGTTGCCGCCATCGCCGCCGGAGACGGTTCCACCCACATTGGTGAAGGTGGCGCGGGCCGCCGTCGCGGTGTCGTGAAAGACCACATTGCCGAAGGTGTCGCCGTCGGCGCCCAGGCTGCCGTAGATGGTGAAGCGGGCGGTGTCCGCAGACGCGGCGTCGCAGAAGCTGATCTCGCCACCGACGGTGTTGTGCTTCGGGGGGGGCGCGGCTCCGGTCCAGGCTTTGAACGAGGCCGAGCCTGCCCGCGTGTTGTCGCAGAAACAGATGACGCCGCCGCCGTAGCCCTGCTCCGACTCCGGACCGGCACAGTAGAAGATGTCGTCCCCGCCCGCGCTGGCTGTGTTGATGAACTTCAATTGTGGATCATGGTAGCCGCTGCTGGTGGCGGCAACGATGAAGCTCTGCTGTTTCCCCGAACGGTTGGCGATGCCTTTGCCGGTAATCGTCAACGCTGGTGTGGCCGAAGGGCCGAAAGTAAAGGTATAGGCGGGTGCGCTATCGTCGAATTCGATCTCGCCCACCCTGGCCTCGCCGCTCACCGAGAAGGCGATCGCCGTCTGGGATGAGGCGGCGAAAGCGGCCTGCTCCGTTGGTGCCCCGGCAGGTATCCAGTTGTCTGCGCTGTTCCATTCGTCGGTCGCCGGCTGTGGCTTCCATGTCGATGTCGTCATCTACTCCTCCTGTCTTGGCAAGGTTTTCTTAGTCCTGATCTATAGCGTCACTGAGCCGTGCAGCCTGGATGGAGCAGTGCGTAACCCAGGAAAATCACAACCGGCACATCCCCGGATTCCACTGCGTTTCATCCGGGCTACCCTCGGTGGCAAATGGTCTCTATTGCCTCGCTTGAACCTCGGGCGCCGAATGCACTTGGTTGCGCCCCATCCGCTTGGCCCGGTAGAGGGCGATGTCCGCTTCACGCAGCAGTTGCTCCGTGCCCCCCATCACCCCGGGCACCATGGTGGCGGTTCCGGCGCTCGCGGTGACGACGGCGCCCACCGAGGAGTGGGCATGCTCTATCGCAAGCGCCTCCACCGCGCGACGCACCTGTTCGGCCACATGCGCCACGCCGCTGCGGTCCGTATTGGGCAGAATCACCATGAACTCCTCGCCGCCATAGCGGGCGACCAGATCGGTGGGCCGCATCAACTGTGCATACACCGCTTCGGCCACCGCCACCAGGCAGTCATCACCGGCCTGATGACCATAGGTGTCGTTGAACGCCTTGAAGTGGTCCACATCCAGCATGATGACCGAAAGGGGTTGCTTTTCGCGCCTCAGGCGTGTCCACACCTCCTCCAGGTAGTTGTCCCCGCGACGCCGGTTGGCAACACCGGTCAGTCCGTCACGATCGGCCAGACCCTGAAGCTCTTCGTTGAGTTGTTCCAGTCGGGCGGTCCTTTCGACGACCTTCTCCTCCAGAGTGCGGGAGTAGTCCTGCACCTGCTCGTAGAGTCGTGCGTTCTCGATGGCGACCGACGCCTGCGCCGCCAACAGCCGTATCACCTCCACACGTGCTTCGGTGAAGACGCCCCGGGCCAGGTTATTCTCCATGTACAGGACGGCTTCGAAACGTTCCCGCCGCAGCGGTACACAGAGGACGGAAACCGGCCGGAATCGGAGCACATACGGATCCTGCACGAACTGTCCCTCGTTGACCGCGTCATGGAGCACGACCGCCTCGCCGCTGTAGAGGACATGACTGATGAGGGTCACGGGCAGCGGCATCCTCCCGCCTTGCGCATCCGGTACCATCGAATGGGTCGGCACATCGACCACCGGCAGGCCCTCGGCCGGAAGCTTGACCGCCTCCACCGTCAGTCGCCCCTCCCGCCTGACCACCAGCGCGCCCCACTGGCCACCGGCATTTTCCAGCGCTATACCCATGGTGGTCTTGAGCAACCGCTCCAGGACAATCTCACCCGAGATCTCCCGTGACGCCTTCATCACCGAGGCCAGGTCCAGGTCCTCCGCATCGTGCACTGCGGCCGAGCCCCGGCCGCCTGTCGCCAGCTCGCGCAGTACCGGATACTCCTGCTCCATCAGTGACACCTTGCGTTGAGCGCCCCAGCGGTCATAGAGATGGTGTGCGCCACGCAGGTATCCCTCGGCGGCACGCTGGCGACCGAGCGCCAGCAGGTGCCCGGCTGCCCGCTCGCAAGCCGTGGCCTCGTCGCGGAGAAAGCCGCTTTGGCGCGCCGCCTCGATCGCCCTGTCGTAGCCTTCCAGCGCACCCTCGCGAGCGCCGTCGAGCCGTGCCAATTCAGCCTCCATCAAATACTGCAGATGGCGGAAGTTCGCTGCGCAGTTGTCAGCCCACAGCCGCATGCGCGCGAGATCGCGCTGCAACCGTTCGCGGGTCGCTGCCTGCTCCTCCACCTCCATCTCCGGATAGTGGGTCGCCAGGGTGAGAAAGGCGACGATGTAGAAACGCACAAGCTGGGGCAGCGACATGGCCGACTTGCGCAACCGATCCTGTTCACGCACATGTCCGAGGGCCCGCTCGTAGTCGCCGTAGAGCAGGCAGATTTCGGCGTTGTAGATGTGGTAGTTGGCGATTCCGGTCATGAACCGGCGCTGGCGCATACCCTGCAGACAAAGCGCCTCGTCGAAGTCGTCGTCGCTCAGGGTGCACGGCGAGTCGGTGTGGCCAAGCAGGTTGCGCTGCAGCTGCAGGAACAGGGTGCCCGAATCGAGAGAGTCCTGATAGGCGCACTCGCGGACGATCGCCAGGTTCTCTTCGTGCAAGCGGTGAGCCGTTTCCAGGTCCAGGGTCGGATCCCAGATCACGCAATCCTGGGCGCTGTAGGCGAGGTAGAGCAGATCGCCCGACTGGTAGCCCGCTTCTATGCCCTTACGGAACCAGGGCGTCAGGCTGGTCCAATGGTTGCTCCAGTGGTGTACGAACATGGCGTAGACGTAGATCACCCGCGCCCGCAGCGTGAGGTCATCGAGGCGTTCGTTGATCGCCAGCCCCACCTTGCCGTATTGATATCCGAGCGCCGGCTCGTCGAGCTCGCCGCACAACAACATGCCATAGGCCGCGTAGACGAAGGCGGACTCGGGGCAGTTGCCGTGGCGCAGGGAGAGATTGACCCCCTTCAGCACCAGATAGGGAAACAGATTGCCGCTGCCGGAGAGGAAGGCGGCCGCGAAGATCTCCATCAACAGACGCATGGCGGTCAGGGTGGCCCGGTCCTCCACCGGCTGCGCCTCCACCAGATCCGCGATACAGCGTTCGCCCAAATTCTCCTCGACCAGACGTCGCTCCTCGGCGATATCCTCCAATGTGGGTCGCTCGGTGATCTCCAGGCCGAGTATGGCCAAACCCTGAATGGCGGAGAGAATCGAATCCTGCATGCGCCCCAGAGTGGCGTATTGCCGGGTCCGGATGGCGAGGATGTCGCTACGTTCCAGCTCAGAGTCGGCGTGCTCCAGCAGGACCTCGATCCAGCTTTCCGCCTCTTCGGTGCGTCCTGTGAGATAGGCGCATTGCTGGGTCTCCAGCGCCAACTCCCGCATCACTGCCGGCAGCTCTCGCCAGGGCTCGGCGGGCAACAGCTCCAACGCCACCTGCAGGTAGCCGAAGGCGGTCTCGTAGGCCGAGGCTTGTCGGGCGCGTACTCCCGCGCGCAGGTTCAGTTCGGCGACTTGCCGCCGCTCGTCGGCGGATGTGATCAGTCTGCGGCCCTCATTGAGGTGGCCAACGATATCGATCAGGCGCTCCTCCGGCACCCTGTTACCGGCGTGTTGCAGCATCAGGCGGCCGACGGAGAGGTGTACCTCCTGCAGCCATTGCGTATCAATCAGGGCGTAGGCCGCCTGCTGCACACGGTCGTGCTGAAATCGGTAGAAGGGGTTGAGCGCCAGCGGTTCGGCGCACACGCTCACGAGTCGATAGTCGCTGTGCAGGGGCAACACGGTGTGACACTTGAGCGCCGGCAACAGTGCTGCGGCGGTCTCGGCTATGGGGCGTTCGTAGATCGCGGCGAGCGTATGCAGGTCGAAGGTGCCGCCGATACAGGCCGCCAGCTGCAAGACCTGTTGGGTGGCGGGCGGCAGCCGTCGTAAATGCTCCACCATGAACTTGACCACGTCGCTGCTGACGCCGGACCAGCGTGCCGCATCCAGGTCCCAGTTCCAACGCCCGCTGTCCGGGTCGGGGACGATGGCCCCCTCCTTGTGAAGCTGCCGTAACAATTCGTTGGTGAAAAAGGGGTTACCCTGTGCCTTGTCGAAGAGCATATCGCTCAGAGGACGCGCCTCATCGGGCTCTCGGCATAACGCGTCGGCCACCAGGTGCGCCACCGAGTCCCGGTCCAGCGGGCCGATGGCAAGCTGGCGGATGCGCTTCTGCACCTGCAAATCATCGAGCAGCAGGCGCAAGGGATGTCCCTTGCCCACCTCGTTGCTGCGATAGGCACCGATCAACAGCAGGTGGCTCAACTCCCGTGAGGTCATCAGTCGGCGCAACAGCTCCAGGGTTGGTGCGTCGCTCCACTGCAGGTCGTCGAGAAACAGCACCACCGGGTGCCCTTCCCCCGCGAACACCCGCAGAAAATTGGTCAATACGATGTGCAGACGGTTACGCGCCTCCGCCGGCGGCAGTTCCGCCACGGCGGGCTGGGAACCGATGATCAGCTCCAGTTCCGGTACCAGATCGAGCACCAGGCGCGCATTCGGCAGCAGCGCTTCCAGCAGTCTCAGGCGCCACTCCGCAAGCCGCTCCTCCGGTTCCGAAAGTACCTGCTGCACCAGGCTGCGGAAGGCGGTGGCGAGGACCGTGTACGCCTCGCCATGCTGAAACTGCTCGAACTTGCCCTGAACCAGGAATCCACGTTCGCGAACCAGGGGTCGGTCGATCTCATTGACGAGGGCCGATTTGCCGACCCCCGAATAGCCGTGGACCAGACAAAACCCGGTCTCCCCCGCCACCACCGCTTCGAACAGTCCCAGCAACTCCTGCAACTCGCGTTCACGGCCATACAGGCTTTGCGGCACCAGGAACTTCTGCACCACATCCTGCTCGCCAAGTTTGAAGGGTTCGATCTCGCGGCCGGCGGCGAGCCGGTCGGCGCAGCGCACGAGGTCGTGCATCAATCCCTCGGCGCTCTGGTAACGGGCCTCGGGACTCTTGGCCAGCAGTTTGAGGACGATGGCCGATACCGCTTCCGGCACCGTGGGTGAAATTTCGTGCGGCGCCGGCGGTAGACAGCTGATGTGGCCGTGGACCCATTCCAGCAAGTCGTTGGCCTGGAACGGACGTTTGCCGGTCAACAGCTCGAACAGCAGCACCCCGAGGGAGTAGTAGTCGGACCGGTAGTCCAGGTCACGATTCATGCGCCCGGTCTGTTCCGGCGAAATATAGGGCAGCGGTCCTTCGAGATGCCGCGACATCTGCACCGCCTGCCGCTCCTGATCCAGCTCGGAGGCGATACCGAAGCCGGCCAGGGCAGCAGCTCCGCTGGCAGGGTCGAATAGCACGTTCTCCGGAGCCAACGCTTTATGTACGATATCGTGGGCATGGATATCGCCCAGGGTTCGGGCGAGGCAACGGGCAATCTCAAGTACCTCGGCCAGAGGCAGGCCTCTGCCACCGGCACGGTCAAGGCGGGACCTGAGGGAGAACTCGAACGGCTCGACTACCAGCGCCAGATTGCCGCTACCGTGGGGTAACACGGCATATACCTTGCGTACACCGTCGACATCAGCCAGGCGTTGGGCGATGGCCCCTTCGCGGCGAATACCGGCCACCTGCTGGCGATCGGGATATTCAACGTCGAGGGTTTCCACCACGACTGCGGCATCATCGGCAAAGCGCTGGGCCCGGTAAGCCACGCGCCCGCCTGCTCGATACAGAACCGATTCGACAACGTAACCAGGTAATTGCAGGTCCTCTGCTTTCGTGCCTACGTCTGTACCTGCCACACCTCTTCCTCGAGTCGGTACTTGAAGCGTCTAGTTGGCGTTTTGTTCATCGCGTTACCACATCATTCATCACGTTGACACTTCAAACACCTAACATACGGTGGAAGGTGGCGGCATAATCCTCGTGCGCACTATCGCGCAGAGGTTCGCCGTGGCCGCACAAGGCGTGCCTGAATGTCAGCATCTTAAGACGGCTAAAGTCCTCTCCCGAGGGTGTAGCCGCCTGGAACCAGACCGGACCTATGTTGGCCGGCGTGAAGAAACCCATGTTCTGCATCAGTTTGCTTGAAGCGTCGGAGAAATACTCATCGGGAGAGAGCCAGTTCTGCAACGCATCACAGGCAATAAGAATACCGCCGGCACGGTCAAGGGGCAGGATGCCTTCAGAGATCTGGGTGGTGCGGAATGAAAATAGGGAGGCATCAGATATTGGTAACGGACCGCCCGGGGTCAGAGTGCCTGTTGCCTTCAGGCCGCTCTCATGTTCCATCCCGGGCATCGTCCAGTAGCCTGCATCATAGCGTTCGACGTAGAACTGATCATCACGCCCGTGCAGACAGCCGAGGCGGACCACGTCGGTAACCTTGCCGAGCCGGTCGAGTTCAGCCAGCCCCTCTTCACCCAGGCGCACACTGTTGACGATAATTAAACGCTCGCCGTCCCGAACCACGGTCATGTTGCGGCTGAACTCCCAGTCCATTCCCTGCAGAACGGTCTCCATGGCTCCGCTGACAAAAAAGACGTCGGGAAAGACTTCTTCGATGGGTCCATGGGCCAGTGCCGGGGGTAAGGGCGCTGTGGAAAACTGATCCATTGCGGTACTCCTCTCTCTTCGCTGTATCTTTCGTTGCTGTCATCTCACTAGCTATAGACGAAGTGACCCACGTAGCGATACTCCCTGGCATACTCGTTAAGGTAGTCATTGAGGTAGCGTCGTTGGGCTTGGTTGAGGCGTCCATTCCGGATGTCATCCATGGATTCATTACCGTCGCTGCTGTCCAGTCGTTTTATATGGAACAGGGTCATATCGCGACCGCCGAAAAAGCTTTTCAGGTATTCGTGCAGGGGGCGCGCCTGCGACATGTCGAACACTGCACCATAGAGTGCCGTATATAGAGGGTGCCGGGCAAGGGAGATCGCATCAAATTCCGGGTAGTCTCCAGGCGGTGGCTCATACGGAGGGTAATCCTCAAGCGGGTGGACCGGCTGTACCAGGAGGTCGTTCACATAATCGGCGTCGAGACCGGCCCGGCGGGCACCGTCGATCAGAAGGTTGAGATAACGCTGACTTGGCAGGCAGCTATTGTTGATAAACTCCGGCGTTCCGATATAGGTGAGCGCCGTCACCTGTTCTCCATATGTCTCCACATCAATGGTAATGCGATCATAGCCATGGCCATATGCCTCTGCGGCATCCAGAGATGGCAGGGCCTCGTCGGGACAGTCGTAGAGCACACCCTGCACCCGATCACCAAGGTCTTGGGTGCGCTCAATATTGCCAACGCCGCCTTCATTGCGAAAGAAATGCTGCACATTGAAGCGCAGGCGCCAACCGTGCAGGACCGCGCGCCGCGATGCCAAAGGCTCCACGCCCTTGGCCCTCAGAGAGGTTATGTTCATGTTGGAGCCAAATCCGAAATAGCGATACATGCCGAGATCAACCAACGTCACACGCAAACGCGCACCGGCCAAGACCCGGCCAGAGGGGACTTGGCACGCTGACGACATCGAATCTTAACCATCCCGGGGACATAGGTGAATTTGAGCTGCTGATTCATGGCTAGTATCGACAGGCTTGCCCCATACTTTAACTCTCTGTTGTTCAAAAGAAATGTCGTCTTTCCCACAATGCTCCCCTATCTGTTACGATTGGCCGTTCGTTCAGGAGCGATATGGAGATTCCGGTTCCGTGGTCGAAGCTAAAAATCAACAGGGGGAGCCGGTGGACTGGTGGTTCATCTATAAAACCCCCAAGCATACCGGAAGCCCTGAGAATAACGGTTTTGATTTCTTCTACTTCGAGCCGGATTCCACCGATCTGGAGCTGTCGCCCAACGGGCTGGATCAGGATAACCAGGCCTTGCACCACACCCTGACGGGGATTTTCAACGCAGCCGAGAGCGCAGGCTATCTCGTCTACAACGACGAGCATGTGGACAAGCAGACGAACAACAGCGAAAAGGGGCACTGCAAAGGCATTCTGGCATTTGACAAAGCGAGTGATTCCGCCCTCTTCCTGCTCCATTCGACCCCGCGATTTCCCGCCAACAGGGAGTCTACGCTACCGGAGGACGAGGAGATCTACGGCCAGACCTTCATCTGTATCTCTCTACCCGATTATGAAACGGCCAATCTGATCGCCCGACAGATGTTGAGTCAGCAGAACCCTCAAATCCTGACGGAAAGCTCACGCATGCCGGTTACCCTGAATGATGACGAACCACTTTCACTTTTGTTTCACGGAACAGCTGCGAGCGAATCGGAAGAGCCTTCGACACTCAGGTTCAACTCCAGGGGAGGCAAGGAGTTCCTACTCATCGCAAAGAGCCGGAAATGGGGGGAGGATTTCTGGCTGGACCTGGTTTCTCCCGAGTTGAAATGCGATTTGGTGGTGGAAACCTGGAGACGGGGCGCTGTGACACCCTTGCAGGACCGTCGCTCAGGCGACTTCGACGAAGACGTACTGAGGCTGGTCTTCAAAATACCGCCCTCCCACGACTATGCATGGCCCTACACCAGAGACCACGCCAAGTGGGCGGTCGCCCTCAAGAACGAAACGAGTTCACTGCCTTGGGTCTGTGTCGCCGACCTCAACCGTATGGTCTCCCAGGAGAAGCGAGGCGGGGCAAGCCTTTGCTTTCGGGAACCCCGCTTATGGGAGGCCTTGGCCCATGCCGAAGAGAAATTGCATCAGCAACCTCCGCTTGACCCTGCTTAGTAAAATCGAATTGATACAAGGGGATTGAACTTTTCTCTTACTCCTGGAGAGGGTGCTGCCCTGAGAAGACTCGAAGCGTAGATTCACCCTGTGCGTCACAGGCCGTGACGGGAGTTTCGCAGTGAGATCGGCATCAAGTTGCTGAAAACAAGAGAGGTTCTTCAGTGATAAATCAGCACGGTGATAATTCCTGGATAATTTCCCTAAATAACTTCTAGTTAAATGTGCGGAAATGGCGGAAACCGTCGCTCCCGTAAACTCATCGAGCAGGTTGCGGAGAACAACCAAGCGCTATGTATTGAGTGGTGTTTTGCAGCAGAGAGTATATCGGACCGCTCGGGTCCGCACTCAGAGTCGAAACAGCTTTTTCTACACATGTTTTCGGTCAGTTGGAGAACCGTCTGCGCCTCACAACCTGCCCGCACCACGTTGCACTTTGATATTGCTAAAACCGTCACCGAATAGTAGTCAGCTGTTCTATGCATGCAGTGGCATCCCTTCCCGACAGTGCTGGAAATGGATGTGTCGAATCTGAACAGGACTGGAACACCTCGAAGGACCATCGCAGTCGATGCATGATGACCATCGCACATGGGTGACTATGAGGAGAGGCGGAAAGTGGCTGGGACATCGTTGGGCTGGATGACCAGATCTACCAGTACGTAGCCGTCGAACTGCAAGATCCCGAATGGGGCCCCAAATATCGGGTTGATTTCGGCCAAATACCAGGTTTCAGGAAAACGCAAAAGGATTTCATATGTGACGACCCGATTTGGGCCGACAAGACCGGTGGAGTTATTGTCGGTCCGATGCTGGAAAGATATTACCATGCGATATTCTATAAAAAAGATATCGCGAACATCGTTGGCATTAAGATCAAAGATACAGGAATGTCTTTCGATGACCTTCCGGGTTATGTCCGGGCTGTGTATGAATACAACCGAAAAACAGGCAGAGATATAGCCGCATTCTATGATTCAAGCGACTGGACTTTCCAGGAGATTTTATTCCAAAGACTGCTTGAATCAGACATTGGGGGATTTCGCAAAAAACCCTCGAAGCCAAAGGCTCTGCCGAAGAGAATGCGGCATTTTTCAAAACACTCAAGGCGTTTGAAGAATGAGGTGAATACAAACCACTCTGTAAGGACTACAAACAGAGCGTCTGGTATCAGACAAGGCAGATCCCTTTGATTGACGGTGTTTTGTTTTATGTCAATGGAATCTGGATGTATATCCAATGAGGTGGCAAGGAATCCGGGCAGTTACCTGGCGTCATCCGGCTGTTTCACATCGTTCTACTCCCTCGGAAAGGATTTGTCATACGGTGGCACCAGAGTCGGAGCCACCTTTCGCGGCTGCGCCTCCTGAAAGACCGTCTCGAAAGTCGGCGCCGATTGCATGCGATCACCGAGTCCCCAGAGCGCTTTGGGCACGCCAAACCAGTGAAGCAGTGTGGCAGCGAATGAGGTCGAATCAAAAGGAGTTTCCCCTTCTGCCCTGATAACGGACTGCGGCCTGATCCAGGGAGATACCATGATGGTGGGGACTCTCGGCCCCATCAGGTCATAGGCAAAGCCGTTGTTGAGGTCATTGGGCCAGGGCTTTTTGGCGTATGGGGGCGCGACATGGTCGTAGATGCCGTTGTTTTTGTCGAAGGTGATGACCAGCAGGGTTTGTTCCCATCCGGGGCCGCTCTTGATGGCCTCGTAGATATCGTTGAGCGCCCTTTCTGCGGGAACCAGATCGGCGCCGGGGTGATACGAGGTGGCTCCTGAAGGGGCGATCCACACCGGTTCCAGGAAACTGAAGGCCGGCAGATTGCCGCTCATGGCGTCTTTCTTGAATCGGTCGAGGTCCGCCAGGAAGCGGTCCGGGTTGGCTTCGACCGTGGGAATCTGTCCCTTGAGGTAGAGCTGATAGGTGAAGATGCACTCCTCCCACAGCACCGAGTTGTAGATTTTCCAGTCTGTGATTCCCTGGCTCCAGAGCGCTTTCCAGATGGATTGGCGATGTGGAGCGTAAGGCCAATACCTGTACGCGTCCCCTCCCTCCCAGGTGCCGAGCCTGTTGAAAGCGGAGCCGGTTACGGAGAAGGCCCGATTGACATCGGTACCGCCGGGAATAGAGCAAAACCACCGATCAGAAATCGCAAAATGGCGCGCCAGTCCGTTCAGCACCGGCAGTTGTTCCGGACTGAAGGTCTCCATCACCTGGGGATTGGCACTGTTGAGGATGAATCCTCCCATGTCCGGTTTCGCCCGGCCCCAATAACCGGGGGATTCGGCAAACATCTGTTGCAGATTGTCCGTGGTGTCATGAAAGGGATCCTGATCGAGGGCGATGAGGTCCCACTGGTCGCTCAGCTTGCCGTCCTTGAACCGGCTGACGTGAACCTTGCGATCCCCGTCGAAATTGAAGTTGTCCGTGCTGGCACCCTCGAACGGTTCCTGTGAGCCGATGTAACGACATCCCTGATCGCCCTTTTCGTAGAGCCAGCCACAGACATTGTCGAACGAGCGGCTTTCGAGCATGTAGTAGACCACATGGCGGATCTTCGAACGCATGAAATCGATGGTGCCCGGTATCTCAGCCCTTTGTATCAGAATGGGAATTCGCGGTTGATACCCGGTCAGCATCGCGTCGGCGCCGATCTCGTCCGGAAGTCGCCCATGTCGAACGGGACCGACAAGAACGTCCTTGTGATCGGGGTCGAACTTCCATAGCCTGTAGCTACCCTCCCCGGGATGCCAGTCCAGAATATGATCGCCTATGGGCGTGAGGTGGTGACCCTCGTCGATGTGATTCCAGCTGCCCTCCTGGATCGTCGGCAGCGAGAGCGGCGTAGGCAGCTGGGGATCGAAACTCCACAAGCGGAAACACCTGCGGTCCGGCAGCCGGTCGAGCACATAATTTCCAATGGGAATCAGGATGTGACCTTGTTTGATCAGTGGAAAGCCGCCTTGGCCCGTATAGGGAAATGGGATCGGATCGGCCTCTCCCGGCGAGTTCGGCTGTGGATCGAAATTCCAGAGTTCGAAGGTTCCTCGTCCCTTTGCAGGTATCATGCTCAGGACATACCCGGTCATCGGGATGAGATCGAGGTTCCGTCCCTCATCGGGATCATCACTGTAATGATCACGATATTTGCCCCAGAATTTCGTCTTTTTCCAGTAGCCGCTCTGATGCGCCTGGCCATTCAGAGGATCCCCGGAATCCGGCTCGAATGCCAGAAGCTTGTAGCGATAGCCCGGCTTTCCATCGGGCTGGCACAGTGGGCTCCACTGCAAAAGATAACCGCCCACCTGCGCCATCCGATACGAGCGGTCGAATGATGCATCCGTTTTCAGCGGAACCGGATTGAACAGCTCTTTGGCATCGGGGTCTAGCCGGTAGAGACGGTAGCAATCGTCGTGTCCGTTCCGGCAGATCAGATAGTCGCATGGCGATACTTTTGTTGAATTCATTTTCGTGAAACACTTCTTCCAGGTTCTGTTCGGAGTCAGTTTAGTTTGGCACTTACCAAAGCGCCATTCCTATTCAGCTCAGGTCAATGGAGTTGCATCGATACAAACGCTATATATGATGAACTTTCAGCATGGCTTTTCATGACGGAAATACTTCGAATATGGTACTTGGCTTATACCTCGATACTCAGGCATCGATCCAGCAGGGTTACACACCGATTATGCAGGACCGGTCTGTTTATAGAGTAAACCAACAAGGTTGAACATTACTGTTTTTGGATAGTGTTGTGATTCCAAGGTATGAATATACAAGCTGGAATGCGTTCTACCGTTTGTGCGGAAGACTCTACGAGCGCATCACGGCATCAGGGTTTCATCCCGACACGATCATCGCCATCGCACGAGGTGGCTACGCCCCTGCCCGCATCATGTCGGATTTTTTCGGCGTCATGAATCTGGTCAGCCTCAAAATCGAGCACTATCACGGCCCGGACAAAATGCCCAGGGCCGTCGTCCGATATCCTTTGGCAGCGGATATCAGCGGGCAGAAGCTGCTGCTCGTGGATGACGTCAGCGATTCCGGGGACACTTTCAATGTCGCACTGACGCATTTAGAGAAGTGCGGCAGTCCCGCCTGCCTGCGTACTGCGGTGCTGCATCACAAAACGAGCTCGAGATTCGAACCGGATTACTTTGCCCGACGCATCGTCAAATGGCGCTGGATCACCTACCCCTGGGCCGTGGTGGAAGATATGACGGTGCTCGCCTCACGACTGCAACCACCTCCCCGGAGCATCGACGAGCTTTGGGCGCGGCTGCGCGATGACCATGACATTACCTTGCCTAAAGGCGTACAGGCCGAAATCGGCAGCGCAGTTTTGAGTCGCCTCGGCGAGCAGCCAAGCCCGGGATCCTGAGTTTCGATTTAGAGGATATGAAGCTGCGGATTTCTGATGAGACCCGAAACGACAGACATTGTTGATCCGACAACCGTTGGGATGCCGGATCAATGCATCACGGTGGATCTGCAGACGTTTCCTCGGGCAGAGCGGAGATCACGTAAGCGACAGCTCCATCGAGGCTCGACAACCTTGGATAATCGATCTCCGGGATCCTGATCCCCAGCCGTTTCTCCAGGGCCAGCACGAAATTGAGATAGTCGACAGAGTCCATCTCGACCTGATCGCGAAAGCTGACCCGGGCATCGAGCGTCGACGGCTCCATCTCCGGAATGATATTGAGCATCACTTCGAGGATGATCGATTTGATCTCATCTCTGTTCATATGTCTTCAGCCGTTACCAAGGTTGCGGATTCCAGGTTCATGAGGGATTGTTCAACAGCGCCGACAGATCGCCTTCGGGCAGTCCCAGCTCCCGTGCCTTCAAGACCCGGCGCATGATCTTGCCCGAACGGGTTTTCGGCAGCTCTTCTCTTGCCTCGATCTGCCTCGGCGCCACCGTGGGCCCGAGACGTCTGCGGGCATGGGCGAGCAGGTCACGTTGCAGGATTTGATCCATGCGCCTCCCGGGTTTGAGCACCACATAGGCCTTGACGGTCTCTCCGATGATGGGATCCGGCAGACCGACGACACCCGCCTCCGCCACCGCGGGGTGCTCCATCAGCACGCTCTCGACCTCGAAGGGACCGATCAGATGGCCGGCGGACTTGATCACATCGTCGGCCCGGCCAACGAACCAGTAGTAGCCTGCCTCGTCACGCCTAGCCAGGTCGCCGGACAGATACCAGCCACTGGCAAAGCATTTGCTGTAGTGGACTTCGTCACCGAGATAGCCCCGGAACATCGAGGGCCAATCCCGGCGCAGCGCCAGTTCGCCGGTAGCTTGCGGATTGGAGAGGATGCGAATGCGCCCTGCTTCGCCGCGCTCGACGATCGCCGCTTCGATACCGGGCAAGGGGCGTCCCATGGAGCCCGGCTTGATGTCCATGGCGCGATAGTTGGCGATCATGATGGCGCCGGTCTCGGTCTGCCACCAATTGTCGTGACAGGGCAACCCGAAGACCTTTCGACACCAGAGGACGGCTTCCGGATTGAGCGGTTCCCCGACGCTGGCCATCAGACGCAATGCCGATAGATCGTGGTTCCGGGCCGGATCGGGACCGAACTTCATCAACATGCGCACTGCGGTGGGTGCGGTGTACCAGATGTTGACCGCCTGCTCCTGAAGCAGTCGGTACCAGCGCTCCGCTTCGAACTCCGACTCGTCCAGAATGACCCGGGCGCCGATGCTCAAGGGGGCGATCACACCATAGGAGATACCGGTGACCCAGCCGGGATCCGCAGTGCACCAATAGCTATCGCCGGGTTGCAGATCGAGCGCCATGCGCGCTGAATGGTGGTGGGCGATGACCGCCGCATGGGCGTGCAGGGCTCCTTTCGGTTTGCCGGTGGTGCCGCTGGTGAAGTGAATCAAGGCGATCTCCTCCGGGTCGGTGGAGGGGATCCGGAATTCGGGATCGGCAGCCTCGAGTCGAGACTGAAAATCGAGTGTCCCTGCGGGCGCCTCATCGCCGTCGATGACCAGGATCCATCGCAGGTCCGGCAATCGGTCGCGCAGCTGAGCGATCTTGCGTCGGTAGATATCGGCCGTGGTGACGAGCACACGGGCACGGCCGATGGCCAGACGCGCGTACAACGGCTCGGGACCGAAGGCTGAAAAAAGCGCACAGAAGCGACTGCGGTTCTTCCAGCTCCCAAGGGCGGTGATGAAGAGTTCGGGCACTCGGCCGAGCACGCTGAAGACCCCCTGCCCCACGCCCACACCCAGCGACTGCAACAGGTTGGCGAAGCGGTTGCTCAGCGCGGCGAGTCGAGCGTAGGTGTAATCCTCCACCCCGCCCGCTTTGGTCAACCAGCGGATCGCCACTTGATCGCGCTTATCGCCCAGCGCATGTCGATCGACCGCTTCGTGCGCGATATTGAGACCGCCATGCTCGGGCAGACCGTCGAGAGCTGCGCGCGCCTGCTGCCAGCTAAATGCGCTGCAGGCGGCCTCATAGTCGAGCAGATTGGGCGGCCTGGCGCTGTCATGGGGTGATTTTCGGATTACCTGCATCTCATGACCCCTGGATTAGGAACCGATGGGTCAACGTCGACCGGTGGGGCTGGACCCCAGCCTACGCTGCGGATCGATTGTCGGTGTAAGGTCAGGAACCGGACGGCCTGTCCCCATGACCGTACTTTCCCTGATCTCGCACCCGATGCCGCAACGGCGATGCCCTCGTTGAAGAGTCTAGCAAAACGGCCCATGATGATAGTGTTGATCATGGAAACGGAAGCACCGGCAGCCCATAGCGCCGAGTGGAGACCCGATGTCCACCCGAAATCTCGAGCATCTGTTCAGACCCCGCTCCATCGCCCTGATCGGCGCCAGCAAGCGGACTGGAGCGATCGGTTCGGTAGTCGCCCAGAATCTTTTCCAAGGCGGCTTCGAAGGACCGATCATGCCGGTCAATCCCAAGTATCGCTTCATTCGCGGGGTGGTGACCTACCCCAACGTCGAAAGCCTGCCGGAAACGCCCGACCTGGCGATCATCGTCACACCTCCCAAGACCATCCCCGACATCATCGATCAGCTGGGGCGGCGGGGAACAGCGGCCGCGGTGGTCATCAGCGCCGGCTTCGGCGAGACCCCGGGAAACAACGGCATGGCGCTGCAGCAGGCCATGCTCGATGCCGCCCGCCCCCACACCCTGCGTATCGTCGGTCCCAACTGCCTCGGGATCCTGTTGCCCGGTATCGATCTCAATGCCAGTTTTGCCCAGCGCGCGCCCGATGCCGGCTCGCTCGCCTTCATCGCCCAGTCCGGAGCCATCGTCACCTCCATCATCGACTGGGCCCACAACCGGGGCATCGGCTTCTCCCACCTCCTCTCGCTGGGCGACATGGCCGATGTGGACTTCTCCGATCTCCTCGACTACCTCGCCAACGTGCGGGAGGCCCGGGCGATCCTGCTCTATATCGAGTCGATTCGCGACGCCCGTCGCTTCATGTCGGCGGCACGGGCGGCTTCGCGCATGAAACCGGTGATCGTGGTCAAGGCGGGACGCCATCCCGAAGGGGCCAGGGCGGCGGCATCTCACACCGGTGCTCTGGCAGGATCCGACGCCGTCTATGACGCCGCCTTCCGCCGCGCGGGCATGCTGCGGGTCACCTCACTGCAGGAGCTGTTCGATGCGGCGGAGACCCTGGCCATGGGCTGCCGTCCGGACGGGGATCGGCTGGCGATCATGACCAACGGCGGGGGTATCGGCGTGCTCGCCGCCGATGCGGTGATCGATGCGGGCGGCCGGCTGGCGGAACTGCCCCAGGAGACCGTGGCGGAGCTGGACCGGCTGCTGCCCCCCACCTGGTCCCGTCAAAATCCGATCGACATCATCGGGGATGCGGATGGTGAACGCTATGCCGCGACCCTGAAAGTGCTGTCGAAAGAGAGAGCGGTGGATGGCATTCTGGTGCTCAACTGCCCGACTGCGGTCGCCTCCAGCACCGAGGCGGCGGAGTCGGTGATCAAAAGCTTCAAAGAGAACCCGCGGCTGCCGCTGTTGACGAGCTGGGTGGGTGAAGGCAGTGCGGCCAAGGCGCGGGGACTTTTCGCTCAGCATCACATCCCCAGTTACGCTACTCCGGAGCAGGCGATTCGCGCCTTCATGCACATGGTCAACTACCGGCGCAACCAGGAGATGCTGATCGAGACCCCGCCCTCGATTCCCGAGTCCTTCGCCACCGATGCCGGCAAGGCTCGCGCCATCATCGAACAGGCGCTCGGCGAGTCACGCGACCTGCTGAGCGAGCCCGAGGCCAAGGAGGTTCTGAGCGCCTATGGCATCCCCGTGGTGACGACCCAGCTGGCGCGCACGGCCGACGAAGCCGGCGCCCTGGCAGCCAGGCTTGGCGGAGCCGTGGTGCTCAAGGTGGTGTCGCCACAGATCATTCACAAGTCGGATGCGGGCGGTGTGATCCTGGATCTGTCCGGAGCGGAGAGCGTGCGCGAGACTGCCGAGGCCATGGCGCGACGGATCTCCGAGGCCTACCCTCAGGCCCATCTCCTCGGCTTCAGCGTACAACCGATGATACGACGCCGTGGCGCGCATGAGTTGATCGTCGGCGCCGCCGAGGATCCCCAGTTCGGTCCGACGCTGCTGTTCGGTCAGGGAGGCACCGCGGTCGAGGTGCTCAAAGATCGGGCCCTGGCGCTGCCGCCGCTGAACATGCGGCTGGCTCGCGAGGTGATCGCCCAAACGCGCATCTACGATCTGCTGCGAGGCTACCGGGGGACGCCGGCCGCCAATCTCGACGCCATAGCGCTCACCCTCATCAAGGTGTCGCAGCTGTTGATCGATCTGCCCGAGATCAAGGAGATCGACATCAATCCGCTGCTGGCGGACGAGCACGGTGTGGTTGCGCTGGATGCGCGCATGCGGGTGAAGCGGGCCTCCGGGGCGGGTACCGACCGGCTTGCGATCCGGCCCTATCCCAAGGAACTGGAGGAGCTGATTCCGCTGGGCGATGGACGTAACCTGCTGCTGCGCCCCATTCTGCCCGAGGACGAACCCTCACTGCAGGCCGCCTTCAGCAAGCTGACACCCGAAGAGGTCCGTTTCCGCTTCTTCATCCCCATGAAGACCCTCTCGCACGTGGCGGCGGTACGCTTCACTCAGATCGACTATGACCGCGAGATGGGGCTGATCCTGACCGAGATCGGAATCCCCGGCAAGACCGAAATTTTCGGTGTGGTCAACATCGTCGCCGATCCTGACAACGAAGAGGCTGAGTATGCCATTATCGTGCGCCACGACATGACGGCCCTGGGTCTGGGGATCTTTCTCATGCGTCGGATCATCGAGTACGCGCGACGCCGCGGTATCAAACGGATTCACGGTGACGTGCTGCACGAAAACCGGCAGATGCTCAAACTCTGTCAGGTACTCGGCTTCAGCGAGGAGCAGGAGGTTGACGACCCCGGTCTGGTGCGGGTGCGGTTGGAGTTGTAGTGCCCGCAGCGTGTTTTGCGTAGTGTGCATAATGCGGAAGCCGTACGGCGTCATCCACCCAGGGATGAGGCACCGGGTATCAGCGAACAAAGGCCGACAGCCCTGGAGCGATAGCGGCTAAGGGCCTTCACCCTCAGTCAGGCGCTTCCGACTATACTGAAAGCATGGTCTGCATGTTTGTGACTCATCGCTAACACGAGGTGTTTGACTATGTTCGATACCGGCAGCCGAGACCAGGTCGGGGCCCCCGATCCGGAACTGAAGACATCCCCCATACTTGACGACGAGGACCTTGCCGACTTTTCCCCTGAGTCCGAGGAGGGTGACGGTTTCTGCTATTTCAACGGACAGACCTATGCCCTCGGCGACTATGTCTGCAGCGGCAATGAGCTGCTCCATTGCGAGAATCAGGGCGTCTGGGTGCGGGAGGGAAACTGCTATAAAGAGAGTTGATGGCCTGCATCGCCCCATGGACGGATCTATGACGATCGGACGGCCCAATGATCGGCTTCAGCGGATATAGGCTTCGGTGGCGTAGCGCCGCATCATGCGAAAACTGTTGAAATAGTAGGCGTTCTTGCTGATGGCCCCGCGCATGACCTTGATCCAGCCCTGGCGCTCGTCGGTATAGAGCGGCAGGACTTCCGTATCCAGCTTCTGATAGAGGGATTCGGCGTCCTCCTGATCGAGATCCGGAACCTGCGGCGTCCCGATGGCCCAGCCGGTAATCCCCTCGATACATCCCTCCATCCACCAGCCGTCCAGGATACTCAGATTGGGTACGCCGTTCAGCGCCGCCTTCATGCCACTCGTGCCCGAGGCCTCCAAAGGGCGCTTCGGGGTGTTCAGCCAGAGATCCGCGCCGGAGATCAGGCTGAGGGACAGCGACATGTCGTAACCGGGCAGGAAGGCCCAACGGCAGATATCCTCTGTGCTGTTACAGTTGTCGAACAGTTGACGCAGCAGAGATTTTGCCGGTTCGTCCCTGGGATGCACCTTGCCTGCAATGACCAGTTGGAACGGATGTCGGGCAGCGATGCTGCGCAGCCGATCGGGATCGTAGAAGAGCAGATCGGGCCGCTTGTAAGCGGTAATACGACGGGCGAATCCGATGATCGGCAGGTCCGGGTCGAGGACTCTGCCAGTCAACCGGCGCACCTGTTCGATCAACGCCTGCTTGGCGGACCGATGGGCCTCCCAGATCTCTTCTTCCGGAATCTGATCCGCACGCACCAGAATCTCCGGTTCATGTCGCCAATTGGGCAGATAGCGATCGTAGAGCGTCTGAAAACTCGGCGCCGTCCAGGTCGTGGGGTGAATGCCGTTGGTGATGGCGTGTACCCGATAACCTGGAAAAAGCTGACGGGAGGTCTCCGCATGAGTTTTCGCCACGCCGTTGACGTAACCGCTGAGGGAGAGTGCCAGCCGGGTCATGTTGAGACGGTCCTGTCCCGCCAATGAGCGCACGATCGACAGATCGAGATACTCGCCCAGCAGCCGTTCGACCAACTCGTAAGAGAATTTGTCGTGCCCTGAATCGACGGGGGTGTGGGTGGTGAAAAGACAGAGATCACGCACCCGGTCGAAATCGAAGACGGGTCTGGGATTGGCGACGGCAGGGCCATTGGCCGGGTGTGCCGACTCCCAGAGCAGTTCGAGTGCCAGCAGTGCGGAGTGGCCCTCGTTCATATGATAAGTGTGGATCTCGAAACCGAGAGCCCGCAGGATACGCACCCCTCCGATACCGAGCACGATCTCCTGTTTCAATCGATAGACCTCATCGCCGCCGTACAGCTCGTCTGTGATGGCGCGGTCCTGGGGGTTGTTTTCATCCAGATCGGTATCGAGCAACAGCACCGGAACCTCGAACCCCGTACCGCCCTCTATGGTGAAGAGCCAGGCTTGAACCCAGACATCGCGTCCTTCGATAGGGACGCAGATCTTCGCCCGCAACGGTATGCACCACTGGGTCGGCTCCCAGGGATCCGGACGCTCGGACTGGCGCCCCTCGGCATCGAGGCTCTGGCGGAAATAGCCCTGACGGCTGATCAGCGTCACCCCAACCAGGGGGAGTTCGAGGTCGGCGGCAGAGCGCAAGGTGTCACCCGCAAGCACGCCAAGCCCTCCGCTATAGGTGGGGATGTCGCTCAACAAGCCGATCTCCATGGAAAAGTAGGCGATCGACCTCCGATGCAGGAAGGGTGTGAAGTGTGTTCTGCTCATAGCCTGCGGATCCGGTATGGGACCGTCTGACCGCTGCCTCCACCCTGAGCATAGACCAGGAACCTTAGGCACACATCGATCGAATATAACGACCTGAGTTACGGCCAGGGAGACCTGGGCAGAACATTTGTGTTACGAATCACGCAGTGAGAAAGCGCTTATCGCCGATGCCATCACCTGCGATCGGCTGTTGCATATGAACCCTTTCCGGGAGAGTTGAACTTGCAGCAGATACCACCGCGTCGTTTGACTGATGTCGGCGGTATCGATGAACAGGATGACCCAGATCGAATCCCTTCTCTTTGGTGATTGCATTGATATGGAACCTGGGGAAAGTTTTCAATTCGACATAATTCAACAAAAACGATAAGTCTCATTGGCATTGCGGCCTACCGAAATCCAGGGTCATAGGATTCCGGCGCTAGCTGGCTATGCCAACAGGCATCATCCGAACTACACTTCAGGATCAGTATTTCGTACGCTGTATACCTGCTCTGTCTACTACGGGCTGGATATCGTGACCGGAGTCGAACGGAAAATGTCGAACACCACCTGAAGGATAGTGACAGATCAGTCATGGGACCTGAGCAAAGGGTCTTTGTTGACTCGATAAGTCACACCCTGATCAGGTCCCGGTTCCACTAATTTCCCGGTGTTGTGCTAACCTCCTGAAAAACGACCTTGAAATATAAAACTTACTCTCACCATGGGCTCAAATAGTATTCCCTCAAGCGAGTATCGTTCGACACCTTCATCGAGCGCGCGGAACTCGTCCTCTAAACGCAGTCGGAAAAACGGGCGCTATCGCATGAATGACATTCCTGATGAACTGAATGTCCTGATCCTGGAAGACGAGCCGGCTGATGCCGAGCTTATTGAACGACAATTGCAAGCAGACGGTATCGTCTGTTCATCGTTGTGGGTGGATTCACGAGACAGCTTCATCACGGCTCTGGAAGAATTTAAACCCAACCTCGTGCTGGCCGACTACAAGATGCCATCCTTTACCGGTTTGGAGGCGTTGGCAATTACATTGGAGCGGATGCCCGATGTTCCCTTCATCTTCGTGTCGGGGACCATGGGCGAAGAGTTCGCAATCGAGACCCTGCACGAAGGCGCCGCCGACTATGTGCTGAAGAACCACTTGTGCAAACTCACACCCGCTGTCCGTCGCGCTATCCGGGAAGCGGAGGAGCACCGTCTGCGTCACCAGGCTGAAAGAGATCTGGCGGCCAGTGAGGAGCGCTTCCACAAAGTCGCCGACTCGATCAAAGATGGCATGATCATCGTGAATCAGAACTCCTTGATCACCTACTGTAATCCAGCTGCGGAAAAGATGTTCGATTACACGAACGCGGAACTATTGGGCAGTGTCTGGTACGAATTGCTGACACCCAGGGGATATCACGACTTCTTCAGGCAGAACTCGGTACAATTCCGGGAAACCGGCCAGGGCCCGAGTATAGGCCGTACCATTGAATTATCCGCGGTGCGCAAGGGTGGCGAGGAATTTCCTGTCGAAGTCTCCTTTTCTTCGGTAATGATCAACGGTTTCTGGCATGGCGCAGGACTGGTACGCGATATTTCGGAAAGGCGAAGGACCGATGCGGTTAACCGGAAATTGGCCGCTATCGTAGAATCATCGGACGATGCCATCATCGGCATGACGATCGGTGGCATCATTACCACCTGGAATCAAGGCGCCACCAAAATCTATGGCTACACGGCGGATGAGATGATCGGCAAGTCCGTGAAGATACTGGCTCAGGAAGGACGGCAACATGAAATCACCGACCTGCTGGAAGTCGTTGCAACCGGTAGGAGAATCGCACACTACGAGACCTCTCGCCAGCGAAAGGATGGCAGGCAAATTGAGATTTCCCTATCACTCTCCCCGATTCGCGGTTTCAGTGGAGAGACCAAAGGCATATCGGCGATCGACCGTGACATCACGGAACGCAAGGCGGCTGAAAAAGAGATCAAATATCTCGCCTTTTATGATCCTCTGACGAAATTGCCGAATCGCCGGCTGCTGTTGGACCGTATGCATCAGGCTTTGGCGGGCAGTGTGCACAGTCACCTCCATGGCGCAATCCTCTACATCGATCTCGATAACTTCAAGATTATCAACAACACGAGTGGGCACGACGTTGGCGATCAATTGTTGATCGAGGTAGCCCGTCGGTTGGAAAGCTGCGTTCGTGAAAGCGATAGTGTGGCCCACCTCGGTGCTGACGAGTATGTTGTGATGCTGGAGGATCTGAGCCGCAGTTATCAAGAGGCCGCGTCACAGGCAAAAGCGGTCAGCGAAAAGATCCTGGCCACGCTCGATGCGCCCTACACGATTGCTAACAACGAGCATCACAATACTCCAAGTATTGGCGTCACTCTGTTTCCGGATTCCGAAAGCACTGCGGATGAATTGCTGAAACAGGCCAATATCGCCATGTTCCAAGCCAAATTGGCAGGACGCAATACGCTACGTTTCTTCGACCCCGAGATGCAGGTTGCGCTTGCATCCCGGGCGGTTCTGGAGGCAGCCCTGCGGCTGGGCATTCAGCACCGCCAGTTCGTGCTTCACTATCAGCCGCAGGTCGATAGCGACGGTAACATATTCGGCGCAGAGGCGCTTTTGCGTTGGGAGCATCCCGAGCGCGGTATGGTTTCTCCGGATCAGTTCATACCCTTGGCCGAGGAAACCGAACTGATCCTGCCCATCGGTCAATGGGTGCTGGAAGCTGCCTGTGCTCAGCTCGAAATCTGGTCCAGTAATGCGAGCACACGCAATCTTCAGCTGTCCATCAATGTCAGCGCACGCCAGTTCCGTCAAGCCGATTTTGTCGACAAGGTGCGCTTGGCACTGGAGAACGCAAACGCTCCTGCCGCCCGACTCAAGCTCGAACTGACCGAGAGTCTTGTGCTTGTCGATATCGAAGAGACAATCGAAAAGATGCAGGCACTGAAGCAGCTTGGCGTCGGTTTCTCCATAGATGACTTCGGAACCGGCTATTCCTCTTTGGCCTATCTGACCCGGCTACCCATCGATTTATTGAAGATCGACCGCTCTTTTGTGAGAAATCTTCCGGACAGCCCGAATGATGCTGTGATCGTGCAGACCATCATCACGATGGCCAAAAGCATTGGGCTTGCGGTCATTGCCGAAGGTGTCGAAACAGAGGCGCAACGACAATTCCTTGACCAGCATGGTTGCCCGAACTATCAGGGATACCTGTTCAGCAAACCCGTGGAACTGGCCGCGTTCGAAGTGCTATTGTCCAATCGCTGAGTCGTCTGCATGTTGCCGCGTTGGAACAGCATGGGGCTTGCCAGGCCTGAGCCTGACTATATTGAAAGCATCAAAACGATGCTTCATTTCAACTGAATTCATAAGTGTCGAATAGAGACAGAGTTTATGTTTTGGACGTGAAAGAAAACATGTTGTTACGGAACAGGGAAATACATGTATCGACCACTGTCGAATCATAAAGGACACCTCTATTCTCAGTGATTTCTTTCAATGCAGCGTCCAATCCCAGGCCGGGCCTGTACGGGCGATATGATGTCATCGCCTCCACCACATCGGCCACGGCAAGAATCTTAGATTCGAGCAGGATTTGACCGTCTTTGAGATTGAGCGGATACCCCGAGCCATCCAGACGTTCGTGATGCTGGATAACCATTTGTGCTATGGGAAGCGGAAATTCGATATCCTTGATGATGTCAAATCCGGTTTGTGAGTGAGTTCTGACCAATTCATACTCCATCGGCTTGAGCTTGCCTGGCTTATTGAGTATTTCTGCGGGTACGGCTATCTTCCCCAAGTCATGTATCAATGCCGCCAGATATAAGCTGCTGACATGAACCTCTGGCAAGTCCATTTCCTTGGCGATTGCACGCGCCAGGGCCGCCACTTGTCGCTGATGTCCTGCCGTGTAGGGATCTCTCGCTTCAAGGGTGGCGGCGACAGCACCTATGGTTTGCAGCAATGTCTTTTCCAGCTTTTCCGCAGCGCTGCGGCGCTCCTGTTCCGCCTCCTTACGCTCGGTTATGTCTCTATTGATTCCGCGGTATCCCACAAAATTGCCCTGGTCATCGAGCATTGGGGTACCGCTGGCCTCCAGAAACACGACATGACCGTCTTTGTGCAGGTTGACGTGTTCCAAAAGATGAAAATGCTTGCGATGAGCCACAATAGCCGACATCCGCTGATTGAATCGATCCGCAGCTTCAGGTGTCATCAGTTCCAATTGCGACTTTCCGAGCACTTCGTCAGATCGATATCCGAGCAGATCATGTACCTGGGGGCTGGAGTAGGTAAAATTCCCGTTTTCATCGACTTCCCAAATCCAGTCGCTGGTCGATTCCACCAAGGCCCTGAATTTCGCTTCGCTTTTTAGCAAAGCCTTCTCCGCTGCCTTGCGGGCGCGTTCAGCCAGTTCCGCCTTCAACGATCGTTCGACAGCAGGCGCAAGACGTGCTAATCGATCCTTCAGCACGTAATCGCGTGCGCCAGCGTGAATCAGTTCAACCGCTTCGAAGTCGGAAAGCGCACCGGTCACCATGACCACAGGCACCTCGGGCGCGAAACGCTTGACAATCTCCAATACGTCCATCCCATTGAATTCGGGCAAATTAAAGTCGGAAAGGATAATGTCGGGCTGAAACTCATTCAGGGCCCGGATCAGCCCATCCCGTGTTTCCACACGCTGCATCGTGAACATGACACCCTCTTTGCGCAGCTCATGCTCAATCAACTCAGCATCGGTAGGAATGTCTTCCACCATCAATATGCGTAGCGGTTCGTTCATGCTTTTACATTATTTTGTTGTCACTGGCGGACGATTAACCAACAGCCAATAGAGCCCCAGATCAGATACCGTTTTAGCGAATTCATCGAATTCCACAGGTTTGCTGATAAAACTGTTTACCCCCACTTTATAGCTCTCAGCAACATCCCGGTCTTCCTTGGAAGAAGTCAACACCACAACAGGTATGGTTCTGGTGCGTTCATCTTCTTTGATCTTGCGTAAAACCTCTATGCCATCAACCTTTGGAAGACGCAAATCGAGCAGCACGACCTTGGGAGGGCACAGTATATCGCGATTGGAGTATTGACCTGTGGCAAATAGAAAATCCAACGCTTCCGCTCCGTCTTTTACCCACACCAAGTTATTTGCAAGACTGCTCTTTCGCAAGGCCCGGATGCATAATTCCGCATCTGTTGGGTTGTCTTCGACCAACAGTATTTCAACTTCTACCTCGTCTTTACTCATGCCCATTCTCCCAACATGCTGAAAATAGTACGGACAACACGACCTGTTTTAGCGACCCACTGCTTTACAGAATTCCGGAACGGTCAATCAGGTGTTCACCCATTGTAGCCAGTCGACATCAAGATCAGATAAAGCCACTCATTTACCTATCGCTATGGGAATATGTGTATTTTATCTATGGCTTCTTTAGCATAGACTCCTGCGCCACATCCATAGTTTCAGTCATGAATTTCACCTCCGTCCGGAAGGGTAAAATAGAAGGTTGCGCCCTCATCGACCACACCTTCCGCCCAAACACGCCCTCCATGTCGGGTGATGATGCGCTTTACGATGGCAAGACCTATGCCAGTCCCTTCAAAATCACCTACACTGTGTAAGCGTTGAAAAACGCCAAAAAGTTTATCAACATACTTCATATCGAACCCGACGCCATTATCGCTGACAAAGTAGACAGACTCACCAGATTCGACATTGGCACCCACTCTTATGCATGCGTTTTCACGGTTTCGGCTGAACTTGACCGCATTGGAAAGTAGATTCATAAACACCTGATGCATCATATTTCGATCACCTCTGGCAGGCGGAATCGGGTCAATATGTATTTGTTGCTGAATATTTTCCCCGACGGCAGAACTGAGCTCACCGACGACCTCATGCGCCATTTCCGACATATCGATATCCGTAAATCTGATTTCAAGCCTGCCGGTTCTGGAAAACTGCAGCATGTCGTCTATCAGTTGGCCCATGCGCTTGGTATTATCCCGCACTATCGTAATCAGCCTTAGCCCTTCCTCGTCCAGCTTGTCAGCGTGCTCGTCGAACAAGATATGAGAGAAGCCGTCGATGGCACGTAAAGGCGTGCGGAGATCATGCGAGACAGAATACGAGAAGGCTTCCAGCTCCTGGTTTGCGGCTTCCAATTGTGCGGTGCGCTCTGTCACTCGCTGCTCGAGTTGTTGATTGAGCAGACGTATCTCTCTTTCAGCCAGCTTACGTTCAGTAATGTCGGTAACCATGGCAAATGAACCGTTGTACTTTTGCTGTTCATCGAGAACAGGAGTTGCCGACACCAGTGCCCACACCGTCTGACCATCGTTTCGACAGAAACGGCGTTCGTAGATTTCAGATTGCCCCTTTCGGCGGTTCTCCATTCTTTGCAGATGATCCTCGGTATCTTCGTCAAACATAAAATCTGTCATCTGTCGGCCAATCATTTCTTCCCAGGTATATCCGAGCATTTGAGCTAGTCGGGCGTTTACGAAAGTTGTTGCTGTATCGGCACCCAGTACCCAGATACCCTCGATCGCCGTGTCAACAATGCGCCGGTACTTGGACTCACTGTCCTTTAGATATTTAAGCGTAATCAGATTGGTCATACCATCGGCCAGTCGCCTGCCAACCTCTTTTAGAAGCATTTCTTCGTCTGCCGTCCATTCCCGCTTATAGGCGCATTGACAGACTCCGAATTGCCAGGGCTTATCGACCTTGGGATAAATTGCGGTCGACATCGATGACTTTAAGACATATTGCAATGCCAAATCATCAGGCAGCGGATCATCTGTTTCAGAACCGAACTTGACCGGCTCACTGGAGGATAGCAATTTATTCATTGTTCTCGCGAGCTCGGCATTCATTGGCATTTCGATCAGCTCGCCATTATTGATACGATATTCGGGCTTGCTTCGCTCCATCGGCACACTCCAGGAGTCTGCCTTTGGATCGCAGGGATATGCAAGAAAAGCCCGATCACAATCCAGGCTATGCAGAACGACATCGAGCACATTGCCCATCAATTGTTCTAGATCGTCAGCCTTGAGCATCGCCTTGTTGACACGGTCAATACTTTCAAAAAACTTGAGATTGATCAGACGTTCCTGCTCCGCCTGTTTGCGTTCGGTAATGTCACGTGCCAGTGTGAGGTTATAGCCCTTGCCGTCATACTCGAAATAGTTTGCGCTGAGCTCAACCGGAAGCAGGCTGCCATCTTTCCGAAGCAGACTCTCTTCGAGAGTAACACGCCCACTCTCCTGGATTTCCTTCCAGTGCCTCTTCCATCTCTCTACTGTCCAGTTTGGGATGAAATCGAGTGGGGTCATGGCCAGCTGTTCCTGTACGCTGTAACCCAGGACCCGGCTCGATTCTTCATTTACATAGTCGTAATGTGCATTTTCATCCACGAGATTCACAATCTCGTGCACTTGATTCAGCGCAAAACTCAACAGGGCAAGCTGCTGTTCTGATTGCTTGCGTTCGGTAAGATCGTATGTCAGGCCAACATAGCCCGTTAGATGCCCGCTTTCATCACGCAGTGCGGTTACGGTCAGGTATCCCGGAAAACGGCCGCCATCCTTGTGGATGAAAGTCCATTCACCTTCTTCAGGCAAGTCTCTACTTGGGCGCGCTGTGAAAACACCAAAACCCGGAGCAATAGTCTCCCCCAGCTCTTTGCTCAACTGTATGGCGTGACGTTTTATCTCCTCGCCTTCGTGCCAGATTTCAGGTGTCATCTTGCCGATCACCTCATCCGCCTTGTAGCCGAAGAGTCTCTCTGCGGCTGGGTTAAAGCTGGTGATGACTCCATCCGGATTCGCCGATATGATGCCGTAGGCTACATTGTCAAGAATCGTGCGTTGAAACAGGGTAAGTCTACGTAAATCGTTTTCCCGCGCTTGAACTGTTTCCATCATGGCGTTGAAGCTCCGTCCCAGACGAGCCACTTCATCATTGCCGGAAGCCGGCACGCGGTATCGATAGTCACCCCTCGCCTGGACGGCTTCGGTAGCTTCTGTCAGCGCTGCAATCGGACGCACGATCGTGTGTCTCAAAACAGCCAATTGCGCCAATGTAACCGCCAACAGAATGATAACGCCGAGACCGAAGATCCATATGGCTTGCCTTGTTTGCTCTCCCAGTTGTTCCCGCCCCATGCTGATGCGAAGATGCGCTCCTCTTGGCAACTGCTGCAGGAGCTCCACAGATTTTTGTGTGAGGTAGATACCATCCGGTCTAGCTGCCATCGAGCGGGGTTGGGCGTTGGGTAAACGGCTGAAACTGGCCAAATTCTCTCCATTCTGCAGATGGATGTCGGCCTCCTGAATCTGTGGATTTCCGCGCAACGTATCAAGTATTTCCTGCGCCCTCAGAGAGTCTTCGAAAGCGACAGCAGCATCCGTACCCACAGCCACCATGTGCGCATAGGGTTCCATGATCTGTTTGGCACGCTGCTCCAGGGTCAGGCTCTGAAAGAGCGCCAGTCCCGCACCCGCTATGACAAACGCCGTCAAAGCCGTGCCCCATAGCACGAGTGCAAGTCTGTTGTGGATATTCAGTTGGATAGACATCGTTTATCTCATCTCACGGATCATGCCTTGATCCAACACCTCGCTTGAGACTTCCAGCATTTTTGCCTTAATCGTGAGTAGCGCTGCTCGAGCCTGGTCTAGGTTGATACCCATACGTACCCTGTCCTCTACCGTCAACTGAATGATTCCTCCATCGGCCATGAAGTTCGGTGCATCACTGACCGTAAGGACCGGTTTACCTCTTAACAGACTGAGTGCGGTTCTGCGCTGCACTGAATCCCTATAGGCAATATAGATAATCTGACAGGGTGGCAGGTTCTCGTAATTGTCAGTACGAAGTACACGGAAAGCTCGCCCCTGCTCTGTATGGTTCTGCAGAGTCTTTTCCAATACCTCGCCAAACGGATCCGGCCCCAGGACAACGATTTGCCATGGCGCGGTACTGCTAGGGAAAGCATTTTCCGGCCACACAACATAGCGGGCAAAATTTCTCAGGAATGCAGCTTCGATTTTATAGGGATTCTGCGTAGACAAAGCTTGGCTTGTCACATGGTGCGGCATCAACAGCATGAAAAGCAGCGCGACAGATAGGCACCTTCTACCTGCCCACATCGGCATTACGCCTTGCCTCGTGTAGAAGTTATCAACTTTTTTATTGAATCCGTTCATGACCTAATTTCGATTCTTGCTGACAGGGCTACTAAAGCCGTCTCAATTGAATAGTATGACCCGCGGAAATAGTGGATACGCCATTTTAGCCTATCGTCGCACCGACCCGGGCTCTTGTGGGAATCGAGCAGATCACGCTGGCTTTCGGCAGCAACGAACATGAGATTGTTCATCACCTTCCCGTTGCCCCGCAGCCGGTATTTGCGGTCGGGATCGCGGATAAAGTCCTCCGGCGCCTGGATGAGCATATGATTTGGATCAACAGAGTCGGATTCATATGCAACTGTTCGCGGCAGGAATCCAGAAAGCAAGGCGATCATCCCTACCGTGTGCAGCCTGAAGTCCGAGACTATCGACCTACCCATCAGCAAGTCTCCAATCGACATCTGGAAGACACATCCTGCACTTTTGTCTGTAGGTGAAGCGCCTCATGTTGGAAGGTCAAGACACATTGTTGTTGGTGTGGCGATGTTGTTGGTATGAAGTTTTTGTTGTTAGTTGCCAAAGAGTCGGCTCTGCTCCCGATGGTTTCACCCAATTTTCGTTTTCGACATTTTTCGTCAATAGCAGCCAATTCGTCCCGCATCCTCGACTTGGGCAAAGCCAAAGCGCCCATTGGATGCATTGTGACGCGCTAAGCCAGCAGTCATGAAGTCACCCCCACACCCTGATTCTGCGCGACCGAGCAGGATGCATTGTGTATTTTCATACAGTATTCAAGTGATTACGTAATGCCCGAATCATCATCACTATTGACACTGCCGGTAGATCTCCAGCGGGGACAAAGGTGGTGTCAGCTTCTGAATGAAAGTGTAGAGCACAGTGAAGGGATTGCGTCGCTTTTGTGGTATTGATGGGTATCGATCACTCCTTGGCTGAGTCATCACTACCCGTTCAGCGCAGGCATCCACCTCACGCGTTCGGACCCGGCTTGATTTGGCTGACTCGGTATTAATCGGCAGGAAATAGGCGCGCTCGTACATGGGGCCGTCACTGGGAACCGATGCGTGGTGCTTCGACCATGTGCTTTGCCCGTCTCCCGTTTATTGCCGAATTGTCGCACCCTTTTCCCGTTGTGCCCGCAATCTCAATACGCCAACGCTCGGCGCCCAGTGTTCTGCTTGCAATCACGAGGGGCAGGAAGCGACGTATCACGTCGATATTGGTAGCGGCGTGTCGATCGGGCGCCAGCGTGACGAACGCTCCACCACCGGCCAGGGCCATCGGCAGCAGCAGCTGATCCGCCAGATAGGGCCCTACGGGGACATCGGCGGCGAGATATCTTTTGACCTGATCCACCACCTGTCCGGCTACCGACTCGGCAGGCAGACCGCGCTTGCCGATAGCTGTGAACAGCTCAGTCACGTGTTCGCTCTCCACAGTGACCTGCAAGGTATTGCCGGCGCATCTGGCCCGCTGCTCCCGCTCGAAACACAAAGCACTGTCTTCCAGTCCCAGTCCTTCGGCTACTACACGCAATTCACGTCGGGCGATATGGTCAGGTAGGCGTGACAAGGTCGCCAGCGCCCTGATCTTCAGGATCCCCCCGCGCTTTTCGAGGAATAGTGGAACCAGGCGGGCGCAGGGAAGGACGCGTGCCCGCACCTCACCCGCTCCGACCGGATAGTATCCGGGACGCAGTAGATCGAACTCAACTTTCGCACCCATGCGCGCCAGCAGGGGCAGGAATGCCTGCCGTATGAATTCAAAGCTGGGGGCCAGCGGGTTGTGGGTGCCTCCGATCAGCGTCAGCTGCGATGGCGTGCCGGCCATCAGCAGCGGCAAGATGACGGTTTGAAGCACCAAGGTGGTACTGCCTGCTGTGCCGATATCGAAGCGGTAATCCCCCCCAACGACCTTGCGTGGGGTAAACAGGAGTTCGCCGGAGTGGAGTTCCGCTCCCTCCACCTCGGCGCATCCTATCTCAGCCGCCGCCATTACAGCGGCCAGATGTTGCGGCTGTAATCCCGGCTTGCGCCGCCGCTGTCTGATATTGATGATGCGAAAGGGGCGCTGAAGGCAGAGCGAGAGACTCAGCGCACTGCGCAGAATCTGACCACCGCCCTCCCCCATATCCCCGTCGATCCGCAGCACGGCCACCAATCACCTCGCCTGTTTGAAGTTGTTCCCGCCAGCATACGCTTTGCTCTCCTCTCCTGCGTCCCGATCGATCCACCCGGGCTCCACGACGAGGGAAAAAAAGCGCCAGCCGGATTCCACGCCGGAGCGGCCCCTCACCAGAAAAGCACCAGATTGTCCCCATCGGTGAATTCTATCCGGCTGCCAAGCCTCCTTCCCTCCCGGTCCATGCTTTCGGCCATCCACTGGATCTCTGCCTCAACGGGGCGGTTGAGCCTGAAGTTGCGGATCAGGATCGGCGCCAGTTCGAATCTCAGCAACCGCCCAGTGGCGATCTCCATGGTCGGAAAGTACATGATGGCGAGTTCGCTGCGAAACGCTTCATAGCCCCGAATCCCTTCATAGTCGTTGAGCAGATCACCACAGCCGTAGATGATCGGTCTCTCCCGATAGACCTCGATACCTTTGGGGTGGTGTGAGGAGTGACCATGGACGATGTCGACCGAGGCCTCGGCGATCAGGCGATGGGCGAAGCGCCGCTGCTCCTCGGCTATCGCATAGCCCCAGTTGCCGCCCCAGTGTATGGAGGCGACAGTGATGTCACCCGGGCGCCTGTATGCCTGAACCTGTTTGGCGATCTCGGCCACGGCCCTGTCTGACAGGTTTTCCAACAGCGCTATCCCGGCCCGTCCGCTCCCGGCTTTCCAATCCCATGGAATGCCGCTGCTGCGATGGCCAAAGGAGAACACCAACACCCGTCCCCCTCCAGCCAGCTCGAATAGCGCCGGCTGCAACGCCTGCTCGATGCTGCGGCCGGCGCCGGCGGTCCTGATTCCCGCTGCATGAAGGCTGTCCAGAGTCTCATCCAGACCCGCATAACCCCAATCCAGCACATGGTTGTTGGCCAGCACACAGCAGTCGATTCCGGCGGCCGACAGACAGGGCGTGTTCAACGGATGCATCCTGTAGTTGATCCCCTTGCCTCTCCAGTAGGCGTCGCTGGTAGTGATCGCCGTCTCCAGATTGATGATGCGCAGCTGCGGCGCCAGGTCCGCCAGGATGGCCAGGGCATCCCCCCAGATATAGTCGTAGTCGGCCGCTCGCGGCAGCGGCCCGTTGCGCGCTTCGGCCAGAGCCACATAGTCTCCGGCATGCTTGACATAGGATTCGAAAAGACGCGGTTCGGAGGGATGCGGCAATATCTGGTCGATGCCCCGTCCCAACATCACATCACCGCTGAGAAACAGGGTCAGACTGTTCGCATCACCGCGCGTTTTCACGCCAGTATCGACCATCTACAGACTCCTCTCTTCACAGTGGCGCGCAATCAAATCCCTCGCCCCGTTGCGTAGACGTACGGCCTCGGCCCAGTCGCTCCCCCCTGGCGTCAATGAACGCTCGATGATTACCTGCACGGCGCCGTGGTGCGGAAAGTTGGAGTCGGCGCACAAGATGGCGCGTGTGCCGCGAATGGCGACCGGAATGATCGGCACGCCGCTCTCTGTCGCCGCCACGAAGGCCCCCATGTGAAACGGCAATAGGCCCGGCTCGGCCCTGAAGGTCGCTTCCGGATAGAAAGCCAGCGAACGGCCCTCCGCCAGCCAAGCGACGAACTCCCTGGCGATACCGGCACTGCGCAGACTATCGAATCGCTCCACGAACAGGGTGTCGAGGCGCTGCAGAAAGATCCGGGAGTAGAACTTCTGTTTCAGCTCGGCTTTGGCAACGTAGACGAAATCCCGGGGTATGGCATCGATCAGGGCCAGGGTATCGAGATAACTGGCATGGTTGGCGACCAGAATCAGCCTTTGATCGGAAGCGGGCAGATGCTGCAGCCCCTCCACCCGCAACGCTGTGCCGGTCAAGCGGCGCAGTACCCGGATCGCAAGACGGATCGCTCGCCAACGCCACTTCAGGCGCGGCAGCGTCACCACCGATACCCATACCGGCGGCACCAGCAGGCTGAACAGGATCCAGGCGTAGATGGCAAACAGGTAGCGTGTGGCATTCAGGCGGATGCGGTTCAGTTGCTGCGCCATTCCGCTCAGGAGCAGCCGGACTACCTGCAGCAGCAGCGGGCGCCGGCCCTGCATCAACGCTCCCTGCTCATAGAGGCGCCGCAGCGTGCCCCGTCGCAGTTTCCCGCTGGAGGTCTTCAACACCGTGTGCGGTGGCGCCACCACCACATCATCGGGCGGCATCCCGAGCAGATCGCTGGTCCGTTCGCGGATGGCCCGGCGCAGCGCCTGCTGTCGTTCGGGATCGCGCTCCCGGCTCTCAGCCACCACCACCAGACGCTCAGTGCCGGTGTCGGGATCGTCGCTGGGGAAGACCGCGACACACCCCTTGCGGATGCCTGGAAGCTCGCCCACCAGCTGTTCCAGCTCATAGGGATAGATATTGCGTCCGCCGCGGATGATCATCTCCTTGATACGCCCGGTTATATAGAGCTCTCCGTCCGCCAGATAGGCCCGGTCGCCGGTATCGAGCCAGCCGTTCCGGAACAGACGCGCAGTCGCCTCGGGATTTTCGAAATAGCCGCGGGTAGCGGACGGCCCCTGAAACTCCAGTCTTCCCTCTTTGCGTTCCGGCAGCGCTCGCCCGGCACTGTCGACGACCTGTAACCGGTAGCCGGGCAAGGGCCTGCCGCAGGCGACGATGGCCAGGGGCTCGGCTTCGCCCTGCTGCGCCGGGACCGCTTCGCCATTCAGCATGAAACGATCTCTGTTGATGCGGTCGACCAGGGCTCCGCGTTGGGGCGGGGGAAAGGCCAGGCCCACCGCCGCCTCCGCCAGACCGTAGACCGGAGCCAGCGCGCGCGGGTCGAAGCCGAATGGAGCGAAGCGCTTGGCGAAGCCGCGCAAGGTGGTCGCGCTGACCGGCTCGGCGCCGTTGAAGGCATAGCGCCAGGAGCCCAGATCGAGTCCCGCCAACTCGGCATCGGGCACCTTGCTCAAACAGAGTTCGTAGCCGAAATTGGGTGAGGCCGAGAGGGTCCCGCGATGATGGTGGATCGCCCACAGCCAGCGCGAGGGACGCGCCAGGAAGCGCAGCGGCGACATTACCACCAGCGGTAGACCGAAATAGAGACTGCCGAGCCAGGCGCCGATCAGACCCATATCGTGGTAGAGCGGCAACCAGCTGACGAAGACATCGTCGGGCGTGACCTCCACCGCCTGTCCCATGGCGCGTATGTTGGACAGCAGGTCGGCATGGCTCAGCACCACCCCCTTGGGATCGCCGGTGCTGCCCGAGGTGTACTGCAGAAAGGCGATATCGCTAGCGTTGCGGGAGACCCTTCGGGGACCGCCACTGGCGCTGTCGAGTACGGACCAGTCGACCACATGACGCAAGGATGGCACCAGGGACTTGAGCAGCTGGGCCACCCGGCCCGCTTCGGGAACGGTGATCAGCAGACGTACGCCCGCGTTTTGCAGGATCTGGCCATGCCGGCGCAGATGCTCCTCCAGCTGCGAGAGGCGGGTGGGCGGATAGATGGGTACCGGCACGGCACCGGCCAGCAGGATACCGTAGAAACTGAAGAAGTAGCTCCTGCCGGTGGGCAGCATCAGTGCCACCCGGTCGCCCGGCCGTACCGCATGCTCCCAGAGTCCGCTGGCGACTCGTGCGGCGCCCTCCCCCAGTTCCCCATAGCTCAGCGCTTCGGGTTCATCGTCACGATCGTAGAGCAGAATATGCAGCCGCTCCGACTGCTGCTCCAGGTGCCAGTCCAATACCTCGATCAGGGTCGAGGCGGCGTCCGGCAGCGCCGCTGCGCGTCCCGGCGATTCCCGTATCGCTTTGAATCTCTCCGGTGTCGGCAACCCGCTTGCCTGCGCCAGTTGAGTCAGCAGTTCGCGGGGGGTTTCCGCGAGCAGTGCCGCGTCCGGCATGACGATGCCGAATGTTTCGTTGATGCGGGACAGCAGTTCAGTGCGCGCCAGGCTGTCCAATCCCAGATCGAGCTCCAGACGGCTATCGAGATTCAGAGCACCCGTGCGGTGTTCCGCGGCGGGCGTCTCCCGGATCAATCCCTCGATCACATTCAAAAGGGCGTCGGCCGACACCCCGTTGGGGGGGGAGATCTCATCGTGCGGGCGACTATCCATTGTTGCGGACCTTCGGCCTGCGCGTCATACCAGCCTCGACAAGGCTGCGGCGTTGCCTGGGGCATAGGCCGCATAGTCGTTGTTGAAGAAGATATAGAGCTCCTTGGCGCCGCGCTGGCGCATCCGGCGGGCCGTCTCGGCAATGGCGCGCAACTCCTCATCGGTGTAGTTGTCGGCATACCAGTTTCTGCGCCCATGCAGTCGCAGATATCCGGAATCACCCGTCACGATATCGCTCAAGGCATGATCGGGATCGTCAGGATTGCAATAGTTGGCCCCTCTCGACCTGAGCAGGGCGAAGACCTCCTCGCACATCCAGTATTCGTCCCGGAACTCGACGGCGACCTGCGAGGGTGAACCGAACGCCTGCAGGGCCGCGTCGAGCCGTTCGGGCTTATAGGGCATGTTGGGAGGCAGCTGAAGCAGCAGCAATCCCAGTTTATGGCCGAGCAAGGAGGTCGATCGGGTGAATTCGGCGATCAGGCCGGTCACGTCGTGCAGCTTGCGCCGGTGGCTGATCAGACGCGGCACCTTGAGGACATAGCGAAAATCCTGCGGCGCCCGTTCATCCCATTTTCGATAGGTGGAGTCCGCGAAACGGCGATAGAAGGTCGCGTTGACCTCTACGGTATTGAAGCGTTCCGCATAGAAATCGAACCAGCGGCTTTTGGCCAGTGTTTCGGGATAGAAGCCGCCTCTCCAATGATCGTAACTCCAGCCGGATGTACCCACACGGATTGTCATATGAACGCCCGATGGCGCAGGCCGGTTGTGTTTGATTGTTGACGCGATCCATCGATCCAATCCTCATGCATTAAGTCTAGAAGAAAAACCACTCCCTCACAGTCACCGACCGGTGACGGGATGTCTGCTCCCCAAGCGTTCAGCGTCAGTTTCGACGCGTCTCTGCCGAACAGATGGCCATGGCGACCGTTTCGGGGATCAGAGGCGGACAGCACTACCAGCGCAGCCACTAAAATACCCAGTTTATATATTTAATAACAATTTGTTATGGAGAATACTTACTGTGTTTTATTAATCACAGTTCACTGCAGGATCGACCCATTCGAAAGGATCATCGAGTCCGCCGATCAAACGGCGCCTTCCCGCGTATGCAAGTCGTGAAAGCCACATATACTAGTAAGTACACGGGACAGCTAATTGTGCGCTATGGATCAGATTCCGCAGGCAAAAACCCTTTCAGAATCTCCCATCGGTGTCATCACGGAGGTTCATGGGCCGGTTGTCGTCATCGACTGCGACCCGCTCCCTCCCCTGCGCCAGGCGCTCTGTGCCAAGCTCGATCACGAAACCTACCTGTTCGAGGTCCATCAGCACCTGGACCGACGGCGCATCCGTGCCATCACCCTGCATCGCAGTAGCGGGCTCTACCGCACCCTGCCGGTGTATGACACCGGAGCTCCCCTGCATGTGCCGGTGTCGAGCAACTGTCTGGGCCGTCTGCTGAACAGCTTTGGCGAGCCACTCGACAGCGGCCGTCCACTGCCGGAATCCGAGTACCGGAATGTGCACGCCCGTCCCGCGCCACTCAGCGAGGCGGTGGGGATCGGTGAACTCCTGCCGACCGGCATTAAAGTCATCGACCTGCTCTGCCCGTTCGTGCGTGGCGGCAAAACCGGGTTGTTCGGTGGCGCGGGCGTGGGCAAGACGGTGCTGATCATGGAGTTCATGCACGCGGTGGCGACCCTGCATCAGGGGGTATCGGTTTTTGCCGGCGTCGGCGAGCGCATCCGCGAAGGCCACGAGCTGTGGCACGAACTAAAGCAGGCCGGCGTGCTGCCGCAGACCCTGATGGTCTTCGGCCAGATGGACGAATCGCCGGGCGTGCGCTTCCGTGTCGGGCTCTCCGCCCTCACCTATGCCGAGTACCTGCGCGACAGCCTGCAGAAGGAGGTGCTGTTCGTGATGGACAACGTCTTCCGCTTCATACAGGCGGGCAGCGAAGTCTCCAGTCTGCTGGGCCGCATGCCGGCCACCGTCGGCTATCAGCCCACCCTGACATCCGAAGTGGCGGAGCTGCAGGACCGTATCCTCTCCACCCGCCAGGGGTCGATCACCTCGGTGCAGGCGGTCTATGTGCCGGCCGACGACATGACCGACCCGGCGGTGGGCGCCATCCTGAGTCACCTGGACACCACGGTGATCCTCTCCCGCTCCCAGGCCGGCAAGGGTATCTATCCGGCGGTCGACCCGCTGCAGTCGGAGAGCCGGCTGGTCGACCGCCATCTGCTCGGTTCACACCACTACGACATCGCCGAGGGTGTGCGCGAACACCTTGCCCGCTATCACGAACTGGAAGATGTGATCGCCATGCTCGGCATCGAGGAGCTGTCGCCGAAGGACCGCCGCATCGTCATGCGCGCGCGCAAGCTTCAGCGCTATCTTACCCAGCCCTTCTGGACCACCGCCGGTCACACCGGCATGGCGGGTGTCTCGGTCTCGCTGGAGCAGATGCTGAATGACTGTGACGAATTCCTCTGCGGAGGATTCGACGAAGTGGACGAGTCGTCCTGTTACATGCGCGGAAGCATGCAAGCGGTGGCGTAATGAACAGTTTCACCCTGCAACTGCTCGACGCGACTCGGTCCGAGGAGATCCGAGGCCTGACCTCGTTCGTCGGCGAGGACGCCAGCGGCAGCTTCGGCATCCTGGCCGGTCACGCGCGTCTGATGACCCTGTTGCTGGCCGGCCTGGCACGCTTCCGGATCGGCGACGGTCCCTGGACCTATCTCGCCATGCCCGGCGCCCTGCTCAGTTTCGAACACAACCGACTGACCCTGAGCACCCGGCATTATTTGTTGGATGACGACTACACCCGCATCCACAAAGCGCTGCACGAGCAACTGCTGGCCGAGGAGCAGAAGCTGCTCGGCATCAAACAGAGCCTGCAACGCATGGAGGAGTCGGTGCTGCGCAAGCTATGGGAGATGGGTCGCCAGGAGCGGGGATGATCGCCATGCCTATCAACAAAGAGATGCACCAACGCATCGAACGCCAGACCCGGCGCATGGCCAGGGCCGAACGTCAGCGCCCTACTCTGCTGAGACACACCGTCTATCTCGGCACGCTGGGGCTGCTCTTCGTGCTGCCGGTGGTCGGCGGCGCCTACCTGGGGCGCTGGCTCGACTCCCTGTTCAGCGGCTACTCGGTGCGCTGGACCATGAGTCTGATCATCCTGGGCATCGTGCTCGGCATCGTCAATGTCTACCTGTTCATCCGGGAGTCCTGAGATGAACGAGGTCAGCTTGCAGATCACCCCCCTGTTCTCGCTCGGCCCGCTCGACGTCAGCGCCACGGTGGTCACCACCTGGGTGGTCGTGGCGCTGGTCTGGTTCGCCTGCTGGCAGATCTCACGGCATCTGCGCGAACAGCCCGAAAGCTGGCAGACCGCGGTCGAGCGTCTGGTCATCATCATCGAAACGGCGATCGAACAGGTGGCCCCTATCCAGGGCGTTCACATCCTGCCTTTCATCGGCGCGCTGTGGATCTTTCTCGTCATCGCCAACCTGATCGGCCTGATCCCCGGCGTCCACTCACCGACACGGGATCTCTCCGCCACCGCCGCCCTCGCCTTCCTGGTGTTCCTATCGACCCATTGGTACGGCCTGCGCATTCAGGGATGGAAACGCTATCTGCGCCACTACCTCTCGCCCAGTCCGATCCTGCTGCCGTTCCACCTGGTGAGCGAGGTCACCCGCACCGTGGCGCTGGCGGTACGCTTGTTCGGCAACATCATGAGCCTGGAGATGGCGGCGCTGCTGATCCTGTTGGTGGCGGGCTTTCTCGCCCCGGTGCCGATCCTGATGCTGCATATCATCGAGGCCCTGGTGCAGGCCTATATCTTCGGCATGCTGGCCCTGATCTACGTGGCCGGCGGCATTCAGTCACAGCAGCGCCTGCTCTCGAGGCAAGGAGAAGACCATGCCTGATCTGACTCTCTTCACACTGGCTTCCACGGTCGCCGCGATCATCGGCATCGCCCTCGGCGTGATGCTGCCGGCGCTGGCCATGGGCATGGCCATCAGCCGCGCCATGGAGGCGCTGTCACGCCAACCCGAGGCGGAGCAATCGATCATGCGCACCCTGTTCATCGGCCTGGCCATGATCGAGTCATTGGCCATCTACGTGCTGGTAATCGTGTTGATCGTGCTGTTCCGCAACCCGTTGCTGGAATACCTGATCAAGTGACGCCCATATCATCGGCAGGCATCAAGGGGCTCTAGCGTGGAACTCAGCTGGTCGACATTCATACTCGAGATCATCAACTTCCTGGTGTTGGTGTGGATTCTCAAGCGTTTTCTGTTCAAGCCGGTACGCGAGATCATCGCGCGGCGGCGCGCCGAGATCGACAAGGGACTGCAGGATGCCCTGACCCTGCAGGCCGAGGCCGAGAAGCTCAAGAAGCAGTATCAGGCCCGCCTCACCGACTGGGAGGCGGAAAAACGCCAGCTCCAGCAAGCGCTGAAGCAGGAGTTGGAGTCGGAGAAGGCCAGGCGCATGAACGAACTCAAGTCGCAGATCGACAACGAGCGCGAACGCAGTCGCGTGGCCGACACGCGCCGTGAGCAGGACCTGCAGCACAGTATGGAGGAGACCGCTCTGCGCCAGGGCGCCCGGTTTGCCGGCCGACTGCTGCAGGAGGCCGCCGGAGCGGAGACGGAAACGCAGCTGGTGGCGATGGTGATCGAGGCGCTGGAGCGGCTGCCGGATGAGGATCGGGCGAAGTTCCAGCACCTGCCGGATGCCGATACGGAGATACGGGTCGGCAGCGCCTATGCCCTGTCTCCAAAGCAGCAGACACGCTTGACATCGGCACTCACCGCCCTCTTCCCCGGCCAGCGTTCGATCCGCTTCGAGCGTGACGACTCCCTGCTGGCCGGTCTGCGCATCGCCACCGGCAACTGGGTGCTGGGCTGCAACCTGCGCGATGAACTGGCCGGTTTCGCGGAGCTGGACCATGAACGCTGAATCGCGACTCGCGCTCAGGGATGAATGGCTTCAGCGCTATCGGCCCCGGCTGCGCATCGAGGAACAGGGCAGCGTCGTCTCGGTGGGCGACGGCATCACCTGGATTAGCGGTCTGCCGACCGCCATGATGAATGAGATTCTCCACTTCGCCGACGGCAGTCGGGCCATGGTCTTCGACCTCACCCATGACCTGATCGGCGCCATCCTGCTGCGCGACACCGTACAGCTCACCGCCGGCACACAGGTCACGCGCACCGGGCGCACGCTGGGCGTCCCCGCCGGCGATGCCCTGCTCGGGCGCATCGTGGATCCCCTGGGTCGTCCACTGGACGATCAGCCGCCGCCCGAACACACCCATTGGCAGCCGCTGGAGGCGCAATCTCCCGGCATGGTGAGCCGGGATTTCGTGAATGAGCCCCTCTACAGCGGCATCAAGATCATCGACACCCTGATCCCCATCGGCAAGGGCCAGCGCCAGCTGCTGATCGGCGACGAGGGCCTGGGCCGCAGCGCGCTCGCCATCGACACCGTGATCAACCAGCGGCAGCGCAACGTGCTCTGCGTCTACGTGCTGATCGGCCAGAAGCGCTCCACCACCGTCAATATCCTGCAGACCCTGCGCGAGTGCGGCGCCTTGTCCTACACCACCCTGGTGGTCGCCGAGGGGAGCGATCTGCCGGGTCTGCAACACCTGGCGCCCTTCGCGGGCTGCGCCATCGGCGAATTCTGGATGCACCAGGGGCGCGACGTGCTGATCGTCTACGACGACCTCTCGACCCATGCGCGCACCTACCGGGAACTGTCCCTGCTGTTGCGCCGCCCGCCCGGCCGCGAGGCCTTTCCCGGCGACATATTCTCGATCCATGCCCGCCTGCTGGAACGCGCCACCTGTCTCAACGCCGCCCACGGCGGTGGCAGCATAACGGCGCTGCCGATCGTCGAGACCAAGCTCGGCGAGATCGCCACCTACATCCCGACCAACCTGATCTCCATCACCGACGGGCAGGTCTACCTCGACCGGGACCTGTTCAGCGCCGGTTTTCGACCGGCCATCGACATCGGCCGCTCGGTCTCGCGCATCGGCGGACAGGCCCAGCATCCGAGAGTGAAGGAGGAGGCCGGACGCATGAAGCTCGACTATCTCCAATACCTGGAGCTGGAGATCTTCACCCGTTTCGGCGCGAAACTCGAAGCCAGTATGGAAGCGGCCATCCATCGCGGAAGGCTGTTGCGCGAAATCCTGAAACAGGATCGCTTCAACCCTCTGCCCGAGGGTTTTCAGCTGGCCTGGATGGTGGCGTTCAACGACCGTCTTTTCGAAGCGGCTCAACCCGAAGCCATACCCGACCTGCTCGGCCGGCTCGAACAGGCCGTTGCCGAGTCGGACCTGGACCTGGATTCGCCCCGTGAAGCGTGGAGCCAGGCCGTGGCGCAGTGGCTGCCGGCCAGCGAGGTGGCGCATGACGCGACGGCGTGACATCGAACTACAGCGCCACAGCCTGAGCGAAGTCCGCGGCATCATGAACTCCATGAAAACCCTGGCTTTCATGGAGACCCGAAAACTATCGGGATTTTTGAGTGCCCAACAAGCGGCGATCGACCATATCGAGACCCTGGCCGCCGACTTTCTGCGTTTCCACCCTCGTCTCTCACCCCGCTCGGACGAGGAGCGGGTCGCCTTCATTATCGTAGGCAGTGAAAGGGGATTTTGTGGCGACTTCAATCGCCGCCTGGAGATGAGTCTCGCTGAGACAGTGAGAAAATATCCGATAGAGCGTCGCGGATTGATCGCACTGGGGAACAAACTCCACCCCCTGATACGGCAAATCGATCCAAGCGCCGAACTGCTGCCCGGCGCCGGTGTGTTGGAAGAGATTCCCGCGCAACTGGATGTGTTGTCAGCCAGCTTGAGCCGACTCTTTCAGGCGCGGGGGCCTGACACCCTCTTCTGTCTGTTCCATGACAGCAATGGCGAGATCCGGCTGCGTACCCTGCTGCCACCCTTTCAACAACTGGAGCGAACTTATGGCGATGGCGCTATACCACCCGTGTTGAATCAGCCGCCCGCCGAGTTTCTCGCAGGCTTGAGCGAACACTATCTCTTCGCCCTCCTGCACTGGATTCTCTACTCCTCGCTGATGGCGGAAAACCATCAGCGGGTCACCCACCTGGAAGGCGCTCTCAGGCATCTCGACAACCAGTCGAAGCGATTGGCCCATCTGAGTAATGTCCTGCGTCAGGAAGAGATCATCGAAGAGATCGAGGTGATCCTGCTGAGTGTGGGCTAGCGCGACAGCAGCCCTCAATCACGTGCGACAATGTTGACGGCGGTCAGCAGGGGCTCGAAACAGTGCCCATTGATTTGGATGCTTCCCGCTCCGGATATCCCTGTATCAGGTCCGATGCCCCTTCGCTATGACAATAAAAAGGGGGACCCAAAGATCCCCCCTACTCCGACTACTTTACAAAAACCAGCGGTTTTTATGCAGCGATCGCAGTACCCGCGGAACCGATGATGTTTGAGATGTCGGCATCGATATTCAGCAGAGAGCTGGTATCGATATCGATGGCCACCGGCATATTCACCGGAGTGTTGATCGCGATCACGGGGCTGAAAATCCCGAATCCGCCTTCAACCACCTGGCTTCCGTTCTGGCCGCCGGCCATGGCGAAGCCGAGGGCGTTGCCGCCGACAACGGCATCCATCGCCTGTTTGTCCAGGTCCTTGCTCTTCGCGAGGTCGTCAATTTGCAAAACACTCATGTCTGTTCTCCCGTCGAGGTTGTGCGGGGAGCGCAGGCTCCCCGCTGAAGGGTTTACTGCTCAATGATCGTGCCGAGAGAGGCCAGCACGTTGGCGGTGTTGAGCTCGAGACCCAGGTAGGAGTAGGTGTCGTTGTCAACGGCCACAGGCGCGTTCACGGGCGAGCTGTTGGCAAAAGTCGGGCTCAGGATGCCGCCGCCGGCAACAAACTGCGGTGCAAACTGGCCACCGGCATAAGCCGATCCACCACGCACTTCAACCAGGGCCTCACGATCCAGTTCTTTGCTCACTTGCAGGTCTTTGATCATCATGTCTCTATCCTCACTTTGGTATAAACGGTTTGGTTAAGGTTATGAACCCCTGTGTTTGTGGTTCATGACTCTGTAAGTGCAGGCCGCGTGCCAATTTCCGTTTGCACTCAGCAAATATTCTTTATCTTTTTGTTTCATATTGTTTTTTGTTTTGCTCCGGGTAAACCTCCAGGATCGCCATCGTCATTTCTTGGCCTATCTGTTCGTTGCCACGCAACGGCTTGAAGTACCCTGTTTGTCGACCAGTAACTCTTGAAATCCAGGCTCTCTCACTACGATGCCCACGCGGTTACTGATCACTCGCACATAAAAAACGGGAGCCCGAAGGCCCCCGTTTGTTTCACCCATCAGGTGATTCAGTCGGCTTACTGAAAGATGCCGGTGAAGGCGGAACCGAACACATTGGCGGTGTTGAGTTCCAGATCCAGCGACGAATAGGTGTCGTTGTCGAGAGCCACAGGCGCGTTAATCGGAGAACTGTTGGCAACAGTCGGGCTCAGGATGCCGCCGCCGGAAACGAACTGCGGTGCGAACTGGCCACCGGCATAAGCCGATCCACCACGCACTTCAACCAGGGCCTCACGATCCAGCTCTTTGCTCACTTTCAGGTCTTTGATCATCATGTCTCTATCCTCACTTTGGTCTAAAAAGGTTTGTTAAGGTATGAACCTCTGGGTTTGTGGTTCATGTCACTGTAAGTGCAGGCCGCGTGCCAGTTTTTCGCTTCAGAAGAAAATATTCTTTATCTTATTGAAGTAACATACATTAATTATTTGCACCCAGCAGCGCGCGCAAGCTTGAACGGTGTTGTCCACCAGACTTTGTTGGTATTGCGAAAACGTTTTGATTGCTGCTGTTTGTAAACCCGAAACACAACCGGCAGTGAGACATCGACATAACAGAAGTCTACGCTGAGAAACAGAGAAAAGCGGACATGATCATTTCTCCAATATCCCCCATGCGCTGTGCGCGAAAGCGTGTGGTCGCGAGCTGAATTTACATAAGTCTGGATGTAAGAGACCAAAGCACGCACCAATCCCATGGCGGCCAGGTGGCTATGCGTCACTTGGTCGAGAAATTCCGTTTAGCATCTATCCAGGTCTGAAACTCAGGACCCAGGTGATAATTTTGGCCGCCTATGGTTTCCAGTGCCGAACGATATACGATCCAGGTAACCGCTTGATTTCATATCTGCTATAGGCCTAAATTAAAGCCTCGACACGCTTCACGCATCACCGTTGACGTCTACTCGATCGTCATGAAATGCATGAAGCATCAGCAGGATAGAGAGCAATCACAACATGGAATCAGGGACGAAGGTGGGAATATCGCTCATATCAACTCTCCTAGACAGAACCCGGGCTAACCTGCACTGGCCAGCTTTACCTCGAACTGTACCAGGCCGATTCGGCCTTTCGCACAACAGTGCCGCGTCAGCGGCCATCACCAAAAACACGACACTGTCTAACATAATGTCAGGCATTTACACATTTCATACCACCATGACTATATCTGGATTTAAGGCCTTCGAGCTAAGCAGATGATGCAAAAGTCGATACTATTGTTAAGGCTGAGTTATTGGGTCGCGGCAATAGCTGATTTCGTTATTGCAATCCTTGCATGGATACCGGAAAGGATGGGGCTAGGGGAAATAGCATATCCAATGGGTCTTTTTTCCGTTATTGCATTCTCATGGACCTTAATGTTGCTAATGGCCGATAGAAAACCAATTGAACGAAAGTGGGTACTGATACCTACTATTGTCGTTGTTACATTGATCACTACTGTAAGAGTCATATTTTCTCTAGGCAAATCCATTGAATTTAGCTTGGCCCTGCTTCTTTTTGGAATTGCTCTGATTATCTTAATGACATACAGCTATTTTTATGCGAGCAAACATGAATCAGGCAAGTAAAACTGTACTAAATGCGCCTGGCAAAGGCATGGATTTGGACAAAGTACCCGCTACGTGCGCACTCTGTTCAACTGCATGTTAGACGTTAGCCTATTTATAAAGATGCGAGGATGCACAAACGATGAAAAAACTGAAATTGTTCTACAGTTATTCTCATAAAGATGAATCGTATCGAGAAAAGCTTGAAACTCATCTCTCCATACTGAGACGTAATAAGTATATTAGCGAGTGGCACGATAGAAGAATCTCCGCAGGCAGCGATTGGGAGGAAGAGATAAATTACAACCTAGAGGATTCAGACATAATACTATTGTTGGTAAGCTCCAATTTTCTTGCATCAGATTACTGCTATGACACCGAGACAATTCGTGCCCTTGAAAAACATGAATCAGGAGATGCAGTTGTAATTCCCATTATATTAAGCCCCTGTTTATGGTTAGAGTCAGAATTAAAAGTACTACACTCATTACCAAATGATAATAAAGCCATATCCGTATTCGAGAATGAGGATGTGGCGTGGTTGGAAGTGGCTGAGGGGATCTTGGCAAAGGTTAAAGAGCTACAAACAAAAAGCACAAGCAAACCCCTTACGAGGGAATCAACGCCAGGAAAAACAATTAACTTGTGTGATTTGGTGGCTGATTTTCTTAAAGAGTTTGATACTTGGTATTTTTCACCACTTCGAATTCAGAAATGGGGATCAAGGCAACATGGTTTCGAGGAGTTGGCAAGACATTCAACAAAAGACATTAAAGCTTGTTTAGAGGAGTACAAAAAACAAGGAAGAGTCAAAACCACTATAAGCAGGAAAGGAAATACCATATATAAAGTCAAAGGCTAACCAGATAAATCACTCGACACGTTTGTTGCCTGTTATGGCTAGCGTTAGACCCTGGCGGTGCACAGTCCAGGGATACAGTCTTCGTGTACGCAGTGAAGTAACATAAAAACGGGGGCCTCATGGGCCCCCGTTTCTTCATGCCAGTCTGAACTGAACTGTTACTGCCAGACGACGGTACCGACAGAGGCCAGCACGTTGGCGGTGTTGAGCTCGAGACCCAGGTAGGAGTAGGTGTCGTTGTCAACGGCCACAGGCGCGTTCACGGGTGAGCTGTTGGCAACAGTCGGGCTCAGGATGCCGCCGCCGGAAACGAACTGCGGTGCGAACTGGCCACCGGCGTAAGCGGAACCGCCACGCACTTCGACCAGGGCTTCACGATCCAGTTCTTTGCTCATTTTCAGGTCTCTGATCATCATGTCTCTATCCTCACTTTGGTATAAACGGTTTGGTTAAGGTTATGAACCTCTGTGTTTGTGGTTCATGATTCTGTAATTGCAGGCCGCGTGCCAATTCTGCAAATCTTCGCTTAGAAAATTTTTAACTTGCTGATTTTGAATTAGAATTACTGGATACGCCTTTCCTGTTCCAATTCGTTTGGAGCAGCAGACCTTGTGAATCTGTTCGCGGCCACACAACACTGAACCGATCGCTGTTTGCGCACGGACGACTATGCAAGGTTCGATGAGGGTTGGACTGTTTCGACCCAAGATCGAAGACAGTTGGTATCACGCACTCTGAGCCATCGCTGCCCTATATGTATATTTAAGGAGTCACCAGGATCCGCCTCTCTTTTTTGCATCGGTATCCTGGCTGACGCATGAACCGTCAATCCGCTGTTGGCTCAAACCGAGTCCTTCGACGCCAAGCTCTCTACGCATCTTCCTGCTGCATCTGTTTCCATGTTTGAGGCTGATCCGAGGCAGCGTCGGCACAATGCGAACATACAAGCGCGTTGCGTTTGTCACTCACCAACGAATCCACAACGAATCGCTTGCCCGCATTCTCACGCCTTATCGCTCAACAGGCGCATCTCATTGTTTATATTTAAGTTTATTACTTCTCATCGAATTCTGGCACAGCACGTGCAATTTACAGTGCGAATGCATATGAAACCCGATAGACAGTCCCAACGCATACCCAACACAGCATTAGGAGAGAACACAATGAGCAACCTGACCATCAAAGACCTGGAAACCAGCCATGAACTGGATCGTGCTGCGGCTTCCGCCA